>NZ_JAQGLJ010000112.1 GCF_028292945.1 Sphingomonas bacterium | reverse complement strand
AAATATAATTTCAACATCATATCATTTTACATTCCGGCGAACAGGCCTTCGTCGGCGAGTATGGTCGCGCCATGCATTGCGTTCACCTCGCCGGAAACCAGGAAGAAGATCGTCGCCGCAATCTCCTCCGGCGGCGAATAGGTGCGGCCGCTCGGCGTCAGTCGGGCCTTGGCTGCCAGGATTTCGGCGCTTCCCTCGCCAACCCTATCATTCTCGTTGAGCGCGGTCGCCGTGTTGCCCGGAGCGACCGCGTTGATGTGAATGCCGTGCGGCGCCAGCTTTCCGACCAGAGAGCGGGTCAACATCATGATGGCCGCCTTTGTGGCGGCATAGAGCGGATACGCCGAGGAGCCACGATATGCCGCGACTGAGGCGAGATTGACGATTCGCCCGCGGCCTCGCAGCTTCATGCCTTCGGAAACGGCGTCGATCGCGAAGAAGGCACCCTTGAAATTGATATCGATCATCTGGTCGAACTGGTCTTCGTCCATGTCTCCCAACGGTGTCGGGTAATATACCCCGGCTGAGTAGACCAGGATATCAATCGGTCCCACGCTCTGCTCGACTTGGGCCACAACCTTCCGGATCGAAGCGACCGAGCGGACGTCGGCGGTAAAACCCCTTGCCTTGCCGCCGTTTCGTGTGATTTCGGCTGCGACCTTATTCGCCTTGGCGATGTCGCCGCTAGCGATCACTGCGATGGTAGCGCCTTCGGCCGCAAGACGCAGCGCGGTGGCCTTGCCTATGCCCGAGCTGCCGCCGAAGATCAGCGCGACTTGATTTTCAAGTTTCAAGGTAGAGGCCCCTGGTTGCGAAATTGTTCAGTGGCGCTGATGTCGACGCGATCGTCGACAATGATGACGCCATAGGTGTCGCGCGCGCGCGCTGCGGACACGCGGCGATCGAATACGTCGGCGAGCACCCGTTCGGGATTCCGGTGGCGCGGATCGCCAAATCCTCCGCCGCCGGTGCCTGTCGACAGCACGGTTTCGCCGGGGCGTAGCGTCAGGCGGCCATGTCCGGGGAGAGGTTGATCAGCTTTCCCCGGCACGCGCTTCACCTGGGCCGCCGCACCACCTTCAAGCCCGCCGCACACGCCTTGTGCACGATTGATCACCCCATCGCTGACATAGGATATTTCAAGGTTACCCAGCGTGGGTCCAAGTTCGACCGAAAGGCATGGCGCGCCGCAATGCTGGCCTGCGCCTTCGCTGTCGGCGACCAGTCCGCGCCGCAACACCCGCAAAGGATGGTGCATCTCTGTCATCTCAATGCTGTCCACGAAAGACATGCCGGCGTTGCCCGCGTGCGAATAGGTCAGCCACGCATCGCTATGCGCCGATGCCCCGCCGCCGGTGCTCCCTAGGAATAATTGGTTGATGAACGAGCGCCCATCGCGTGGGTCCACGCCCGAAACCACGCCCTTGTGTGGCGGATTGACGGCTCCAACTTCAGCCAGAGCCGCTTCGGGAAGCAATGCACTGACCGCGACTTGCACGGCAGCGACGACGCGATCCGCGAGGTTGGTAGTCGCAACCGAGAACGAGACCGGATGGCTCCCGCCCCCGATACAACTGCCGTTGCGGATCAATACTTCGACACAACCGAGACTGCCCGCATTTTTCGCGACACCGGCACCAAGGGTATTGAAGATACCAATCAGCGCACCGGTGCGAGCGCAGGCCTCGCTCACGTTGAGTCCACAGGGCAAAACTTCCGGATTGTCGGTAAGATCGACCAAAATCTTCTGCGTTTCGGGGTCTATGGTTACCGTCGCGCGAATCTCGACCCCATCGGGCGAGGTGCCAGGCATCGGATCGTGCCTGCTTGATGCCGTTGCGCTACCTGCGGGCAATTCGGCGATCCGGCTGCGCATCTGTCGCTGGCCATAAGACAGCCAGGCGTCGGTGAAGCGGTCGAGCGTATCCCAACCGACTTCGGCCCCGAGCTCGAGCAGGTCGTTCTCGCCGCAACGCGCGGCACCGATCATCGCCAGGAAATCGCCATACCATTGATCGGGCACGCGGATCCGCGCGCGGCACATGCGGACGATATCCTGGTTGATCACATAATCCTGCTGGACCTTGACCGCCGGGAAGATCAGCGCGCCTTCTTCATAGACGTCTCGCGCACCGGCGAAGTATGTGGTCGGTGCGCTGTTACCGATATCGGCCTGATGTGCCTTTACCAGCACTGTGAAGCGATGGACCCCGGCATCGTCGATCACTGGCATC
The DNA here is from genome assembly GCF_028292945.1 of Sphingomonas bacterium. Taxonomy (GTDB): domain Bacteria; phylum Pseudomonadota; class Alphaproteobacteria; order Sphingomonadales; family Sphingomonadaceae; genus Sphingomonas. Next base: position 3,003 of record NZ_JAQGLJ010000112.1, on the reverse strand, counting down.
AGGATCGTATGATCGGCCGCGTGCGAACAGCCCTCATATGGCGAATTGTGCAGGAAGGCGTCACCGCGCTCTAGCTTGGGATGATGGCGGTGCATCGACTGTGCCATCAGATCGGGGCCACTGAGCACATGGATCGGCAGGCTGTCGGCGGCGCTGAGCAGGTCGCAATCGGCCGAGAGGATCGCACAGGACAAGTCCTTAGCGCGGTTGAGCACGCCCGATCGTCCCGCGCGGGTAAGCGCCTTGGCCATCTTGCGCGATATGCCGTCCATTCGGCTGCGCAGCACCGATAGCCGGGCGCCTGACAATGTCGGCTGGGCAGGGGCGTCAATCATAGGTTGATCACTAGGCTGCCATCTGCGGTGCGGCGGAAATCGGCGCGGTCGATCGCGACCGACGTAAAATGGGATTCGACGATCGCGGGGCCGCGAAACGGCTCGTCCACTGGCATGTCGGACCAGCGATGGACCGGCGCGTCGATCCGCTCGCCGCTCGGCAGGATTATCGGCCGCGACGAGCGCGGAGCCTCGCTTGGCGGCTCGGCCAGCCGCCGTGCGCCAGCATCGCGCAGGCGACAGGCAACGCTGACGCGCCAGCTGACGATCTCGACCGCGCTGTTGGCGTCGCGGAAATTGTAGAGTCGCTCATGCTCGACATCAAAGGCTTCGCGCATCGCGGTTATATCCTGCTCGGTGCCGAAGCGCTCGATCGGCAGGACGACTTCGATCTCCCAAGCCTGGTCAGCGTAGCGCGCCTCGACCGTGCGCACATATCTGACGCTTTCGGTATCGTTGGCCTGTGCATCGGCAAAACGGCGGCATTTTTGCTCCAGGCCGTCGAGGATGCGGTTTGCGGTCTGGGCGGAGAAGGACGCAGTGGACATTCGCCCGGTGGCGCGCCTCTCGGTGACTAGGTCAGACATCAATGCCCCCGCCGCACTCAGGGTCGAGCCGACTTCGGGAACGACGATCCGTGCCGATCCCAGGCGGCGGCCGATGAAGACCACATTCATGCCGGCCGCGCCGCCGCCGCCGACCAAGGTCGCCCGTGCTGGATCGATGCCCTGCTCCACGGTTATCTGGAGGATCGCCTGCGCCATGGTTTCGGTCGCCAGCTCGATGATCGCCGCTGCGGCCTCGGCGATGGTCAGGCCGAGCGGCGCCGCGACGCGCTCGAGCGCCGCTTCGGCAGCAGCCACGTCGAGCGGCATCGTCCCGCCTAGGAAAAAGCTGGCGTCGAGGTAGCCCAGGATCAACGCCGCGTCGGTGACCGTCGGCTCAGCGCCGCCGCGCCCGTAACAGGCGGGACCGGGCTTTGCGCCCGCACTCTCGGGGCCGACTTGCAGCCCGCCGCCTGAATCGACTCGGGCGATACTGCCGCCCCCTGCGCCGACGCTGCGCACGTCGACTGACGGGAAGCCGGTAAGATGGCCGAGGATCGGCGGCCCGACCCAAAGTTCACGGGTCAGCGGAATGCGCCCGTCGCGGACCACGCTGACATCGAAGGTCGTGCCGCCGGTATCGGCGATGATGACGTCGCTGCCGCCCGCATCTGCCGCGAAATGGCGCCCGGCGACCGGCGCCATCGACGGCCCGGAATTTAGAACGTGGATCGGTGCTTTGCCCAGCGCCGCAGCATCCATGACTCCGCCTTGGGACGTCACCATCAGCACGCGGCCGTCGAAGCCGGCGTCGCGCAACTGATCGGTCAGCGAGCCGAGATAGCGGCCCATCATCGGCTTGAGCGAAGCATCGATGCTCGCCGCCGATGCGCGGCGATATTCGCGCGGGATCGGATTGAGCTGGTGGGACAGGGTGTAGGGCACGCCCGGCAGATGCTGTTCGATCAACTCGCCGATGCGCAATTCGTGCGCGGGATTGACGATCGACCAGAGCAGACAGACCGAAACCGCTTCGATTCCGTCGGCCTTCAGTCGATCAAGGATCGCGCGCACCGCCGATTCGTCGAGCGCCGCAAAGACGCTGCCGTCGGCATCGACGCGCTCGGGCACTTCATGCACGTGGTGCCGGGGCACGAATGGTTGCGGGAACGGCGTTGTGAAATCGAACGCATCGGGGCGCCCACCTTCGCGCAGCAGCAGCACATCGGGATGGCCCTGCGTCGTCAGCAGCGCAGTGCTCGCGGTGTTGCCGGTCAGTATCGCGTTGATCGCATGGGTGGTGGCGTGGATGAAGGTGGTGCCGCTGCCGAGCAATTCACGCAGCGTCAGCTCATATTCGTCCGCCGCAAGCTGCAGGGCGGCGAGCACGCCTGCGACCGGATTTTCGGCAATAGTCGGCGCCTTGAACGCGCGCCACAGCCCGTCATCTCCCTCGATCACGAGATCGGTAAAGGTGCCGCCAGTGTCGGTCGCGAAGCGCATGCTCAGCTTCTGCGCGCCGACAGGCCGAGTGTAGCGCGCGCTTCGTCCGGACTGGCAAGCTCGCCACCCAGCGTGCGCACGATATCCGCCGCCTGCTCGACCAGGGCGGCATTGCCCGGCGCCGGCTCACCGCGGCGCAGGTATAGATTGTCCTCGAGCCCGACGCGCACATGCCCTCCGAGCAGCACGCATTGAGCGGCGATCGGCAGCGACATTGCCGAAATGCCGAAGCCGCCCCAATGCGCGCCGGCTGGCAGGAAGCTCAACAGGCTGATCAGCGCCTGCGGCGTGGCGGGCGCGCCGCCGGGCACGCCTAGGCAGATCTGAAAGAACGGAGTGTCCTCAATGAGGCCGTCCTCGATCATTCGCCGGGCATGATCGATATGGCCGATGTCGAACACTTCGATTTCGGGCTTAGTACCCACTGCCTGCACCATCCTGGACATCGCCGCAACGTGGGTGGGAGTGTTCAGCACCGCATGCTTGCCGAAGTTCATCGTGCCGATGTCGAGACTGCAGATTTCCGGCGCCAGATCGACGACGTGCCGAACGCGAATTTCCGGGGTGGTGAGCGTCGATCCGGGAGCGGGGCTGAGCGGATCGTGCTCGCTGGGAATGTA
>NZ_JAQGLJ010000070.1 GCF_028292945.1 Sphingomonas bacterium | reverse complement strand
CCCAAGCCGATCGTCGTGACCCCGATCCCGCCGCCGCCGGTCGTCGTCGCGCCGGTCGCCGGACCGGGCGCGGACGCCTCCGCCGGGGCGGCGGACGTTCCGGGGCCGGGCACGGGAGCGGGTGGCGAGGGCAACGGGTTCGGCGCGGGCGGCGACGGTGACGGCGACGGTGCGGGCGACGTGCCGCCGCGCCGGGTCGGCGGACGCATCCGTGACTCCGACTATCCGCTCGATGCCAGCGAGAGCGGGATCAGCGGCAGGGTCGGCGTGCGCTTCGTGGTCGACGTGAACGGGCGGGTGCCGTCGTGCGAGGTGACGCGATCGAGCGGCAGCCGGCTGCTCGACGACACCACCTGCCGGCTGATCGTGCAGCGTTACCGCTATCGCCCGGCGACCGACGCGCGCGGGCGGCCGTTCCGGTCGGTGATCGTCCAGAACGAAAGCTGGATCATCAACGAGGAGCCGGAGGAGCGGTGATGCGCGAGGAGCGTCGCGGCAAAGCCGCGCCGTGACGTCGGACACGATGGCCAAGGACAAGCTCGGCCACCTGCCGGCCGCAGCTCGGCTGATCCCCGCGCAAGCTACGCCTGCTCTTGGGCCTTGCTGGTGGGGAGCTTCTGTTGCCCGGTGCCCCGCGCTTTTTGCAGAAAGTCCGGGGGGTTCTGTTGCCCGGCCCCCCCGGCGGCCGCTGGATTCCCTTCTGTTGCCCGGTGGGTCCGACCGCGCTTTCTACAAAATAACCTTAGGCCGTGAGGCCCTCAGTTACGCTGCGATTGCGAGTGCTTCGTTATCGTTGGCACTTATGGTTTAGGCCGTCACGGTGGTCCCATCCCGAGCAATAGCCGATGCTTTTCAACACACGTCGATCCTGGTTCGGCCCCATCAAAAACCCTCCCGAGGAAGGGCTTGTGGTGGAGCCGCCGGGTACTGCCCCCGGGTCCGCTGCGCCTATTGTACATCGCCGTTTATCGCCATAGCCGGGCGAACCCGGCACTCCCGATATAAGCCCGCGCAAGTTAACGTGCAATGGCAAGCCTTTCGCTCGCCACAAATGGGCGGCATAGGCTCGCCATGCTTACCCAGCGTTCCCGTTACGCGCTTCGCGCCATGCTGTTTCTCGCCGAAGCGCCCGCCGGCAGCGCGCCCATCCCCATGACGCGCATCGCGATCGCGGCCAACGTGCCGCGCAAGTTCCTGGAGCTGATCCTGGCCGACCTGCGCGAGGCGGGGCTGTTGCATTCGCATCGCGGCAAGATGGGCGGCTATTGCCTGTCGCGCCCCGCCCACCTCGTCTCGCTGGGCGAGATCATCCGCGTGATCGAGGGACCGCTGGCGCTGATCCCCTGCGTCAGCCGTACCGCGTACCGCGCCTGCGCCGATTGCCGCTCGGTGGCCGACTGCGCGATCCGTCACGCGATGCTGCGCGTGCGCGACGAGACCGCGCGCATCCTGGACGGCACCAGCCTGGCCGACGCCACCGCCAAACAGCTCGTGGCCGCGTAACCCCACGTCCGTTCGTCCCGAGCATCGTCGAGGGACACTGTGTCTCGACTTCGCTCGACACGAACGGTTTAGGCTGTTCGCCCGGCGCGCAGCTCGTCTCTGATCTCGCGCAGCAGCACGACTTCGGCGGGGTCAACGACGACCCCCGGCTCGGCCTTGGGGATCATCCGGTTCACCGCGCGGACCAGCAGGAAGATGATGAAGGCGATGATCAGGAAACTGACCGCCTCCGTCACGAACTTGCCATAACCGAACAGCGGTACGCCGGCCTTTTTCAGCGCCCCGTAATCACTCAGCGACCCGGCATAGCCGGCCGGTATGTTGCCCAGCCGAACGAAATAGCTGGAGAAATCCAGCCCGCCGAACACGCGCCCGATCACCGGCATGATGAGGTCGTCGGTCAGCGACGTCACGATCTTGCCGAACGCCGCACCGATGATCACCGCCACCGCCAGATCGAGCACGTTGCCGCGCGCGATGAACGTCTTGAATTCCCCCAGCATGGCCACCCTTTTCAGTTCACCTGCCAACGGCCCCTATGGCGAGCATGGCCGATCGCCAAGCTCGTGCGTATAGCAGGGGCAACAGGAGACGCCGTTCGATGCTGTACCGCTACCTTCCCCTCGCGTTGCTCGCGCCGCTGGCAGCGTGCGGCATCAACTCCGTGCCAACCGCCGAGGAGGAGGCGAAGGCGCGCTGGGCCGATGTGCAGAACCAGTATCAGCGCCGCGCGGACCTGATCCCCAACCTGGTCTCGACGGTGAAAGCGGCGGGCGCGCAGGAAAAGGCGATCCTGGTCGAGGTGACGCAGGCCCGCGCCGCCGCCGGCAGCATCCGGCTTAGCGGCGACGACCTGACCGACCCGGTCAAGGTCCAGCGTTACGCGCAGGTTCAGGGCACGATCGGACTCAGCTTGCAGCGGCTGCAGGAGGCCTATCCCGAGCTGAAGAGCCAGGGTGGCTATCGCGACCTGCTGGTGTCGCTGGAGGGAACGGAGAACCGCATCACCGGCGCGCGACGCGATTACAACACGGCGGTGCAGGCCTACAACACGCGCATCCGCACCTTTCCCGACGCGATCGGCGCCAAGGTGATCCACGGCGCCAAGCCGATGGTGCCGTTTCAGGCGGTCACCGACGGCGCCGAGATCGCGCCGTCGGTCAATTTCGGGAATGCGAGCTGAGCCTGATGCGGGCTGGGCTGCTCGCGCTGGCGCTGCTGGCCGCGCCAGCGACCGCGCAGACGCTGCCGCCGTTCACCGGGCTGGTCGTCGACGCCGCCAACGTGCTGCCGCCGGCGACCGAGGCGGACCTGACCGCGAAGCTGCAGGCGCTGCAGCGCGACACCAAGCGGCAGCTGGTGGTAGCGACGATCGCCGACCTGCAGGGCGTCACGATCGAGGAATACGGCCTGACGCTGCTGCGCGGCTGGGGCGTGGGGCTGAAGGGCGTCGACAACGGCGCGATCCTGTTCATCGCACCCAACGAGCCGGCCGGGCGGCGCGGCCCCCGGATCGAGACCGGCTTCGGGCTGGAGCCGATCGTGACCGATATCTTCGCCGGTCGCGTGATCCGCGAGCAGATGATGCCGCTGCTCGTCGCAGGCGACGTGCCGGGTGCGATGACCACGGGGACGGACGCGCTGGTCGCGCAACTCCGCGCCTCGCCCGAGGAGGCGCAGGCCAGGGTCGACGCGGCGGCGGCCGAGTTCGACCGGACGCACCGGCGCGCGCCCGCCGGGACGAGCGGCGGCGGGTTGCCAATCGGTTTGATCTTCTGGGGACTGGTGTTCTTCCTCGTCATCCTGCCCGCGCTGCGCGGCGGCGGCGGTCGCCGTGCGCGGCGGTCGGGCGGCGGCAGCGCCTGGCCTATCGTGCTGTGGTCGATCGGCAGCGGCCTTGGCGGCAGCCGGGGCGGCGGTGGCTGGGGTGGCGGGGGCTTCGGCGGCGGTGGTGGCTTTGGCGGAGGCGGCGGCGGCGGCTGGGGCGGTGGCGGCTTCTCTGGCGGCGGCGGCGGCTCTGGCGGGGGCGGCGGCGCGTCGGGGTCGTGGTGAGCTTGTTGTCGGAGACCGATCACGCGCGCGTGACCGCGGCAGTGACGGCGGCCGAACAGGCAAGCGCAGGCGAGATCGTGACTGCGGTTGCCGAACAGTCCGACCGCTATCATGACGCCGCGCTGCACTGGGCGGTGCTGGCGATGCTAGCGGTACCGGCACTGCTGGCGTGGCGGCCCGGGTGGGCCGCTGCCGCATGGGGGCTGATCGCGGGAAGCTGGTCCGCGCCCCCCGCCGGCGCGCCCTTCGTGGTCGCGCTGATCGGCGGCGTGCTCTCGTTCCTGCTCGCACGATTGTTGCTTGCCTATCGCCCGCTACGCCTCGCCCTGACGCCCGGCATGACCAAAACGCGGCGCGTGCGACGCCAGGCGCTGGCGCTGTTCCGCGTCGGTGCGGAGCGGCGCACGCGGGGGCGCACGGGCGTGCTGATCTATCTGTCACTCGCAGAGCGGCGGGCGGAGATCATCGCCGACGCCGCCATCCACGATCACGTCGCGCAGGACGTGTGGGCGGACGCGATGGCCGCGCTGCTCGGCCCGGTGCGCGACGGTCGCACGGCGGACGGACTGATCGCCGCCGTCGAACTCGTCGGCGCGGTGCTAGCCGAAAAAGCGCCTCGCGAAGGCAACGATGTCAACGAAATCCCGGATCGGCTGGTCGAGACCTGAGCGGCAATGCTCAGTCAGCGGAAATTATCGGCATAGGCCTGCAGCTTCAGCTTCGACTCCGGCGCGGGCACGACGTGATGATCCCAGCCCTCACGCACGCAATGCGCGATGGCGGCTTCGGCCGTCGGAAACGACAACCGCAGCTGATCGCGCGTGTCGCCGCTGCCCGCCCAGCCGGTCAACGGGTCGGCGCGCTTTGGCTCCGCCGGTTCGAACTCCAGCTGCCAGAGGTCGGTGTTGGCGCGGCCCGACTGCATGGAGTTCTTCGGGCGTTGAAAGATGCGGGCGGTGGGCATGGGCGGCACCTTATCGCGTGCCGCGCGCCCGCGCATCCGCATTCTTCGTCCGCAGCGTCGCCGACGCGCTCGCCGGGTCTTCGGGCCATGGATGGCGGGGATAGCGCCCGCGCATCTCCTTCGCCACCGCCGCCCAGCTGCCTCGCCAGAAGCCAGGCAGGTCGCGCGTGGTCTGGATCGGGCGACCCGCGGGCGAGGTGAGACTGAGCACCAGCGGCACCCTTCCCTCGCCCACCGCCGGATGCTCGGCGAGACCGAACAGCGCCTGCACGCGCAACTCGACGCGCGGGCCGCCTTCGGCCGCATAGTCGATGGCGTGACGCGACCCCGCCGGGCTGACGAACTCGCCCGGCGCGAGCCGATCGAGCCGCTGGAGGGCAGGCCAGTCGAGCAGGTTGCGCACCGCGTCGGTCAGCGCGCCCGCGTCGATCTGATCCAGCCGGCGCTTGCCCGTCAGCAGCGGTGGGAGCCAGTCGTCGAGCCGATCGAGCAGCGCCGCGTCGTCCATCGCCAGCCCGGCGTGCGCGGCGCGCGCCCGCAACGCCTGCGCGGCCTCGCTCCACGGTAGCATCCCCACGCCATGCTCACGCACGCCCGCCGACAGCGCCGTGGCGATCGCTGCGGGTGCGGCGTTCGCGTCAGGTCCGGACGACAGCCGCAGTTTGCCCAGCAAGCGCTCACGACGCGCGTCGACGCTGCCCGTGCCGGGATCGAAGCTGACGGTCCGGCGCGTCTCGATGCGGTCGGCGAACAGCGATTCGATCGTTGCGAGATCGATCGCGGCGCCAGCGAGGATGCGGGCGCCGCTTGCCGCCCCTTGCGTCTCCGCCACCGCCAGCCACTCCGCGCGGGCCAGCGATGAGGTAGGGTCGAGCCGGAACCCGCGTCCGCCCGACGATGCCCATTGCTCGCCGGAAGGGTCACGGCGCCGAACGATGCGATCGGGAAAGGCGATCGCGATGCAGGTGGCGAGGGCATCTCCCCTACCGCTCGCGGGAGGGGTTGGGGGTGGGTCTGTCCCAACAACGCCGCCCACATCCCCACCCCTAACCCCGCCCGCAAGCGGGAGGGGAACAGATGTTGCCCACCGCCGCGCCATCGACCGTGCCGCGTCCGCCTTCTTCCCCCGCTCGCCACGCCAGCGCCGCAGCCGTTCCATCAGGTCCGCATCCGTGCCGCCGATCCCGCGCTCCGACAGCAGCACCGCCGCCTCCGCCGCTATGCCGACGAGGCCGCGCTCGCCGGCGCGCACCAGCATGTGCGCCAGGCGCGGCGGCATCGGCAGGGCAGCAAGCGCGCGGCCGTGCGCGGTCGGCCGACCATTGGCATCGAGCGCGTCCAAAGCGCGCAGCCGCTCCGTAGCCTCGGCGACCGCCGCCGGCGTCGGCGGATCGAGCCACCGCAGATCGCGCGGGTCGGCCACGCCCCAGATCGCGCTGGCGAGCACGAGCGCCGACAGGTCGGCCTCGGCGATCTCCGGCGGGTCGAAGCGTGGCAGGCCGGCGGTGCCCGCCTCCTCCCACAGCCGATAGGCCACCCCCGGCCCCTGTCGCGCGGCCCGACCCGCGCGCTGGTCGGCGGCGGCGCGGCTGGCGCGTTCGGTCACCAGCCGCGTCATCCCCACCGCCCGATCGTAGCGCGGTCGGCGTGCGAGTCCGGAGTCGATCACCACACGGATGCCGTCGAGCGTCAGGCTGGTCTCCGCTATCGAGGTGGCGAGCACCAGTTTGCGTTTGCGGTCCGGGTCAGGCCGGATCGCGGCGCGCTGCTCGGCGGGATCGAGCTGCCCATGCAGGCGGTGCAGCACGACGTCGCCCGGCAATCGCTCCAGCCGCTCCGCCACCCGCTCGATATCCGCGACCCCCGGCAGAAAGGCGAGCACCCCACCCGCCTCGTCGGCCAGCGCGCGGCGGATCGCGGCGGCGACGGCGTCCTCCATCCGCTGGTCGCCGGTGCGGCCGAGATGCCTGAGCGTCAGCGGCCAGGCACGCCCTTCGCTCTCGATCACGGGCGCATCCGCCATCAGTGTCGCAAAGCGCGCGCCGTCGAGCGTCGCGGACATCGCGAGCAGGCGCAGGTCGGGTCGCAGCCCTCCCTGTGCGTCGAGTGCAAGCGCCAAGCCGAAATCGCCATCCAGGCTGCGCTCGTGCACCTCGTCGAACAGCACCGCGGCAACCCCGGCCAGCTCCGGATCGGCCTGAATGCGCGCAACGAAGATGCCTTCGGTCAGCACCGTCACGCGCGTCGCCGCCGACCGCCGGCTGTCCATGCGCGTGGCATAGCCGAACCGCTGCCCCACCGGCTCGCCGGCCAGCGCCGCCATCCGCTCGGCCGCGGCGCGCGCGGCTAGCCGGCGCGGGCTGAGCAGCAGGATCTCGCCGTCGCCGACCCATGGCTCGTTCAACAGTGCCGGGGCGACGGCCGTAGTCTTGCCCGCTCCCGGCGGCGCGACCAGCACCGCGTTCGACCCGTCCCGCAATGCTTGCAGCAGGTCGGGGAGAACCTGAGATATGGGAAGAGCGGGTGCGTCCACACCCGCCCGCCTAGAGTATGAAGTCGCCTGCGACGAGGGCGGGGTTGGTGTGCAGGAGGATCGACAGGTCGGCGATGCCGTCGCCGTTGGTGTCGGCATCGATCGTGGTGAAGCTGTCGATCACACTCGCGCGCAGCTGGCCCGCGATGTTGGTGAATGCGGCCGCTCCTCGGCGATGGTCAGCGACGGCTTGGCGTTTGGCCCCGTTCCGGCACGATCCGCGGCGATGAGGCCGTATAGCGGCTCGGGGTCGGCAGTTGTCACCGCCGCAGAACAGATCGGGAGGCGCAAATCGGGGCGGCGATGTCGCCATCGAAGCGGTGCGACAGATCGCGATCGATTGTCCGAAGTGACAGCATGCGAACGACGATCAACCGACCACGACCCGCGCGCGAGCCGACCCGCGCCGGGGCCATGCTCCTGCAATCGTTACGGATATCTTGCGATCAGAGCCCGCGCGAGCGCAGCAGCGCTGACTCCTGCGGCGGTCTTCCGCGAAAGGCGATGAACGAAGCCATCGGGTCGCGCGTGTCGCCGCGCGCCAGAACTTCGCGCGCGTACCGGCCGGCGAGATCGCGGTCGAACGGATCGTGCGCGAACGCTTCCCATGCATCGGCGTCGAGCACCTCCGCCCAGAGATAGCTGTAATATTGGCTGGCATAGCCGCCGTCGAAGATGTGGGTGAAGTGGTTCAGCCCGTGCCGGGGGACGATGGCACCGGGCATGCCGAGACCGCAGAGCAGCTGCTCGGCATGCGCCTGCGGATCGGTGTCCTCGGTCAGGCGGTGCAGCGACAGGTCGACGAGCGCGGAGGCGACAAATTCGATTGTCGCGAAGCCCTGCCCGAACGTGTCCGCGCGGCCGATCGCCTGCGCGAGCGCATCGGGCACGCCCAGCTCGGCCAGCACGGCCGGTGCGACGATCCAATGCTCCATGAACTTGCTCGGGAACTCGACGAAATCGCGTGCCACCGCCGTGCCCGCCTGGCTGGGGTAGGTGACGTCAGACAGCAGCGCGTGGAGCGCGTGGCCGAACTCGTGAAACAGCGTCCGCGCCTCGTCCAGCGACAGCCCCGCGTCAGCGCCGGCGAAGTTGGCGACGACATAGACGATCGGCCGCACCGGATCGTCCATCGCCTCCTGCACGCGCAACGAGCCCATCCACGCGCCGCCATGCTTCTCGGGTCGGGCGACGAAGTCGGTGTAGAGCAGCCCGACTGGTTGCCCGTCGCGGGTGACCGCCCACGCGCGTGCATCCGCGTGCCAGGTCGGCAGCTCGTCGCGCAGCGCGAAGGCGAGTCCGTATAGCCGCCCGGCGACCCGGAACGCGGCGTCGCGAACCCGCTCCAGCGTCAGGCACTTCTTCACCTCGCCGCCATCGAGCGCGAAGCGATCGCGCCGCACCTGCTCGGCATAATAACGCCAGTCCCACGCGGCGATCGTCACGCCGTCCGGCGTCGCCAGCCCCTGCAGCTCGGCCTGTTCCTCGCCCGCGCGCCTGAGCGCAGGCACCCATACCCGGCGCAGCAGCGCGTCGGCCGCGTCGGGAGTCGCCGCCATCGTATCGGTCAGCGCATGAGCGGCGAAGCTGCGATGCCCGAGCAGCGCCGCCTTTTCGCGTCGTAGCGACAGGATCGCGGCGATATCGGCGCGGTTGTCGTGTTCGCCGCCGGAGCAGCGACCCGTGAACGCCCGCCACAGCCGCTCGCGCAGCTCGCGACGGCGGGCAAAGCCAAGAAAGGTTTCGACATCGCCGCGCCCGAGCGTGACGAGATGACCCGTCAGCCCTGCGGCGGCGGCGCGCGCGGCGGTCAACGCCAGCATCGCGTCGGGAAGCCCGGTGCATTCCTCGGTACTCAGGTGCATCGACCAGTCGGCGGTCGCCGCCAGCACGTTTTGCCCAAAGCGCGTCGACAGCGCCGACAGCTCCTGCTGGATCGCCGCGAACCGCGCCTTCTGCTCCGACCCGAGCAGCGCGCCGCCATCGACAAAGCCGCGATGGCTGTTCGCCAGCAACCTGGCCTGCGCCTCATCGAGCGACAGATCGGCGCGTTGTGCCCACAGGCGGTTCACGCGCGCGAACAGTCGCGGATCGTGCGCGGTGGCGATGCCATGCGCGGTCAGCATCGCGCCCACCTCCGCCTCCATCGCGCGGAGCTCGGCCGACGATTGCGCGGAGGTGAGCGTCCAGAAGATGCGCCGCACGCGCGCCAGCGCCGCGCCCGCCTGTTCCATCGCCACGATCGTGTTGGCGAAGGTCGGTGGCGACGGGTCGGTCGCGATCGCCTCGATCTCCGCGCGCGCCAGCGCAATGCCGGTGCGGAACGAGGGCAGGAAGGCGTCGGGCGTGATGCGGTCGAATGCCGGGGCGCCGAACGGCAAGGGGCTTTCGTCGAGCAGCGCGTCAGCCAACCGCATCGACCTCGTCGGTATGGACCTCGAACCCCGCCAGCGTCGCCGGGCCGAACGTCGTGGTCAGTGCGGTATCGGTCGCGTCGCGGCCGCGCGCCATCAGGATGCGGCCGATACGCGCATGGTTGTGACGAGCATCGAACGTATGCCACCCGCCGCTGAGATACACGTCGAACCAGGCGGAGAAGTCCATCGGGGTCGCCGACGGCGGCACCCCGATGTCGCCCAGATATCCGGTGCAATAGCGCGCCGGGATGTTCATGCAGCGACACAGCGTGACCGCCAGGTGCGCGAAGTCGCGGCACACGCCCTGCTGTTCCTGATGCGCGTCCCATGCGGTCTTGGTCGGGCGGGCGTGGTGATAGCCGAACTCGATGTGATGGTGCGTCCAGGCGACGATCGCCTTCACGCGGCTCCAGCCCGGCGGGATGTGACCGAACAGCGACCACGCGGTTTCCGACAGCCGGTCGGTCTCGCAATACCGGCTGCCGAGCAGGAACGTCAGCACGTCGTCCGGCAGTTCCTCGATCGGATGCTGGATCGCGTCGGGGGTCTGCGGGTCCAACTGCCCGCTGTCCTCGATCGTGAAGTCGCAGCTGAGCGTCAGCCCCCCGGGCGGCACCGTCACGCGCGTGCAGGTGTTCCCGAAGGCATCGAGATAGTCGTAGATCGGGACGTGCGGCGCCGTCGTGATCCGATGCGGGGTGCGCAGGTCCTTGTGGCGCGACGGGTGGACGCTCAGGATCGCCAACATCGGCGTGGGCACATCGGCGGCGAAGTGGATGTCGTAGCCGGCGCGGATCAGCATGGAACGGGTTCCTTCGCATCGGTTCTGTTTGGGGGGCGGAGAGGAACGGGCGGCTCGGCGATTGCCACGTCAACGCTGACGGTCATGTCGATGAAGCTGCCGGGAAAGCCGCTCCAGCTGCCCGAGATCGGCACCGCCTGATAGATGTCGCGTGCGATGGCGACGCGGATCAGGCCGGCATTGCCGATCGTGCCATTGGTCGGATCGAACTCGACCCAGCCGGAACCGGGCAGATAGACGCGGACCCAGGCATGCGTGTTGCCGCCGCCCACCCGGCCCTGACTGTCGGTCGGGTCATAGACATAGCCCGACACGAAGCGCGCCGCGAACCCCAGCGCGCGCACCGCCTCGATCATCAGCATCGCATAATCGCGGCACGTCCCCTTGCGCCGCTCCAGCGTCTCGATCGGGCTCTGCGTGCCCTTTTCGGGGCGCGAGACATAGGTGAATTCACGGCGGATTGCCGTCGTCATGTCTGACAGCAGTTTCAGCGTGCCGGTCTGCCCGGTCCCGACGAAACGGCGCGCCCAGCGGTCGATCTGCCGCAACGGATCGTGATGCTGGCGCTCTATCGAGCGCAGCAGGTCGGGCATGTCCTCGGCGGAATAGGTGAAGGGATAGGTCCGCGCGTAATCCTCGATGTCGACATGCTCCAGCTCGGCGGGGCTGTGCTGGAGCAGCGTGCGGCTGTCGAAGCGCAGCCGCTTCGCCTTGCGGTCGAAGCTGGCGATCGCGACCGAATTGCCGAACACGTCGTGCACCCAGCGAACCTCGCGCGGTTCGGGGTCGATCAGCAGCGTCGATTCGATCAGCCGCAGGTCGAAGCTCTCGCGCGGACGCACCATGATCCGGTGCTCGCCGAAATCGACGGCTTGCTTGTAGGTATAGGTGGTGACGTGCGAGAGGTTCAGGAATGGCATCGGCTACTCCTTCGCTGCTCACGCCCGACGATCCGCCGCCGGTCACGGTGCTGAACCCCGACGGCGCGTCGCCGTTCCTGTTCATCGGCGATCATGCCGGCAATGTCATCCCCTCCCGACTCGGCTCGCTGGGCCTGCCGGACCATGAGCTGCGGCGGCATATCGGTTGGGACATCGGCGTCGGCGGACTGGGGGCGATGCTGGCCGAGGCGATGAAAGCGCCTTTCATCCGCCAGACCTATTCGCGCCTGGTGATCGACTGCAATCGCCGCGAAGGTGCGCCGGATTCGATTGCGGCGGTCAGCGACGGGACGGTGGTGCCGGGCAACGCGCATCTGTCGGCCGACGACCGCGCCGCCCGGCTGGCCGAGCTGCACGACCCGTACCATTGGGCGATCGAGACGGAGCTTCAGCGGCGAGCGGCGGCCGGCGTGCCGACCGTGCTGATCGCGCTGCACAGCTTCACGCCGCGCCTCGCGTCCGGCGCGCCGCGCCCGTGGCATGTCGGCGTGCTGCACGACGGCGGTGATCCTAGTTTCGCCACGGCGCTGCTGGTGGAACTCGCCCGCGACGCGGCGCTGGTGGTCGGAGACAACGAACCTTACCGCATGGACCTGATTGACTACACGATCCCGCGCCACGCCTATTCGGCCATGCTGCCCTATGCGGAGCTGGAGATCAGACAGGACCTGATCGCGGACGAGGCAGGCCAGCGACGCTGGGCGGCGATCCTGGCGGACGCGCTGACCGCCGCGTTGAAGGTTTGATCCGACCTTCCTGAAATGCCCTCCCGGCGGAAGCCGGGGAGGTGCTTTTCACGGAACGGATCAGAGTCCAGTGGTCTCCCGCACGCCGCCACCCAGCGCGACGTACAGCGATACCTCGCTCTGCAGCTGCGCGCTGCGTAGCGCCAGCAGCTGCTGTTCGGCCGCGAACAGGTTGCGCTCGGCGTCCAGCACCTCGAGATAGATCGAGAGGCCGTTGGCGTAGCGCAGCCGTGCGACGCGGGCGAGGCGGCGCTGCGCGTCGACACCGCGCACCTGCGCGGCGATCTGGTCGGCATATTGACGCCGCGCGATCAGCGCGTCGGCGACCTCGCGGAACGCCTGCTGCGCCGCGAGTTGATAGGCCGCGATCAACTCGTCGGCCTGCGCGCGCGTGAGCGCAATGCCCTGGCGGCCGGTGCCCCAGGTCAGGATCGGCTGCGTCGCGTCGATCCCGGCGCGATACTGCAGCGCGTCCCCGCCGATCAGGCTGCCCAGCGCCGGCGAGATGAACCCAAGCAGCCCGGTCAGGGAGATGCGCGGCAGAAACGATGCGCGCGCGATGCCAATATTGGCGTTAGCCGCGCGCAGCCGCTGTTCGGCCGCCAGTATGTCAGGCCGATCGAGCAGCAGCGCGGACGGTAAGCCGGGCTCGACCGACGCATATTGCGCGGGGTCCGACAGCGGCCGTGCAGGCGGTAGCGGATCGGCCATCGGACCGCCGATCAGCACCGTGAGCAAGTTCTCGCCCTGTCCAGTGGTCCGGCGCAGCTCGGCCAGCTCGGTCTCCGCCTGCGTCAGCAGCAGCGCCGCCTGATCGAAGTCGACCGTCGAGGTGACCCCGGCGCGCTCGCGCAGCCGGGCGATGCGCAGGCCCTCGCGCCGACCGGTGACGGAGCGCTGAGCAAGCGCGATCTGCTCCTCGCCGGCGCGGATCTGCAGATAGGTGGCGGCGACCTGCCCGATCAGGGACAGGCGGAACGCGCGCTCCGCCTCGACGGTGGCCAGATATTCGCGCCGCTGCGCTTCCGACAGGTTGCGCACCCGGCCCCAGAAATCGAGCTCGAAGCTCGCCACCTGCGCGCCCAGCGAGAACTGGTTCTGAGTGACGGACACTTCACCACCACTACCAGCGCCGGGGAAGCCGAAGGAGTTGGTGGGCGTGCGGCTGCGTGAGGCCCCGGCGACCAGATCAACCTGCGGCAATCGCGCGGCATCCTGGATACGGAACCGCGCGCGCGCCTGCGCGACGCGGGCGACCGACTGCGCGAGGTCACGGTTGTTGGCGAGCGCGGCGGCGATCAGCGCCTGCAGCCGGGCATCGCCGAAGAATTCGCGCCACCCGATCTCGCTCGCCGCGCGGCCGGGTACGCCGGAGCCCGCAAAGGTATCCGGGATCGGGGCGGTGGGCTGCACGAACTTGGGCGTGAAGTTGCACCCGGCCAGCGCGGCGGAGAGGAGGAAGAGAGAGACCTTACGCATGGGCGAGACTCCTCCCCTCGGCACCCCGCTCGGGGTGGCGCTCGGGGTGCGGATTGGGGCACTTCCTCGACAGCCATTTGCGGGCGGCGAAGTAGAAGACCGGCGTGAAGAAGATGCCGAATATGGTCGCGGTGATCATTCCGCCCATCACCCCGGTGCCGACCGCGTGCCGGCTTGCCGCACCCGCGCCGCTGGCGATCACGAGTGGCACCATGCCGAGGATGAACGCGAGCGACGTCATCAGGATGGGCCTGAGGCGCTGGCGTGCGGCTGCCAGTGTCGCCTCCAGCGGTCCGTTCTCGCCCTCCTCGTCCTCGATTGCGAACTCGACGATCAGGATGGCGTTCTTTGCCGCCAGACCGATGATCGTGATCAGGCCGATGTTGAAGTACACGTCGGCCGACAGCCCACGCAGCATGGTGAACAGCACCGCGCCCAGCACGCCGAACGGCACCACCAGCAGCACCGACACGGGGATCGCCCAGCTGTTGTACAGCGCCGCCAGCAACAGGAACACGACCACCAGGCTGAGCCCCAGCAGCGTGCCGATCTGCCCGCCCGCCTGCTTCTCCTCGAAAGCGGTGCCCGTCCATTCATAGCCCAAGCCGGGCTTCAGGACGCGTCCCGCGATCTCCTCCATCGCAACGAGCGCCGCGCCCGAGCTTTGGCCCGGCGCGGCCTGGCCCGAGATCGTCAGCGACGGATAGCCATTGTAGCGTTGCACCTGGGCCGCGCCTGCGGACCAGGACACCTTGGTAAAGGCGGAGAAGGGGACCATCTGCCCGGTCGCGTTGCGCACGCGCAAGGCCAGCACGTCCTCCGCCTTCATCCGCGCGGGCGCGTCCGATTGCAGATAGACGCGCTGCACCGTGCCCTGGTTGGAGAAGTCGTTGGCATAGGCGGAGCCGAAGCTGATCGACAGCGTCGCGTTGACGTCGGCGATCGACAGCCCCAGCGCGCGCGCCTGCACCCGATCGATGTCGACATACAGCTGCGGGCTGGGCGCCTGCCCCTCCGGCCGCACGCCGGCAAGCACCGGGTTCTGCGCCGCCGCCGCCAGGATCGCGCCCTGCGCCGCCGCCAGCCCGGCGGGATCGTTCCCGACGCGGTCCTGCAGCTTCATCGAGAAGCCCGTCGCGTTGCCCAGCGCCTGAATCGCGGGCGGATTGAGCGCGAAGATCGTCGCCTCCGCGATCCCCGCCGTCGCCCCGAACACCCCGCCGATCACCGCCTGGACGCCGTCAGCGGCGCCCGTGCGCTCCTCATAGGGCTTGAGCTGCGCAAAGGAGAGCGCGGCCGACTGCCCTTGGCCGAAGAAGTTGAAGCCGATGATGGAGAACACGGCGCCGGCCTGCGGCTGTTTGGCAAGATAGGCTTCGGTCTGCTTGACCGCGACTTCCGTGCGGTCGGCGGTGGCACCGACGGGCGCGTCGTAATTGACCACGAAGTAGCCCTGATCCTCGTCGGGCAGAAAGCCGCCCGGCAGGCGCGTGAACAGCGCGAAGGTGATCACGCACACTACCGCGAAGACCGCCAGCCAGCGGACCGGGCGCGCCAGCATGCCCGCCACGCCACCGATATAGCGGTCGGTCGCGCGGCCGAACCGGGTGTTGAAGCCGTTGAAGAAGCGCTGCGGCCACCCGCGCCACCCGGCATGCGGCTCCACCCGCTCGCCCGGCTTGCCATGGGGTTTCAGCATCGTCGCGCACAGCGCGGGCGTCAGGGTCAGCGCCAGCACTGCGGAGACGAAGATCGAGACCGCCAACGTGACGGAGAACTGGCGATAGATGCCGCCGGTCGAGCCGGGAAAGAAGGCCATGGGGATGAACACCGCGATCAGCACCAGCGTGATGCCGATGATCGCGCCGCGGATCTGCCCCATCGCCTTGATCGTCGCCTCGGGAGGCGACAGCCCCTCCTCCGCCATGATGCGCTCGACATTCTCGACCACCACGATCGCGTCGTCGACCAGGATGCCGATCGCCACCACCATCGCGAACAGCGACAAGGTATTGATGGAAAAGCCGAACGCCCACAGCCCCAGGCAGCCGCCCGCCAGCGCGATCGGCACCACGATCGCCGGGATCACCGTCGCGCGCCAGTTCTGCAGAAACACGAACATGACGAGGAACACGAGCAGCATCGCCTCGATCAGCGTCGTGACAACATTGTCGATCGAGGTCGAGATGAACGGCGTGGTGTCATAGGACACCGCCCAGCGGATGTCGGGCGGGAAGTTGCGCTCCAACTCGCCCATCCGCGCGCTGACCGCGTCGCGGGTCGCGAGCGCATTGGCGCCCGCCGCGAGCTGAACGCCCAACCCGGCAACCTCCTTGCCATCCAACGTCGATTTGAACTGGTAGTTGTCGGCGCCGATCTCGACGCGCGCGACATCGCCCAGCCGCACCGTGGCGCCGCCCGGATCGGCGCGCAGGATGATGTTCCGAAACTGCTCGGCGGTCTGAAAACGGTTCTGCGTGACGATCTTGGCGTTGAACTCGGTCCCGGCAGCCGTCGGTCGATCGCCGATGCCACCGCCCGCAGTCTGACTGTTCTGCTCGCGCACCGCGAGCAGCGCATCCGCCGGCGACAGGTTGAACCCCGCCAGCTTTTCCGGATCGAGCCAGACCCGCATCGCCTTTTCGGAACTGAACAGCCGCACGTTGCCGACGCCGGGGACGCGGCGGATTTCGTTCAGGATGGTGGTCGACGCGAAGTCGCCGAGATCCAGCGCCGGCGTGCGCCCGGACTTTGACTGCAACGTCAGCACCTCCAGAAACCCGGAGGAGTTATCGGTGATCTGCACGCCTAGCCGGCGCACGTCTTCGGGCAGGCGCGGCTCGGCGCGGTTGAGGCGGTCCTGCACCTGGGTGCGGGCGACATCCAGATCGGTGCCGGACTGAAAGGTGACGACCAGCTCGCCAGTCCCGTTCGCGCGGCTGGTCGACGCCATGTACAGAAAGTTGTCGACGCCGTTCAGCTCGCGCTCGATGACGGCGGTGACGTTCTTGTCCATCGTGTCGGCGTCGGCGCCGTTATAGGTGTAGGTGAGCGTCAGCGAGGGTGGCGCGACCGACGGGTATTGCTCGATCGGCAGCGCGTAGAGCGCCATCGTCCCGAACAGCGCGATGAACGCGGCGATCACCCACGCAAAGACCGGGCGGTGGACGAAGAAGCTGTCCATGACTCAGCGACCCCCCTGCTGCGGCGCGGCGGCTGGCGGGGCGGCGGCAGGGGGAGCGCCCCTGACCTGCACCTTCTGGCCGGGCTGCACCTTCTGCCAGCCGTCGATGATGACGCGCTCGCCGGCCTTCAGACCGCCCTTGATCGTCCAGTCGCCGCCGACCTGGCCGCCGAGCTGGACCGGGCGCGGGCTGGCGGTGCCGTCTGCCGCGATCACGATGACGCTGCTGCCGCGATCGCCGAACTGAATCGCGCGCGCGGGCAGCAGGATGCCGCCGGCCGTCGTGCCGACCGCGATCCGGCCGCGCACGAACTGGCCCGGCAGCAACAGCCGGTCACCATTGGCGAACACCGCGCGAAGGATCTGGCTGCCGGTCTGCGGGTCCACCGTCTGATCGGCGAAGTCGAGCCGGCCGACGACGCCATAGTCCTGCCCATTGGCGAGCAGCAGGCGCACCTCCACCTCGCGCAGCGGCCTGGCCGCCGCGCCGCCGGCAAGCCGCAGGTCGAGCAGCGCGGCGCTCGACTGCGTGAAGACGGCATAGATGGGCGAGGGCTGTTCGATCGTCGCGAGCAGCGTCGCCTGGCCGGCATTGACGAGCGCGCCTTCGGTCACGAGCGCGCGGCCGATGCGCCCCGAAATCGGCGCGCGGACGGTGCTGTAGCCCAACGCCAGGTTGGCCCGCGCCAGCGTGGCGCGCGCGTCGGCGACGTTGGCGGTTTCCGTGCGCAGCGTCGCCTGCGCGGCGTCGTATTCCTGGCCGCTGACCGCGCGTTCGCGGATCAGCGGCGCGTAGCGGCGGATGACGGAGGCGGCGTTGCCGCGCGCCGCCTCTGCCCGCGACAGTGCGGCGCGTGCCTGTGCCACCTGCTGCACCAGATCGCGCTGGTCGATGCGGAACAGCGGCTGACCGGCGGCGACATCGGTGCCCTCGCGGAACAGCAGGCGTTCGACGATGCCGTCGGCGCGCGCGCGCACCTCCGCGGTCCGCACCGCCGCGATCCGGCCGGGCAGTTCGACGATGTTGGGCACGTCCTGCGCGCGCACCGTGACCGCAACGACCAGCGGTGGCGGACCTGATCCCGGCGGGCCGCCCGCGCCGCCGCCCGGCGCGGCTTCGCCGCCGCTGCAGGCGGCCAGCGACAGCGCGGTCACGAGGAACGCGATCAGAAACAGAGTAAGCGAGCGGAAACGAGCGAACATGGGATGTTCTCCGGGGAACATGAGCCGGGAAAGGAAAGGCGATACGGGGCGGCGGTCAGCCGTCTGGGTAGGTCATCGCGCAAAGCGCATCGCGCACTGCCTGACTGACCGGCGGCGGCGTGTCGGCATCGTGCAGCGACGACAGCCACACACCGTCCGCGGCCAGCCGCACGATGGCGCAGGGCACATTGTCGTCGGTCGCCGCGTGGCGGGCGACCTGCTGTTCCGTCCAGGCCGCCCAGCGCCGTTGCAATGCCGGATCGGCCAACATCGCCAGGCACAAGGTGCGTGCCGGCGCCGCGTCGCCGATCTGGTGAGGGTTGAAGACGCTGTTCAGCAGCGCGCGGGTGAAGCAGCCATGCGGCTCCGGGTCGTCGGCGATCAGCGCGGCGAACCGCGCCTCAGCATCCGCCACGATCAGGTCATGCACGCCGTCGATCAGCGCCTGCTTGCTGTGAAAGTGGTGGAAAAGGCCGCCCTTGGTCACGCCCGCCGCCTTGGCGACGGCATCGACGGTGACGCCCGCAAGGCCGTGCGCAGCGATCATCGTCGTCGTCGCTTCGATCAGCGCGGCGCGTACTTTCTGCGGGTCCTTGCGACGTTCGTAGGCGGATGGCGGCATGGTCGATCCTGGTAAACCGACCGTCCGGTATCTTCCTAGAGAAAGGTTGTCTATCGCTACCGATCAGTTGCTGACCAAATAATAGCGGGCTGGGGTGACACCCGGATTGCCGATGCTGATCTTAAAACGGCGCGTGAACACCGGCAGCCAGCGACACGCCACGCGCGGCGGCGTGACCTGCTGCTCGCACACCGCAGCGCCGTCGGGACCGGTGATGCGGACGCGCAGCGGGTGGCCGGCGGGAACCACCGCCACATGCGCCGACTCACCGGCCAGAAACACCTGCTCGGTCACCATCTCGGCGCCGCCCGGCAATTCGCCGTGGCGATAGGCGGGACCGGTGGCGCGCCCACGCCACGGTGTTCGCGGCCGGACCCCGGCGGCGAGTGCCCGCGCGCGCCAGCCAGCGGCGGTGCCGTCGCCGCGCGCGCCGAGTCGATCGAGCCGGTCGGCGGCGGCGAGCAGAGCCTCGTGCCGTCCTGTCATCAACGCGGCTTCGCCGGCCGCCAGCGCATCGGCAACCTGATCCACCGGCGCGGTCGATGTCGCGGCCAGCGCTAGCAAAGCCAGCAACGTCTTCACGGCGCGCGCTCGACGATGAAGACACAGCCGGGGTCGGCGTCCTCACACCGGATCGTCAGGTCGTGGCGTTCCGCGATGACGCGCGCCAGCGACAGGCCCAGTCCATGCCCCTGCCCCTGCCCTTGGGAGCCGCCGTCTGCCACGCGCTGGAAGCGTTCGAAGATGCGCTCGCGGGCGTCGCTCGGCACGCCCGGCCCGTCGTCCCTCACCTCCATGCGCGGTCCAGGCTCCACCACCAGCTCGATCCGGCCGCCTTTGGGCACATATTTGAACGCGTTGTCGAGCAGGTTGGACAGCAGCCGCGTCAGCTGCATGGCATCGCCCGACAGCTCGACGTCCGGGCTGATCCGCGTGACCAGCGACAGCCCGGCCTCTTCTGCGCTGTCGGCGAAGATGTCGGCGACCGACGCGGCCAGCGCAGACAGGTCGACGCGCTCGAACCCCACCCGATCACCACGCCGCGCCCGGCTTGCGGCGATGTCGAGCAGCGAGTCGAGCAACGTGGCGATGCCGCGTGTTTCCGCGCGCGCCTCGCCAAGCGCGGTGACGGCGTCCGGGTCGGCGCTGCGGTCGATCAGCTTCAACAGGCGATTGTCGAGGTGCATGAGCGGCGAGCGGATCTCGTGCGCGACCTGATCGGTCACCTCGCGCTGCGCATGGATCTGCGCATCCAGGCGATCGAGCAGCCGGTTCGCATGCGCGGCGAGCATGCCCAGCTCGTCGCGGGCGTCCGCGCCGGGAACGGTGCCGAGCGGTCCGCCTTCCTCGATCGCGCGAAACGCGGCGTTGATCGCCGTGACGCGCGCCCGCAGCCGCCGCGCTGCCCATGATGCGGCGAGTGCGGCTGCGACGAGGATCAGCACCGCCGTCGCGCCGAACGCCGCCGCGAGCTGGCGCAGCAAGGTCGTGCGGCCGCGATGTTCATGCGCCACCACGATGCGCAGGTCGGGCGCCAGCTGTGTCGCCCGCGCCCAGGCGGCTGCCCCACCGGGCAAGGTCACGAAGCCGGCCTGGCTGTTCTCCGCCGACAGCAACGGCCACCGCGCGATGTCGCCCGCGATCCGCTTGCCGCTCGCATCGGCGACCAGATAGTGGATCTGGTCGAGATCGCGCGAGCGCAGCGTCAGCCGATCGGCGACCCGCGCGACCAGCTCGTCACGGCCGCCGGTCGCGTGGATATCCGCCAAGGCGCCGACCTCGACATTGACCGCGCGCGCCAGCTCGGCGTCGCTGGCGCGGCGCACAACCGTCGCGGTGACGCCGTACAGCAGCGCGGTCGCCGCCAGCGCGAACGCCGCGATCGCCAGCGCGAAGCGGGTGAACAGCGACCGGTGCATCGCGCCTCAGGCGGCGACCAGGCGGTAGCCGGCGCCCCAGATCGTCTCCAGCACCGGCGTATCGAACCCTTCCTCCAGCTTGCGCCGCAACCGGCCGACGCTGACGTCGATGACGTTGGTCTGCGGATCGAAATTGAGGTGCCAGACATCGCGCAACAGCATCTCGCGCGTCACCACTTCGCCCGCATTCTCCATCAGATAGGCGAACAGCGTGAACTCCTTGGGGCTAAGCGGCACATGCCGGCCGCGGCGGTGGGCCGTACGGGCTTTCACGTGACATTCCAGGTCGCCGAACAAGATCACCGGGCTGTGCCCCTGCCCGGCCGCGCGGCGATGCAGCGCGCGGACACGGGCGACCAGCTCGGCGGGCTCGAACGGCTTGGCCATGTAATCGTCGACGCCCGCCTCCAGCCCGTCGACGCGGTTCTCGGCGCGACCCAGCGCGGACAGCATCAGCACCGGCGCCGCGACCCCGGCGGCGCGCAGCCGACGGACCAGCTCCAGCCCGTTCATGCCCGGCAGCATGCGATCGAGGATCACCAGATCGAACCGCTCCGCCGCCGCCCGCGCCAGGCCCTGCGCGCCATCGGCGGCCCAAGTCACGCGGTCGCCCTGTTGCGTCATCAGCGCGGTGACCTGTTCGGCGAGTCGGGCGTCGTCCTCGACATACAGGATGTGCAGGTCGGCCATCGCGCGCAGCCTAACACCAGTCGGCGCGGGCGGAGCAGTGAAAAAGCCTGTTAACAATCACTCGCGTGCATGCTTAGTGTCGCCACGTCGGGGGACATGAACATGAGTGGCTGGACGTCGGGGCACGTGCATCTGGTCGCGGGGGCGCTCGCAATGGTGGCGAGCGGCGCGGCCGCACAGACACCGAAGCCGGCGGATCTCGCCACGCTGAACGCGATGAAGCACGCCGCCGACAAGCTCGACGCGACCGGCGACCCGGCGGGGCACCGGGCGGGCTGGCAAAAGGTCCTGGACTACGCCCGCACGCTATATCCGCCCGGCCATGTCGAGCTGGCGATCATCGAGGGCGAGTTCATCGCGCCGCAGTTCCTGGCGGGCGATGTCAAAGGTGCGCTAGCCGACAACGAGAAGCTGGTGGCGAGGTTGCGCGCGGCCGGGCCGGCCTATGACGACCGGGTCACGGACAACCTCAACGGGCAGCTGGTGTTCCTGATGACGTTGGGCCGGCACGACCGTTCCCCCGGCGTCGCGGCCGAGCTGCTCGCCAGGCGCCAGAAGCAATACGGGACCGAGCCGCACCGCAATCTCGCCGCCGCATACTCGAACGCCGCCAATGCGGAATATGAGGTCGGCAACTACGACCGCGCGCTGGAGCTGGTGCGGCGCTCGATCACCGAGGCAAAGCGGCTGACGCCGGTGCCGCCAAATACTGCTGTCTGGCTCTCCAACCTTCCCGTCTTTCTGGCCGGTGCCGGGCGGCTCGAAGAGGCAGTCGAGGCAGGCCAGACCGCAGCGGCGGAAATGGCGACATTCCTGCAGGCGGATCATCCACATTTCGCGGCCAATCTCAACAACCTGTCGCGCTTCCAGCTGCAGCTCGGGCGCGCCGCCGACGCCGCCGCGACCGCGCGGCGCGCGGTGGCGATCGCGCAGGCACGGTTTGGCGAAAAGTCGCAGACCGCTACCTATCTGAGCACCCTGGCACAGGCGCTCAACGCGCAGGGCAAGTTCGCCGAGGCACGCGGCGTTGCAGAAGCGGCTGGACGCATCCTGGAAAGGGACCTCGGCGTCGACTCCGATCGCGCGCTGGTCGCCAAGGAGACGCTGGCGATCGCGCTTGCCGGTGCGGGCGATACCGCCGCCGCGATGACCGCGATGGAAGCGGTGGCGGCGGCGCGCGCCGCGAAGCTGCCGCCGCATCACCGCGATCGGATCGGCGGCGGTGATCGCATGGCGACGGTGGCGATGCGTCTCGACCGGTTCGAGGCGGCGCGCGATGCGCAGGCCGCCGCGCAGGCGCTGCGCCACGCATCGCTGCCCGCGGACGATGTGGGGCTGCTGGCGGGAGAGGCGCGGCTCGCGGCGATCGAGGTCCGGCTCGGCAAACGTGCCGAAGGATTGGCACGGGCGAGCGCCGCGACGGCGATGCTCGACACCCGACTCCGGCAGATCGCGGCCAGCGGCGTCCGGCGCGGCGGGCAGGAGCGCGAGGCACGCGCCGGCTATGGCTGGGCGCTGGATGCGGCATTGGCGGCGAACGACGCGCCGGCGGCGTTCCGCTATGCGCAGCGCTTCACCGCCACCAGCGCCGGACGCGCGGCGAGCGAGGCGGCGGCGCGGCAGGCGGCGGTTGATCCTGCCGTCGCCGAGCTGATGCGGCGACGGCAGGACGCGGCGATCGCGCTGGAACGTCATCTCGATCGACAGCTCCGCGCCGCGACTCGCGCCGGTTCCGCCGACACGGCGCGGGCGTTGGAGGCCGAGCGACAGGCGCTTTCATCCGAACTCGCGCGGCTAAGCGCCGAACTGCGCACCCGTGCGCCGGGTGTGGTCGGGGGCGAGCTCGCCGAGCCGGTGACGCTCGACGCGGCGCGCGCCGCGCTCGCGCCCGACGAGGCGTTGCTGGTCGCTGCCGTCGGACCGACGCGCACGGCGTTGCTGGCCCTCACCCGCGAGCGCGTGACGATGGTCGCCGCCGCGCTGAACGACGGGCGTGCGGCTGCGCTGGTCGGCCGCGTTCGTGCCAGCGTCACCGCCGGCGAGGAGCTGTCGCCGTTCGATTTCGCCGCTTCGGCAGAGCTGCACGCGGCGCTTATGCCCCCCGACGTGCACCGCACGATCGTCGGCAAGTCGCGTCTGCTGATCGCCGCCAACGGCCCGCTTACCGCGCTGCCGTTCGCGGCGTTGGCGCCGGCCCCCTCCCCTGCCGCCGCGAAGCCGTCGCTCGCCACCGCGCGCTGGCTGGTGCGCGACCATGCGCTCGTCACCCTCCCCTCGCTCGCCACGCTGGCGGAGCGACCGGCGCGGGTCACCACGCCGGGCCGGGTGGGCCAGTTCGTCGCGGTGGGCGCGCCCGCGCTGGCGGCGGCGGGAGGCACCCCGGCGTTCCGCTCCGCCGGCATGGCATCCCAGGTACGCGAGCTGCCGACAGTGCCGGCCAGCGCGGGCGTGCTGGGCGCGCTCGTTGACGCGCTGGGCTCGCGGAGCCGGCTGGTGCTGACGGGTACGTGCGCGACTG
>NZ_JAQGLJ010000059.1 GCF_028292945.1 Sphingomonas bacterium | reverse complement strand
CGTCCAAGGCTCAAGACGATCACCGCGCCGACCTTGGTTATTCATGGCACCGACGACCCGCTGGTGCCGCTGGCGGGCGGGCGCGACACCGCCGCCTCGATCCCGGGCGCGCGGCTGGAGGAGATTGCTGGCATGGGCCACGACCTGCCGCCGGCGCTGATCGGGCGGATCGTCGGGTTGATCGCGGAGCATGCGCGGGCGGCGCTGGCGTAGGATGATGCCGGCCGTTCTTCCCCGGCGGAAGCCGGGGTCCAGTCCGCGGCGCGGCCGACTGGGCACCGGCTTCCGCCGGGGAAGGACTATCTGCTTTGAAGCGGTGAGACGCTAGGCGCCAGCACCCTTGCGAAGGTTCTGGCGACGGGGCAAGCGCGCCGCTCTGTGGACGAATGGAGTGGACGGATGATTGATCGAGCCGGGCTGACCATCGCCGAATCCCTTGTCCAATTCCTCGAAAGCGAAGCGCTGCCGGGCACCGGGATCGATGCGGCGGCCTTCTGGCGCGGCGTGGCGGAGATCTTCGCGCGGCTCGTGCCCGAGAACCGCACCCTGCTCGCGCGGCGCGACGAGCTGCAGGCACAGATCGACGCGCGCTACGCGGGCGGCGAGGCTGTGGACGAGGCGTTCCTGCGCTCGATCGGCTATCTCGTCGACGAGCCCGCGCCGTTCCAGGTCGCGCCCACCAACGTCGACGACGAGGTTGCAAGGATCGCCGGGCCGCAGCTGGTGGTGCCGGTGCTTAATGCACGCTTCCTGCTCAATGCCGCCAACGCGCGGTGGGGTAGTCTGTACGACGCGCTTTACGGGACCGACGCGCTGGGCTCGTCCAATCCGGGCGGTGCCTATGACACGGCGCGTGGCGGGCAGGTGATCGCCTGGGCCAAGGCGTTCCTAGACGAAGCCGTTCCTCTGATCGCTGGGACTTGGGCTGATGTAGAGGCAGCATCCATCGATGAGCTGGAGACCTTTCTAATCGCTTTTTCCGCATTGGGTGGCGGAGAGATCGTGGGCAAAACGGACCGATCTATGTTACTTCGCCATCACGGCTTGCACATCGAGGTCGTCATCGACCGTGCGCACCCGATCGGCCGGGACGATCCCGCGGGTATAGCGGACGTTGTGCTCGAGTCCGCGATCACGACCATCGTCGATCTGGAGGACTCGATCGCGGCGGTCGACGCCGACGACAAGGTCGCGGCGTATCGCAACTGGCTGGGCGTGATGCGCGGCGACCTCGCCGAGAGCTTCGAGAAGGGCGATCGCACCGTCACCCGCTCACTTGCTCAAGATCGGCACTATCGGACTGATGACGGCGAGCTCGTCCTGCCCGGCCGCGCGCTGATGTTCGTGCGCAATGTCGGGCATCTGATGACCACGCCGGCCGTGCTGCTGCCGGACGGCTCGGAAGCACCCGAAGGCATCCTCGACGCCATCGTCACCTCCCTGTGCGGCGTTCACGACCTGAACGGCGCGGGCAAGTTCCGCAACAGCCGCGCCGGGTCGGTCTACATCGTCAAGCCCAAGATGCACGGGCCCGACGAGGCGGCGTTCACCAACACGCTGTTCGACGCGGTCGAGGACCTGCTTGGGCTCGACCGCCACACGATCAAGGTCGGCGTGATGGACGAGGAGCGGCGCACGTCCGCCAACCTCGCCGCCTGCATCCATGCCGTTCGCGACCGGATCGTGTTCATCAACACCGGCTTTCTCGATCGTACCGGCGACGAGATGCACACCGCGATGCGTGCCGGGCCGATGATCCGCAAGGCGGAGATGAAGGCGTCGAGCTGGATCCAAGCTTACGAGAACCGCAACGTCCAGATCGGGCTCGCCTGTGGTCTCGCGGGCAAGGCGCAGATCGGCAAGGGGATGTGGGCCGCGCCCGACATGATGGCGGACATGCTCGCGCAGAAGATCGCGCATCCACAGACCGGGGCGACGACCGCCTGGGTGCCGTCGCCGACCGCGGCGACGCTGCACGCGACGCATTATCACCGCGTCGACGTCCACGCCCGGCAGGAGGCGCGCCGCGCCGAGCCGGTGGCACCGCTCGCCGATCTGCTCAGAGTGCCGACCGCGACGGGTCATAATTGGCGGCCCGAGGAGGTCCGCGAAGAGCTGGACAACAATGCGCAGGGGATCCTGGGCTATGTCGTGCGCTGGATCGATCAGGGCGTCGGCTGTTCCAAGGTTCCCGACATCCACGATGTGGGCCTGATGGAGGACCGCGCGACGCTGCGCATTTCATCGCAGCACCTCGCTAACTGGCTCGCGCACGGCGTCACTACGCGCGAGGAGGTGGAGGCGGCGTTCACGCGCATGGCGGCAAAGGTCGACGCGCAGAATGCGGGCGATCCGCTGTATCGCGCGCTGACGCCCGACAGTCTGGCGATGCAGGCGGCGCGCGCGCTCGTGTTCGAGGGGGTCGAGCAGCCCAACGGCTATACGGAGCCGCTGCTGCACCGGTTCCGGCAACAGGCGAAGGCGGCCGGCTGATGCCCCAATACGAGATCGCCGGCACCCGGCCGACCGTCCACCCCTCGGCCTGGATCGCGCCGTCGGCGGAGCTGATCGGCGACGTCCATATCGGCGAGGGCGCGTCGGTATGGTTCGGCGCGGTCATCCGCGCCGACAACACGCCGATCGTGGTGGGCGCGCGCGCGAACATTCAGGAAGGGGCGATGCTGCACTCCGATCCCGGCGCGCCCTGCACGGTCGGGGAAGGCTGCACCGTGGGCCACCACGCGATCCTGCACGGCTGCACGCTGGGCGCGAACGTGCTCGTCGGCATGGGGGCGACCGTGCTGAACCGCGCCGTGATCGGCGAAGACTGTCTGGTCGGCGCGGGCGCGCTGGTGACTGAGGGCAAGAGCTTCGCGCCCGGCAACCTCATTGTCGGGGCACCCGCCCGCGCGGTCCGCGCGCTGGATTCGGCCGCCATCGCCGCGCTGCGGGTGTCGGCAGCGCATTATGCGCGAAAGGCGCAGGAATATGCGGTGGGGCTAGTCAGGGTCGATTAACCCGCGCCTCGGCATGCGGCCGTGCGTTCCCGCGACACTGGCTGGCTCTCGCCATGCCGTCGCCTGCAGATTGGAAGTTTCGATGCGTCGGTGGTTGTTCCTTGTTGCGGTTGCTGTGCCTGCGCTGGCGACCGCCCAGCAAACCCCACCGCCTCCCGTCGCCGCTCCCGCTCCCGCTCCCGCTCCGCAGCAGGACGACGAGGAACCCGAGGAGCCCGAGATCATCGTGCGCGGCACGCGCGGCCTGCCCGGGGCGGTGGTCGGCGACATTCCGCCCGAGGAACAGCTCGGCCCCGCCGACATCCGCTCCTATGGCGTCAGTTCGGTGGCGGAGTTGCTGGCGGAACTGGCCCCGCAGACGCGCTCGGGCCGCGGCCAGGGCGGACAGCCGGTCACGCTGCTGAACGGTCGTCGCATCTCCAGCTTCGCCGAAATCCGCGACCTGCCCACCGAGGCGATCGCCCGGGTCGACATCCTGCCCGAAGAGGTGGCGCTGAAATACGGCTACCGCGCTGACCAACGCGTGGTGAACTTCGTCCTGCGCCGGCGTTTCAATGCGGTGACGGCGGAGGCGGGCGCGCGTGTCACGACGCGCGGTGACCGGTTCCAGCCGGAGGCGGAACTCGACCTGCTCACCATCCGCCGCGACCGCCGGTTCAACCTGCACGGCAGCTATCGGCAGAGCGACGCGCTGCTCGAAGCGGACCGCGACATCGCCTTTACCGCCAGCCCGTTCGCGATCGGCGGCAACGTCGCCGGCCTGAACGGCGCCGCGATCCCGGGCCTTGGCACGGCAACGCTGGTCGGGGTGCCGACCGGCACGCGCAGCCTGGCGGCGTTTGGCGCTGCTGGTGCGAACGTCACCGACCCCGGCGCTTACCGCACGCTGATGGGCCAGAGCCGCAACCTGTCGGCGAACGCCAGCTACGCGCAGAACATCTTTGGCAATATCGGTGCGACGCTGAGCGGCCGGATCGAGGCGAGTAACGGGCGCTCGCTGCAAGGCCTGCCCACCGTCTCGCTGAGCCTGCCCGAGGGCAATCCCTTTTCGCCGTTCAGCGGGCCGGTGCTGGTCCAGCGTGCAATAGACGGCGAGCCGCTGACGCAACGGACGAACACGATCACCAGCCGGGTTGGCGCGACCTTCAACGGCGATCTCGGCCGTTGGCGCTGGTCGCTGATCGGCGGCTACGACCGCATCGACGGGCGGACGACCACCGATGCCGGCGTCGATGCAAGCCCGTTCCAGGCCCGGCTGAACGCAAACGACCCGACGGCCAATCCCTTCGGCCCGCTCGACCTGCCCCGGCTCGCCGCCAATCGCTCGACCTTCACCAGCCAGAACGTCGCGCTGGACGCGCAGGCGAGCGGGGCCGTGTTCCGCCTGCCGGCTGGCGAGGTGGTGACCAGCGTCAGCCTGGGTGGTGACCTGAACGACTTTTCCAGCCGCTCGACGCGCGCCGGCATCACGCAGGCGGGCGCGGTGTCGCGCGACAGTGCGAACGCTCGCGTGAACCTGGACCTGCCCGTCTCCAACCGGGCGCAAGGTGTCCTCGACGCGATCGGCAACCTGTCGGTCAATTTCAACGCGGCGGTCGAGGAGCTGTCGGACTTCGGCACGCTGACCACCTTTGGCTATGGCGCGAACTGGGCCCCCGTCGAGGCGGTGCGGTTCATCGCATCGGTCACTGAGCAGGATGGGGCGCCCAGCCCGCAACAGCTCGGAAATCCGCAAATCGTCACGCCCAACGTGCGGCTGTTCGACTTCGTGCGCGGCACCACCGCCAGCGTGACGACGGTGAGCGGAGGCAATCCGGCGCTCGCGGGCTTCTCGACGAGCACCGCCAAGCTGGGGCTGACCGTGCGGCCATCAAAAGCGCGCGATCTGACGCTGGTCGCGAACTATGTCCGCGCCAGCGTGGACGATCCGGTCGCGGGATTCCCCGCCGCGACGGCGGAGATCGCAGGCGCTTTTCCGGGACGCTTCACACGCGACGCCGGCGGGCAGCTGCTGCGGGTCGACACGCGGCCGGTCAATTTCGCGCGGACCGAGCGGTCGGAGCTGCGCTACGGGTTCAACTTCAGCGTGCCGATCAAGTCGCAGGTGCAGAAACAGCTGGAGCTGTTTCGCGCCGGCCAGGGGCCGAACCCGTTCGAGGGGCTGACACCGCCGGGTGGCCGCCGGGGGCAGGGCAATCAACCTGGCAGTTCTGGCCAGGCCGGCACGGCCGGCGAACCAGGCGCGGCACCGGCGGGAACCCCGCCCGCTGCCGGTGAAGGGCGTCCGCGCGGCGAAGGGGGGGCTGGCTTTGGCGGTCAGGGGCGCGGCGGTGGCGGCTTTGGCGGCGGCGGTGGCAGGGGCGGTCGGGGCTTCGGTGGCGGTGGACCCGGCGGCGGTGGGCGGCTTCAGTTCGCGCTCTACCATACCTGGCACTTCACCGACGAAGTGTTGGTGGCGGCTGGCGGACCGCGCCTCGACCTGCTGAACGGCGACGCGATTGGCAACGGCGGCGGCCAGCCGCGCCACGAGCTGGAGGCGCAGGCGGGCTATGCGAACAACGGCCTGGGCGCGCGGTTGTCGGTCAACTTTCGCAGCGCCACGTCGGTCGACGGCGGCACCGCCGCCGCACCGACCGAACTGCGGTTCGGCTCGCTGACCACCGCCAATTTGCGCCTGTTCGCCGATCTGGGACAGCGCGTGGATCTGGTCCGAACGCGGCCCTGGCTGCGCGGCGTGCGCGTGGCGTTCGCGGTCGAGAACGTCTTCGACTCGCGCCAGCGGGTGACGGACGCGACAGGCACGGTACCGATCAACTTCCAGCCGGACCTGCTCGATCCGCTCGGCCGAACGGTGCGGTTGTCCATTCGTAAGCTCTTCTTCTAGGGTCGGGTATGACCCAGAAAGCCATCTTCATCACCGGCGGCGCATCGGGCATCGGCCTCGCAACAGCGCACCTCTTCGCCAAGCGCGGGTGGCGCGTCGGTCTCGCCGACGTGAACGACGCGGCGCTCGCCGCAGCGGGCACCGAAATCGGCGCGAACACCTATCGCATGGACGTGCGTGACCGCGACGGGTGGACAGCCGCGCTCGAGGACTTCACCGGCTCGACCGGCGGCCGACTCGACGTGCTGTTCAACAATGCAGGCATCGGCTCGGGCGGACCGTTGGCGGAGATGGACTTTGCCGAGATCGACCGGGTGGTGGCGATCAACCTGACGGGGGTGCTGAACGGTGCGCGGCTGGGCCATGCCTATCTGAAGCGCACGCCCGGATCGTGTCTGCTCAACACGGCGTCCGCGTCCGCGATCTATGGGTCGGCCGGGCTAGCGCCCTATTCCGCGACCAAGTTCGGCGTGCGCGCGCTGACGGAGGCGCTGGATGGCGAGTGGCACGCCGACGGCATCAAGGTGCGCGCGATCGTGCCCGGTTTCATCGACACACCGCTGCTGCAGGGTCCGGTCACCGGCAGCAACCGCTCGATCCGCGAAACGGTGACGGCAGCCGGACTCGAGCTGACGAGCGCCGACGTGGTGGCGGAAGCGGCGTGGCAGGCGGTGCACGGCGAGCGGCTGCATACCCATGTCGGCCCAACCGCGCGGCGGCTTGCCTTTGCGGCGCGCTGGATGCCGGGGCGGCTGCGCAAGATGATGCGGCGCGGGTTCGGGGCCGAGAAGTAGGCAAATATCAGTACCTCCCCGGCGGAAGCCGGGGCCTTGTCCGCGGTGCGGCTCCATAGATCGTTATGTGAGTGGCTTGGCCAACTAGGCCCCGGCTTCCGCCGGGGAAGGGCTGGGGATGTCTGGGCCGGCTAATCCCCCAGGATCCCGTCGATCGCCTCCGCCAACTCGATGTCGCGGTGGCTGAGCCCGCCGGCGTCGTGGGTGGTCAGCAGCACCTCCACCCGGTTCCAGACATTGGTCCATTCGGGGTGATGGTCGGCCTTTTCGGCGATCAGCGCGACCTGCGTCATGAAGCCGAACGCCTCCGCGAAATCGGTGAACAGGATCTTGCGCGTGATCGCGTCGCGCGCCTCGTCGTAGTCCCAGTCGGGCAGGCCATCCAGCGCCTCGGCGCGCTCCGTCTCGTTCAACGCTTCGACCACGGCTCGCTCCTACCCAATGCCCGACGCGCACGGTAAGGCTGCACCCGATGATGGGGCAAGCGCCGAGTGCGGAGGAGATGGAAGCCGTGGCGCGAGCCACCATCGACCGCTTGCCGTCGCAGTTTCGCGCCCACCTTGGCGACGTCGTGCTGCTGGTGGACGAGTGGGCGGACGACGAAACGCTCGCGGCACTCGGGCTGGAGCATCCGCTAGACCTGACGGGACTGTATCACGGCCAGCCGATCGGCGAGAAATCGTCGCTCGATTCAGGCGCGCTTCCCGACCGAATCCATCTGTATCGGCAGGCGATCCTGTCGGAGTGGTGCGAGACGGGGGTGCGGCTGGACGACCTGATCGCGCACGTCACCGTGCATGAGATCGGGCATCATTTCGGGCTGTCGGACGCGGACATGCATGCGCTGGAAGAGGCGGTGGGTTGAGCCTGCTCGCCTTCGACGCGGTGACGCTCGCACGCGGTGGCCGGGTGCTGGCCCAACTGAGCTTCGCGCTCGGCGCGGGCGGCGGGGCCTTGGTCACCGGGCCGAACGGCGCGGGAAAGTCGACGCTGGTGCGCGTGGCGGCGGGGTTGCTCGCCCCGGCGGCGGGGCGGGTGACGCACGAGGGGCGGACCGCATTGTTGGCAGAGGCGCACGCGCTCGATCCGGAACGGCGGCTGCGCGACGCGCTGGCGTTCTGGGCGCGGCTCGACGCTGCCGAATCGGCGCTCGACGCGGTCGGGTTGGGGGGGGTGCGCGAGGTGCCGGTGCGGCTGCTATCGACCGGACAGCGGCGCCGCGCGGGGCTGGCGCGGGTGGTCGCAAGCGGAGCGGCGATCTGGCTGCTCGACGAGCCGGCGAACGGGCTCGATGCGGATGGCGTGGCGATGCTGGAGGGGTTGATCGCGGCTCATCGCGCGGGAGGTGGGATCGTGGTGGTCGCGACCCACCTGCCGATCGACGTGCCGGGTGCTCAATCTGTTCGCCTGCCCCTTCCCCTTCCCGGCGGAAGCCGGGCTCCAGTCCGCGGCGCGGCTGACTGGGCCCCGGCTTCTGCCGGGGAGGGCCATGCCTCGGAACGACCAGCTTAGTGCTGACAGCCCTCATCCTGCGCGACATCCGCCGCGCGTGGTCATCGGGCGGCGTCTTGTGGCCCGTCGCCTTTTTCCTGCTCGTCGCGACGCTGTTCCCCTTCGCCGTCGGCCCGGACTCCTCCCTGCTGGCGCGCGTCGGCGGCGGCGTGGTGTGGACTGCCGCCCTGTTGGCGGCGTTGCTGCCCGTCGAGCGGTTGGTCGCCCCCGATCTGGAGGCGGGCGTCATCGATCAGCTGATCGTTCGCGACGTGCCGCTCCCGCTCATCGCCTTTGCCAAACTCGTCGCGCACTGGCTCAGCTTCGCCCCGCCGCTGATGCTGGCGAGCGTGATCGCGGCAGCCTTGCTCGGCCTGCCCGGCGAAACGCTCTCGCGCGTCGAGCTGGGGCTGCTGATCGGCACGCCCGGGCTGGCGGCCATTGGCCTGGCGACGGGCGCGCTGGTCGCGGGCCTGCGCGGCGCGGGGGCGGTGGCGGGGCTGGTCATGCTGCCGCTTGCGGTGCCGCTGCTGATCTTCGGCGGCGGCATGGTCGATGGTGGAGCAGGCGCGGTGAAGCTGCTAGCCGCCGTCAGCCTGTTGCTGACCGCCGGTGCCCCCTTCGTGGCGGCGGCGGCGATACGGGTGGGGATGGACTAGGGCTGCGACCAGCGCGCCCAGATCGCGGTCGGCAGCACCAGGCCGCGTGCCTCTTCGCGCACGCCCAGCTCGCCCGCCTCGACCGTGCCGGGCAGGTCGGCCAACGCCTGACGCAGCATCTCGCCGATCGCAAGCGCGGACATGCGCACCGCGTAGACGGTGAGGAACAGGCAGCGCGAGTCGGCGTCGAGCAGCTGGCGGCAGCCCGCGATGAGCGCAGGCAGGTGTTCCTCCAGCCGCCAGATCTCGCCCTCGGGTCCGCGCCCGAATTTGGGCGGGTCGAGCAGGATGGCATCGTAGCGCCGCCCGCGCCGCCCCTCACGTGCGACGAACTTGGCGGCGTCGTCGACCAGCCAGCGGAGGGGCGCGTCGGCAAGGCCGGCGAGTCGGGCATTGGCGCGCGCGGCCTCGACCGATTTCTTCGAAGCATCGACATGTGTGACGCGCGCACCGGTTCTCGCGAGCGCCAGACTGCCGACCCCGGTGTAGCCGAACAGGTTGAGGCACTCGAAACTCCCCTCCCGCTCGCGGGAGGGGGATTCAAGTTGCCCCCGCATCCACGTCCAGACCGGGGCCATGTCGGGGAAGAAGCCAAGGTGGCGGAACGGCGTCGCCTGCGCGGTGAAGCGGACGTCGTCCCAGGCAAGCGGCCAGCCGTCGGCGGGCACGGGACCATCGAACCGCCACTTGCCGCCACCATCCTCGTCGGAACCGGGCACGAACTCGGCGTCCGCGCGCCAGTCGGCCGTGCCAGGGGGCCACATCGCCTGCGGCTCGGGGCGGATAAAGCGATACCGCCCATAGCGTTCCAGCTTGCGACCTCCGCCGGAGTCGACGAGGCCGTAATCGGCCCATGGCTCGCCGATGATGGTCTGCAGCGTCACCCGCTCGCATGCTCCGCGACGTAGCCGCTCACCGCCGCGAGTGTGGCGGGCAGCGTCACATACCGCTCCTGCCGGTCGAACAGATCGCCGACGCGGCCGGGCAGCGGGGGGCGGATGCCGGTGGCACGCTCCACCGTGTCGCCGAACTTGGCGGGATGGGCGGTGGCGAGCGTCACGATCGGAACGTCCAGTTTCGCGCGCCGCGCGGCGGCCAGCGCAATGCCGGTGTGGGGGTCGATCACCTGCCCGGCATGTTCGTGCGCCCAGCGCATCGCGCCCATCATGTTGTCGGCGTCGATCCGGTCGCTGGCGAACAACGCGCCAGCGCCGCTGTGCTGCGCGTCGGTGAGCCGCATCGCATGGGTGCGCTCGAAGCCGTCCATCTGCGCCGCGACCGCCGCGCCGTCGCGATCGCCGAGATCGAACAGCAGCCGCTCGAAATTCGACGAAACCTGGATGTCCATCGACGGCGTCGCAGTCTGGTGCACCTCGCCGCGCGCGTAATCGCCGTGGGTCAGCGCGCGCGCGAGGATGTCGTTGACATTGGTGGCGACGATCAACTTGGCGACGGGCAGCCCCATCTTGGCTGCGACATAACCCGCGAACACGTCGCCGAAATTTCCGGTGGGCACGGAAAAGGCGATCGCGCGGCCCGGCGCGCCGAGGCGGACGGCGGCATAGAAATAATACACGACCTGCGCTGCCAGCCGCGCCCAGTTGATCGAGTTGACCGCCGACAGCCGATATCGCGAGGCGAACGCGGCGTCGTTGAACATCGCCTTTACCAGCGCCTGCGCATCGTCGAACGTGCCTTCGACCGCGACGTTGTGGATGTTGGGCGCCGTTACGGTCGTCATCTGCCGGCGCTGGACCTCGGTGACGCGGCCGGCGGGGTGGAGCATGAACACCTCGACATGCGCGCGCCCGGCAAGTGCGTCGATCGCGGCCGAACCCGTGTCGCCACTGGTCGCGCCGATCACCGTCAGGGGGCGGTCGGATCCGGTGAGGAACCGCTCGAACAACAGCCCGAGCAGTTGCAGCGCCACATCCTTGAACGCGAGCGTCGGGCCGTGGAACAGCTCCAGCAGCCACTGGTCATGGTCGAGTTGCACGAGCGGCACGACGGCGGCGTGCGCGAATCGGCCATAGGCCTGCTCGCACAAGGAGAGGAGATCATCTGTCGACAGCGCATCGCCGACGAACGGTGCCATCACGCGCGCGGCGGTCTGCGGATACGTCAGACCGGCTAGTGCCGCGATCTCACCCGCCGACCAGCGCGGCCAGGCATCTGGGAGGTACAGTCCGCCGTCGCTCGCCAGTCCCGCAAGCGTGACGTCGCGGAAGTTTAGCGAGGGCGCGGCCCCCCTGGTGCTAACATAGCGCATGGCCGGCCGGGTAGCGGGGCGGGACTGGTGGAGCAAGTCAGGGAGATGGGGTCTGGCCAGCGCCTACGAACGCCGCCGCAGGGCCAGCACATAGATGATGCTCGCGATCGCCGCGAAGAAGAACCACTGACCCGCATAGGCGAGGTGGCTGTTGGGCACGTTGCCGATGTCCGGCGGCGTGTTGGGGCCGAGCCCGGCGAGCGCGGGCGTCGCGACGAGCAGCAGGCGCTTGGGGGAGGAGTCCCACAGGCCGGCGAGCAGCGGGCGCGCGTCCGGCGCGTGCGTGAGATAGCCCGCGACGACACCGCCCGGCCACCTGACGTTCGCCCTCAGGTCGCGGGTGGTGCCGAGCTGCACCGCCATGCCAGGGCATTGCGCGATCGCGCGATATCCCTGCTTGCCGGCTCCTACGAGGCGGATCGAGGCGGGCGCATCGCATCGGCCAATGGCTCGGCGGAACAGCAGCGTGTCGTCGGGGGTGGCAGGAAAGGCAATCGGCGGACGTGACGGGTTGGCGGCGAGCTGCGCCAGGTAGGCCTCCTTCTCCGGCAGCCGCAGCAGCAGCTGCCACAGGCCCAGCGCGATCATCACCAGCACGGAGAGCACGACCACGACCGTCGCGACGACCGGAACGCGGGGGCGCGCGCGCGTCACTTCAGCCGTCCCTCCGCCGCGCGCTGGCGATACTCGACCGCGATCAGCGCCGCCTTTGCGATCCTGAGCGAGCCGAGCACGCCTACGGCGGTTATGGGAGTCCAGAGCACCAGGTGTACCCACAAGGGTGGCCCGACCGTCAGCTCCAGCGCGATCGCCATCGACATCACGATCGTGCCGAGGATCAACGTCAGGAACGCGGCCGGGCCGTCACCGACGTTGAACGCGCTGAACTCGAGCCCGCAGGTGGAACAGGTCGGCGCAAACCGCGCCCAGCCCGCGAACAGCGTCTTTGCGCCGCAGCGAGGGCACAGCCCCTTCAGCGCCGCGTGCGCAAGCGGCGGCTCCGCCATTATCCCGCGTGAACCGGCGCGCCCCAGCCGCCCCAGACATAGACGGTGACGAACAGGAACAGCCACACCACGTCGACGAAATGCCAGTACCAGGCCGCCGCCTCGAAGCCGAAATGCTGGCGCGGGGTGAAGTGGCCCTTGTAGGCGCGCACCAGGCAAACGATCAGGAAGATCGTGCCGATCAGCACGTGGAAGCCGTGGAAACCGGTCGCCATGAAGAAGGCGGCGCCATAGTTGATGCCCTTGAACGGGAACGGCGCGTGCGCGTACTCGTATGCCTGAACGGCGGTGAAGATCACGCCCAGCGCGACCGTGACCCACAGGCCCTTGAGCACCCCGTCACGGTCGCCGACGCCGATCAGGCCCCACGCGCCGCGCTTCACGCCGCCGCGCTGGTTGTGGATCAGCGCATGGTGCGCCCAGGTCACGGTGGTGCCCGACAGCAGCAGGATCAGCGTGTTGAGCAGCGGGAGCTCGAATGCGTTGATGACCTCAAGCCCCTTGGGCGGCCACTGCGCGGCCAGCGCGGCCGCGCCCTCGGTGGCGCGCTCCACCTGCCCGTCCACATAGCTCATCGCGGTCGGGAACAGCGAAAAGTCGAAGAACGCCCAGAACCAGCCGACGAAGAACATCACTTCGGACGCGATGAACAGGATCATGCCATAGCGCAGGTGCAGCTGCACGACGGGCGTGTGGTCACCCTTGTGCGCCTCGTCGATCACCTTGGCCCACCAGCTGTACATGCAGGCGAGCACCGCGACGGTGCCCGCGATGAACAGCCAGCCGCCGCCATTGGGCTTGCCGACATGCCCGCCATGCATCCACATCAGCGCGCCGACCGCCATCAGCAGGGCGGCGAACGCGGAGACGATCGGCACCGCATCGGGCGGCAGGATGTGGTAGTCGTGGTTCTTGGCGCCGGCCATGTTCTTCAGATCCTGTTGGCGTGTCGGGGCTGGCTCTAGCGCGAGGCCAAGGCCGGTGCCACCGGATAAAACGTGTACGACAGCGTGATGGTTTCCAGGTCGCGCGCGTCCGGATCGTTCAGGATCGCCGGGTCGACATAGAAGATTACCGGCATGCGCTGCGTCTCGCCGGGCTGCAGCGTCTGTTCGGTGAAGCAGAAACACTGGATCTTGGTGAAATACTTGCCCGCCTGCGCCGGCGTGACGTTGAAGGTCGCGGTGCCGGTGATTGCCTTGGCGGACGTGTTGGTGGCGCGGAAGAACGCCATGTCGCGCGCGCCGATCGCCACCGTTTCCGACGGCACCTCGGGCTTGAAGCGCCAGCTAAGCTTGTGGACGTTGGCGTCGAAATCAACGCGGATCTGACGATCGGTGGCACCCGGCGCCGCAAGCCCGCGCTGCGTGGTGCCATTCAGCCCCGTCACCTGACAAAACAGACGGTACAGCGGCACGCTGGCCCAGGCCAGGCCGGTCATGAAACAGATGCCAAGGACCGCGAGCAGCGCGGTGCGGGTCGTTCTGGTCTTGCTTCCAAGGCTCGAGGATTGAGTCATCCGGCGTGTCCTGCGGTGATCTTCGCCATCGCGATCAGGAACGTCAGCAGCGCAAACGAGCCAAGCAGCACGGCCATGATGATTGAGCGGCTGCGCTGCCGCCGGCGGACAAGTTCTTCATCAATCATGCAAGCACCCAACGATCGATAACCAGCGCGCCGAATAGGACGAACAGGTAGAGAATGGAGAAAGAAAACAGCTGCTTTTCCGGCTTCATCGCGTCCGCGAGTCCGGTTGCGCGAGTCGCGACGCGTACGGCCAGCGCGGAAAACAACGCCGTCGCCGCGACTGCCACGATTCCGTAGATCGACCCCGTGAGTTCCAGCGGCCACGGCGCGATCGCCGCCACCGCCATCGGCACCGTGTACAGTCCGATCTGCACCCGAGTCGCGCGCTCGCCCGCGACGACGGGCAGCATCGGCACGCCGGCGGCGGCGTAGTCGCTCTTCATGAACAGGGCCAGCGCCCAGAAATGCGGCGGTGTCCACAGAAAGACGAGCAGGAAGAGCAGCACGGGCAGCGTGTCGATCGTACCGGTCGCCGCCGCCCAGCCGATCATCGGCGGAAAGGCCCCGGCGGCGCCGCCGATCACGATATTCTGCGGCGTGCGGCGTTTAAGCCAGATCGTGTATACGAAAACGTAGAACAGGATGGACGCGAGCAGGATCGCGGCCGCGACGATGTTGACCGCCAATCCCATGAGGATGACCGAAAAGGCGCTCAGCCCGACACCGAAATGCAACGCGGTCTGCCGGTCCATGCGCCCGCCCGGCAAGGGTCGCCCGGCGGTGCGGCGCATGACGGCGTCGATGTCCGCCTCCCACCACTGGTTCAGCGCCCCTGCCGCGCCCGCGCCCAGAGCGATGCACAGGATCGCGGTGAAGCCCAGCACCGGATTGATCTGAATCGGCGCGGCGAGCATGCCGCACAGCCCGGTGAACACCACCAGCGTCATCACGCGCGGCTTGGTCAGCGCCAGCAGGTCGCGCCAATCGGCGAGCGGCAGCAGGGGTGTGGCGGTGGTCACGACGCCAGCGCATATACGCGCGCAGGGGCCGATACGGAAGCGGGGAGGCGGGCATGAAGGCGCAATGTCAGTGCGGTCTGTTATCGGTGGATGCGGCGGGGCCCAGCCTGGCGGTCGCGATGTGCCACTGCACCGCATGTCAGCGGCGTACGGGTCACCCCTATGGTGTGTTGGCCTATTATCCGGCGGCGGCGCTGACGATCGCGGGTGAGGCGACGCGCTATGTCCGCACGGCGGACAGCGGCGCTGAGTTCGAGACGTTCTTCTGCCCGTGCTGTGGGTCGACGGTATACGCGCGTGCCGGCAAGCATCCGGAGCTGATCGGTGTCGCGTGGGCGCGTTCACGGACCCGGCCTGCCCGCCGCCGGTCAGGTCGGTGTGGGAGGAGGCGAAGCACAACTGGGTCACCACGCCCGACGCGATCGCGCACTTCGCACGTGGAGTGACAGCCTAAGCCAGCCGATTAATCGCAAAGGCGCGGTCGGCAACGATCGGAGCGGGGGTGAAGTGCACCGCTTTGGCAGCGGCCACCTCGATCGTCTCGACGACCGTGCCGGCGACTGTGTCCCAGCCGGTGATCCGGTAGCGTCCGGGTGAGAGGCCTGGGAGAGTGACGCGCGGCGAGCGGGGTGGGGCGGCAGCGTCGACCCTGCCATCGCCGGCTGGGGTGCCGCGTCGGAGCAGCCAGATCACCGCCTGCGCCTCGCTTGCGCAGGCGAAGCGGTGAAAGCCGGTCGCCGTGACCGCTGCGCTGCGGTTCCCGCGATCGAACCGCGCCCAGTCGACCATCGGCAGGAAACCTGCCATCGCGCGTTGCGCATCGCGCATTCCGTGCGTCAGCACATGTGGGTGACGGTTGGGCCAGCGCATGCCGCCGCCGACGCCGCCGCTCGCGAGGTGCGCCCAGCTCATGTGGCGGAAATACTCGTCGTCGAACGCGGCGGGCAGCGTCCGTTTCTTGTCCTTGAAGCGGTGGATCGGCCCGTGTTCGGTATCGAGAAAAGGGCGACGGTCCGTGATCTCCGCCAGGCAGTCACGGACGATCCTGCCCATCGCCACCGCCGGCGCGACCGTGTTGCGCGGATCGTCGATCGAGCCGTGGCGATAGATGTGGATCGTCGCGAAATCGAGGTCGGGATGGCGGAAGATCGGCGTCGCCATGTCGAGTTCGGGATGGTGGTCCAGTTCGGGGCCGAACAGCGACACGGTCTGCGGATGGGTGCGACCGTACAGGCGCTGCTCCAACCCGCGGACATGGTGCGACAGGTCGGCGATGAACTCCGGCCAGCAATCCACCGTGTCGTTCGCCTGCGCCGGGTGGATCTCGTTCCACAGGTCCCAGGCGAACAGCGCGCCCGAGCCGCCCCACCGCGTGACCATGAAGGTCAACCGCGCCTTGATCGCGTCGCGCGTCACCGGGCAGGTCAGCGCCTCGCGCATATGTGCCAGCGGCCCGCCCTTTGCGGCGTTCCAAGGGTGATCGCGCCAGCGCAGCCACATCCAGAAGGTGTCGACCGGCGTGAGCAGAATCCGCAGCCCGTGGCGTTCGCACAGCGCGAACATGTCGTCCCACCATTGCACCATGGCCGGCACGAACACGCCGGCGGGCCGCTCCAGATAACGATGCCTCCCTTGCGCATATTCCACCATCAGCCGCAGGCACGTGACACCGTGCGCGGCGAGCCAGGCGAGGTGGCGATCGACCGCCGGCAGATCGCGACGGCGGAAGAGTCCGTTCAGATCCGGCCACTCGATCGCGTCGTTCTGGCCGATCGGCGTCCATGGCGCGCCCGTCTCGTCCACGAAATAGGGCGCATGGGGGGCGACGCTGATCCACGGCAGCGGGCGCGGGTCAGGCGTCGAGTGACCGGCGGCGGGGATGGAGGGGCCATTCATGAGTGCAGCAGACAGCGTGGATGGAGGCAGGCGGTTCCCGGGCGGGAGAATGGCCGGCGCGGCAGTCAGATCGCGCCGTCACCCTTGCGGAAGAAATGCTCCACCACGTTCGCCGCGATGCGCGCCGGACGCAGCGTCTCCGCGTCGAGGCTGCACCAGGAAGACTTGATCTCGGCGAGCACCTCATCTCCCCGGCGGATGATCGTCTCGTAAAAGGCGCGCGCGCCATGCACCTTTTCGAGCAGCACGGTGGCGATGACATCGTCGCCCAGGAAAGTCGGCTTTCGGTACGTGATCTCGTGCTTCAGCGCGACCCACAGATGCCGGCCGACAACCTCTGGCGGGGCGAGCCGCTGCCAGTGGCTGATCACGGCGGCCTGTACCCATTTCAAGTAGCTGGCGTTGTTGACGTGACCCATGAAGTCGATGTCGGCAGGATCGATGCCGATCGGATAATGGTGCGGAAGGGCGTTGCTCACGTGTCGGCACGTAGCACGGCGCGCGTGACGCTGTCGTGATGCAAGTCGTGGTGGCGCAAAGAAAAAAGCGCCCCGGATCGCTCCGGAGCGCTTTGTTTCTCAGCCAGCTGAACGGCTCAGTGCTTCTTGTCGCCGTCGTCGATCACGGGCAGCGTCTCGAACTGGTGATAAGGCGGCGGCGAGGACAGGCTCCACTCCAGCGTCGTGGCGCCCTCGCCCCACGGATTGTCGCCCGCGCGCTTGCCGGCGATGAGCGACCAGATCACGTTGGCGAAGAAGATCACCATCGATCCCGCCATCAATACATAGCCCAGGCTGGCGATGTAATTCCAATAGGTCAGCGCGTCGGTATAGTCGGGCATGCGCCGCGGCATGCTCTGCAACCCCAGGAAGTGCATGGGGAAGAACAGCACATTCACGCCGACGAAGAAGATCCAGAAGTGCGCATGCCCCAGCGCCTCGTTGAGCATCTTGCCCGACATCTTCGGAAACCAGTAGGTGAAGCCCGCGAACAGCGAGAACACCGCGCCCAGCGACAGCACGTAATGGAAGTGCGCGACGACGTAATAGGTGTCCTGCATGTAATCGTCGACGCCACCGTTCGCCAAGACGACGCCGGTCACGCCGCCGACGGTGAACATGAAGATGAATCCGATCGCCCACACCATCGGTGTCTTGAAGCTGATCGACCCGCCCCACATCGTCGCGATCCACGAGAAGATCTTGATGCCGGTCGGCACCGCGATGACCATCGTCGCGGCGGTGAAGTACATCTTCGTGTTCACGCTCAGGCCGGTGGTGAACATGTGGTGCGCCCACACCACGAACCCGACCACACCGATCGCGACCATGGCGTATGCCATGCCCAGATAGCCGAACACCGGCTTGCGGCTGAAGGTCGAGATGATCTGGCTGACGATGCCGAAGCCC
Organism: Sphingomonas bacterium; assembly: GCF_028292945.1. GTDB lineage: Bacteria > Pseudomonadota > Alphaproteobacteria > Sphingomonadales > Sphingomonadaceae > Sphingomonas. Next base: position 645 of record NZ_JAQGLJ010000059.1, on the reverse strand, counting down.
GGCAGGATCATGATGTACACTTCGGGATGGCCGAAGAACCAGAACAGATGCTGGTACAGCACCGGATCGCCGCCGCCGGCGGGGTCGAAGAAGGTCGTGCCGAAATTGCGGTCGGTCAGCAGCATGGTGATCGCCGCCGCCAGCACCGGCAGCGCCAGCAGCAGCAGGAAGGCGGTGACCAGCACCGACCACACGAACAACGGCATCTTGTGCAGCGTCATGCCCGGCGCACGCATGTTGAAGATGGTGGTGATGAAGTTGATCGCGCCCAGGATCGACGAGGCGCCCGCGAGGTGGAGCGACAGGATCGCCAGGTCGGTCGACGGCCCCGGCTCGCCATAGGTCGAAAGCGGCGCGTACAGCGTCCAGCCAGTGCCCGCGCCGCCGAAGAAGGGCGACGCCAGCAGCAGCGAGAAGGACGGGATCAGCAGCCAGAAGCTGATGTTGTTCATGCGCGGGAACGCCATGTCCGGCGCGCCGATCATGATCGGCACGAACCAGTTGCCGAACCCGCCGATCATCGCCGGCATGACCATGAAGAACACCATGATCAGGCCGTGCGCGGTGATCAGCACGTTCCACAGGTGGAGCGAGTGATCCAGCCCACCCTGCCCACCGGGCAGGTAATGCGCCCAGCTCGTCAGA
>NZ_JAQGLJ010000051.1 GCF_028292945.1 Sphingomonas bacterium | reverse complement strand
GTGCCTTGGCGTAGCCATAGCCGGGCATGTCGACGAGGCGGAACACGATCGGCTTGCCAACATCGAAGAAGTTGAGCTCCTGTGTCCGGCCGGGCGTGTTCGACGTCCGCGCCAGACCGTTGCGATTAGTTAGCGCGTTGAGCAGCGACGACTTGCCGACATTCGAGCGGCCGGCGAACGCGACTTCGGGGTAATCGGGGTCGGGCAGGTGGATCAGCGCCGGCGCGGACTTCAGGAACGTGATCGGCCCGGCGAACAGCTTGCGCGCGGGCTCCACCAGGTCCGTCACTTGGCGGTGCCTGAACTCATCGCCGGATAGCGCATATAGAGCAGCTTCTGCTGACCGATCGAGATGATGTTCGACGCGACGTAGTAGAGCTGCAAGCCCGCGGCCAAGGGCGCGAAGATGAACATCATCACCCACGGCATCAGCATCATGACCTGCTGCGTCGTCGGATCGGTCGCGGCGGGGTTGAGCTTGAACTGCAGCCACATCGTCACGCCGAGCAGGATGGCGAGCACGCCCAGATGCAGAAAGCTCGGCGGATCGAAGGGCAGGATGCCGAACAGGTTGATCGGCGTCAGCGGATCGGGCGCGGACAGATCCTTGAGCCAGGCGATGAATGGCTGGTGCCGCATCTCGATGGTCAGCATCAGCACCTTGTACAGCGCGTAGAAGATCGGGATCTGCAGCACGACGGGCAGGCAGCCGGCGAGCGGGTTGACGCCTTCGGTCTTGTAAAGCGCCATTACCTCGCGCTGCATCTTCTCCTTGTCGTCCTTGTGTCGGTCCTGGATCGCCTTCATCTTGGGCTGGACGATGCGCATCGCCGCCATCGATGCGAACTGCTTGTTCGCGATCGGATACATCAGCAGGCGGATGGTGACGGTCAGCAGGATGATCGCGACGCCGAAATTGCCCACCAGCCGGAACAGCCAGTCGAGATAATAGAAGATCGGCTTCTCGACGATGCGGAACCAGCCCCAGTCGATCGCATAGTCCAGCTGCGGCGCGACGCCTGCGTCGGCATAGCGGTCGAGCACCGCCACTTCCTTCGCGCCCGCGAACAGCCGCGACGTGGTGGTCAGCATCTGGCCGGCCGGGAGCAATCGTTCCTGCATGGCGAAGTCGGCCTGGTACGCCTTGTTTGGACCGACGCGGAACTGCCCGTCAAAGGCCTGGCGCTGGTCGGGCACCAGCGCGGTGAGCCAGAACTTGTCGGTGAAGCCGAGCCAGCCCCCGGTCGAGCGGAAATTGCTCGCTCCGTCGTTGAGGTCGTCGAAGTCGGGGCCGTAATTGGCCTTTCCTCCGCCTGCCCACATCGGCCCCGCGTGCATGGTCCAGTAATCCGGTTCCTCAAAAGCCCCCGACCGGTTGACGAGACCGAACGGCGCGACCGAGACCGCGCCGGTGCTGGCGTTCAGCACCGTCTGGCGGATCGTGAACATATAGTCGTTATCAACCGCGAGCACGATCCGGAAGCGCTGGCCGGTTGCGTTGGCGGCATCGAGCGTCACCGGCTTGCCGGGCGCGAGCACCGTACCGCTCGCGCGCCATATGGCGTCAGGTGCCGGTCCGCCCCGCCAGCCGAGCTGGGCGAAATACGCGCCCGGCGCACCGGCAGGTGAGAGCAGCCGGATAGGCGGCGAGTCCGCCTTGAGCGACTCCTTGTGGCGTTTGAGCACCAGATCGTCGAGCCGCGCGCCCTTGAGGTTGATCGATCCGGCGAGTGCGGGCGTGTCGATGCGGATCCGCGGCGTCTCGGCCAGCACGGCGGCACGCGAGCGCGTCGCGGCGGGGCTGTCGGCGGTCGGGTCGGCGGACGGGTTCGCCACCGGCTTTGACTTGGCGTCGACGATCACTGTCGCGGGCGGAGCGGCCGGCGGCAGGACCTTGTCGACCACGACCTGCCAGCCGAGCAGGATGAGCGCCGCGAGGACCGCGAACAGGATGAAGTTGCGACGGTCTTCGGTCACTTATGGCATGCCCAAGTTAGGGTACGGGATCGGGGCCGAACGAACCCCAGGGATGGCAGCGCGCGACCCGCTTCAACGCCAGCCACCCACCCTTGACCGCCCCATAGCGGCGAAGCGAGGTGATTGCATAGGCGGAACAGCTGGGCTGGAAACGGCAGGTCGGCGGCAGGATGGCCGACGGGCCGACCTGCCAACCGCGAACGAGCAGGATTAGAAGGCGGGTCACCACGACTAACGGGCCACCTTCGCCAGCGCCTTGCCCAATTCGGTGCGAAGTTGCGCGAAGTTGCGTTCCACCCCGCCGGCGCGCCCGATCAGGACGTGATCCGCACCGCGTACGCCACTCAAGGGGAGCAGTTCGGCGGCAAGTGCGCGAAGACGGCGCTTCATGCGGTTGCGGACGACCGCGTTGCCGATCTTCTTGGTGACGGTGTAGCCGACCCGCATAGCAGGCGAGCCGTCCTGCCGATTCCGCACCAGGAGCACGAAGCCAGGCATCGGTGCGCGCTTGCCGCTGTTCGCCGCGAGGAAATCGCGACGCAGCGAAAGAACGCTTAGGCCGACAGCTTCTTGCGGCCCCGCGCCCGGCGTGCCCGGATCACCGCCCGGCCGCCGACCGTCGCCATCCGCGAGCGGAAGCCGTGACGGCGCGCCCGCACCAGGTTGCTCGGCTGAAAGGTCCGCTTCATCGGTCATTCCAATAGTCAGAAATAGAGAAAGGCCGCCCCGAAGACGGCCTGTTGATCGAAACGCATATTGAACGGGGAGCGCCAAGTCAACGCAAGCGGTCCTGTTCGACCGCGCGCCGGCGTTGTGCGCTGCCGCGCCGCAGCACCCGGTCGACCAGCGCGCCAGCCTTGGGCCAGCGTCGCTTGCCTTTGGCGAAATTCCGTCGTGCCCAGCGCGAATTGCGAAGCAGCAGGATCAATCCGCCGGCGAAGACGAAGACGCCGCCCGGACCCGGCAACAGGCCGACGATCGGCGCCAGGATGATCAGCAGGACCGCCAGCGCCAGCTGCAATGGTCGTGAAGCGGGCAGGCGAGGCATCAATCGCCATTTGGGCGTGGTGTGTTACCGGCGCAAGTCGCCGGCTTGCCCGTTTCGCCGAACCGAAAAGCCGGTAAGACAAGGCGGGCAAGGGGGACTGCATGGCGACGATCGTGTCCACGGTGGCGTATCTCGGGCTGGAGGCACGCGGCGTCGAGGTGCAGGTCCAGCTTATTCCCGGCCTGCCGGCGTTCAACGTCGTCGGCCTGGGCGACAAGGCAGTGGGCGAGAGCCGCGAGCGCGTGCGCGGCGCCATCGCCGCGATGGGACTGGCGCTGCCGCCCAAGCGGATCGCGGTGAACCTGTCGCCGGCGGACCTGCCCAAGGAGGGTTCGCATTTCGACCTGCCTATCGCGCTGGCGCTGCTCGGCGCGATGGGGCTGGTCGATGTCGAGGCGCTGGCGGACTACATCGTCGTCGGCGAGCTGGGGCTGGATGCACGCATTGCGCCGTCGCCGGGCGTGCTGCTCGCCGCGCTGCATGCGTCGGAGCAGGGCAAGGGGTTGATCTGTCCGGCCGCGCAGGGGGCGGAAGCGGCGTGGGCCGGGACTGTGGAGGTCGTGGCCCCGCCCGATCTGTTGTCGCTGCTCAATCACCTGAAGGGACAGGGACTGCTCGCCACGCCCGTGCCGGGCGAAGCGGACGAAGCGACCCACGGGCCGGACCTGCGGCAGGTCAAGGGACAGGAGACCGCCAAGCGCGCGCTGGAGATCGCGGCGTCCGGCGGCCATAACCTGCTGATGGTCGGGCCGCCGGGCGCGGGCAAATCGTTGATGGCGGCGTGCCTGCCCGGTATCCTGCCGCCGCTCGATGCCGCCGAGGCGCTGGAAGTTTCGATGGTGCAGTCGGTCGCGGGCACGCTGACGGGTGGCCGGCTGACACGGACGCGGCCGTTCCGCTCGCCGCATCATTCCGCATCGATGGCCGCGCTGACTGGCGGCGGACTGAAGGTGAAGCCGGGCGAGGTCAGCCTCGCGCATCTGGGGGTGCTGTTCCTCGACGAGCTGCCCGAGTTCAACCGCGCGGTGCTCGACTCGCTGCGCCAGCCGCTGGAGACCGGGACGGTGTCGGTCGCGCGCGCCAATGCGCACGTCACCTTCCCCGCGCGCGTGCAGCTGATCGCCGCAATGAACCCGTGCCGGTGCGGGCATCTGGGCGATGCGGGCCTCGCCTGCGCCCGCGCGCCGCGCTGTGCGGCAGATTACCAGACCAAGGTCAGTGGGCCGCTGCTCGACCGGATCGACCTGCACGTCGAGGTGCAGGCGGTCAGCGCCGCCGACCTGGTGCTGCCGCCGCCCGCCGAGGGATCGGCCGAGGTAGCCGCGCGCGTCGCCAAGGTGCGTGCGCTGCAGCGCGATCGTTACCGGGACGAGGCGGCCCGCACCAACGCCGAGGCCGATGGTGACCTGCTGGAGCGGGTCGCGACACCCGACGAGCCGGGGCGCAAGCTGCTCGCGCAGGCGGCGGAGGCGATGCGGCTGTCGGCGCGCGGCTATACCCGCATCCTGCGCGTCGCGCGGACGATTGCCGACATGGCCGGCAGCGACGGTGTTGGCCGGCTGCACGTCGCGGAGGCGCTCAGCTATCGGCGGCAGGGCCCCCGCGCCTGAAGCAGGTGCGCTTGACGCGACGCGCGCTTTGGTGAGTATTCGGGCCACGGCTGCGGGCAGGGGGCACCGCACCGATGCAAGGGGGGATTATCATGGAATGGATGCTGTTGCCGCTGAAGCGGTATTTCGAATTCTCGGGCCGTTCGCGGCGCAAGGAATACTGGATGTTCGTGCTGCTGCAGATGCTTATCTGGGTGGTGTTGACCATATTGACGGTGGCAGTCGCCGGTGGTGCCGGCATGATGGCGGGCGCGTCGGCCGATGGCGGCGCGAGCGGCATGCTGGGCGCGATGCTGGGGATGGGCATTCTGGGCATCGTCATGATGATCGTCTGGCTGGGCCTGCTGGTGCCATCGATCGCGGTCGCGGTGCGCCGCCTGCACGACACCAATCGATCCGGCTTCTGGCTGTTCCTGATGGCCGCCCCGTATATCCTAGGCTACATCATGGTCGTCGTCGGGGTGGCGAGCGAGAGCTCGACGCTGGCGGCCGTGGGCGGCATCCTCAGCCTCGCGGGTTTGATCGGCGCGATCGCGTTGCTCGTGTTCATGTGCCTGCCGGGCACGGTCGGGCCGAACCGCTACGGCGCCGATCCCAAGGCTGGTGAGCACATGGAAGCGAACGCGCCGACCGCCATCTGATCCGAGCCTTGCCGACGCGCGCCTGGCTCGGCTAGGGCGCGGCGGCATGCTCGTGCGGGCGTGGTGGAATTGGTAGACGCGCCGGACTCAAAATCCGGTTCCGCAAGGAGTGTGGGTTCGATTCCCACCGCCCGCACCATTGCGCAAGCGCGGCAGCCGGCTACGTCGGGCTGACTCGCGCAAGCGCGGACCGGCGGGAAGCGAGGCGCTCCCGTTCGACGTCACGACGCGGCTTTGCCGCGGCGCCCTTCCTGCGCGCGCTTCCATGCTGGTGTCGTAGTTGATCCGGCGCGGCCGACTGGGCCGCGGCTTCCGCCGGGAAGGGTGTACAACTTCGCATGGATGCTGAAACGAGTTCAGCATGACGAAGATACGGGATCGCTCAGGCCTTCCGCGTCTCCCTGGGCAATCCCTTGCTTGTCACCGTCCCCGCGCCGCCCGCCTGCGTCAGCACCTCGCGGCGGAGCTCGGGCGCGAAGGAGATGTGGCAGACGCCGCGGCTCACCTCCAGGATCAGCTGATCGAACACGAGCCACGACGCCTGCAGCATCCGTGCCGCCGCCGACGCGCTCAGCCCCGCCACCGTGAAGTCGACCGCGAGACCCTGAGCATGCGCGGAGTTGGGCACACCGCCGACCGCCTCGTTGACCCGCCTTGCGCGATACGCCGACTCGATCGTGATCGGGCGGTTGCCCAGCACCGCCCGGACCTGTTCCATGCCGAGCGCCGTCGTGCGCAGATTGGCGAGGTGCGCGGCGGTGGGCAGATTGGCGATATCCAGCGCGCGGGCGGCGTCGCTCGCGATCATCTCCGCCAGCGTGAAATGTCGCGACAATCTGGTCATGGTGGCGGGCTAGTCAGCCGGTCTCCCATTCGCAAGCGGCTCCCGCAAGCGGCTCGGTTGGCTTCCGCTCCACCCGCGCTATAGCATCGCGAAAACCAGGAGAGGCCATGAGCCCCGATTTCGACTTCGCGCTGGGTGAGAATGCGGACATGATCCGCGACACCACGCGCCGCTTCGCGACCGATCGGATCGCGCCGATCGCGGCGCGCATCGATGCCGAGGACTGGTTTCCGCGCGACGAGCTGTGGCGCGCGATGGGCGAGCTGGGGCTGCACGGGATCACGGTGGCGGAGGCGGATGGCGGGCTGGGCCTGGGCTATCTGGAACATGTCATCGCCTGCGAGGAAGTGTCGCGTGCGTCCGCTTCCGTCGGACTGTCTTACGGCGCGCATTCCAACCTGTGCGTCAATCAGATCGCGCGTTGGGCGTCGCCGGAGCAGAGGGCAAAATACCTTCCGAAGCTGATCAGCGGCGAGCATGTCGGCAGCCTGGCGATGTCGGAAGCCGGGGCGGGCTCCGACGTTGTCTCGATGAAGCTGAAGGCGGATCGGGTGCAGGGCGGCTATGTGCTCAACGGCACGAAATTCTGGATCACCAACGCCGCTTACGCCGATACGCTCGTAGTCTATGCGAAGACGGGGGAGGGTAGCCGCGGCATCACGACCTTCCTGATCGACGCGGACATGCCGGGCTTCGCGATCGGGCAGAAGATCGACAAGATGGGGATGCGCGGCTCGCCGACCGCCGAGCTGGTGTTCACCGACTGCGAGGTGTCCGACGCGCAGGTGATGGGGCCGGAGAATGGCGGCGTCGGCGTGCTGATGAGCGGGCTGGACTACGAGCGTACGGTGCTGGCCGGGATCCAGCTGGGCATCATGCAGGCGTGCCTCGACGTGGTGCTGCCGTACCTGCGCGAGCGCAAGCAGTTCGGGCAGGCGATCGGCTCTTTCCAGCTGATGCAGGCCAAGGTCGCGGACATGTATGTCGCGCTGAATTCGGCGCGGGCGTACGTCTATGCGGTCGCCAAGAGTTGCGACGCCGGCAGGACGACGCGGTTCGACGCGGCGGGCGCGATCCTGCTGGCAAGCGAGAACGCATTTCGGGTCGCGGGCGAGGCGGTGCAGGCGCTCGGCGGGGCTGGTTATACCAAGGACTGGCCGGTCGAACGCTTCCTGCGCGACGCCAAGCTGCTCGACATCGGTGCGGGCACGAACGAGATCAGGCGCATGCTGATCGGCCGCGAGCTGATCGGCGCGGTGGGCGTGGTGGCGCAGTGAGCGCGCCCGTTCTCGACTCGAAGATTGCCGCCGAGAGCGATGGCTTCAAGGCCAACGCCGCGCACAATCGAGCATTGGTCGATCAACTTCGCGCCGACGTCGCGCAGGCGGCGCTGGGCGGCAACGAGAAGTCGCGCGAGCGGCATACCTCGCGTGGCAAGCTCTTGCCTCGCGAGCGGGTGGAGCGGCTGCTCGACCCCGGCTCACCGCTGCTGGAGATCGGGCAGCTCGCCGCGAACGGCATCTACGATGACGAGGTGCCGGGCGCGGGCCTGATCGCCGGTATCGGCCGCGTTTCGGGCCGCCAGTGCATGATCGTGTGCAACGACGCGACGGTGAAGGGCGGGACATACTTCCCACTCACTGTGAAGAAGCATCTGCGCGCGCAGGAGATCGCGGAGGCGAACCGGCTGCCGTGCATTTACCTCGTCGACTCGGGCGGCGCCAACCTGCCGCACCAGGCGGAAGTGTTCCCCGACCGCGACCATTTCGGGCGCATCTTCTTCAACCAGGCGAACATGAGCGCCTTGGGCATCCCGCAGATCGCCTGCGTCATGGGCAGCTGCACCGCCGGCGGGGCTTATGTTCCCGCCATGTCCGACGAAACCGTGATAGTGCGCGGGCAGGGAACGATTTTTCTTGCCGGTCCGCCGCTGGTCAAGGCGGCGACGGGCGAAGTTATCTCGGCGGAGGAGCTGGGCGGCGCGGACACGCATGGCCGGCGCTCGGGTGTGGTCGATCACGTCGCGGAGAATGACGAGCATGCGCTGACGATCGTGCGCGACATCGTCTCGACGCTGCAGCCGCCGCGCCCGCCGGATGTGAACATGCGCGAGCCGCGCCCGGCGAAGTTCGACGTGGACGAGCTTTACGGGATCGTGCCGGCCGATGTGCGTGCGCCGTACGACGTGCATGAGGTGATCGCACGGCTGGTGGATGGATCCGAGTTTCACGAGTTCAAGGCGCTGTACGGGTCGTCGCTGGTGTGCGGCTTCGCGCATATCTGGGGCATTCCGGTCGCGATCCTCGCCAACAACGGCGTGCTGTTCAGCGAGTCGGCGCAGAAGGGCGCACATTTCATCGAGCTTGCCTGCCAACGCCGCGTGCCCTTGCTGTTCCTGCAGAACATCTCCGGCTTCATGGTCGGTGGCAAGTATGAAGCGGAAGGCATTGCCAAACATGGCGCGAAGCTGGTCACCGCCGTTGCCACCGCGTCCGTGCCCAAGATCACCGTGCTGATCGGCGGCAGCTTCGGCGCGGGCAATTACGGGATGTGCGGGCGGGCCTACAGCCCTCGCTTCCTGTTCACCTGGCCCAACAGCCGCATCAGCGTGATGGGCGGCGAGCAGGCCGCGTCGGTGCTGGCGACGGTGCATCGCGATGCGGATCGCTGGACGCCCGAGGAGGCGGAGGCGTTCAAGGCGCCGGTGCGGCAGAAGTACGAGGACGAGGGCAATCCCTATTATGCGACCGCGCGGTTGTGGGACGATGGCGTGATCGACCCCGCGCAGACGCGCGACGTGCTGGGGCTCGCCTTTGCTGCGACCTTGAACGCCGAAGTACCTGAAAGTGCGCGTTTCGGCGTATTCCGGATGTGATGGGAACGATGATGCTCAGTCTCTTGCTCGCCGCCGCTCAGACGGATCGCCTGCCGCCGGCCAACCCCGTTCCCTACTCTCAGCCCGAGGTCGCCAACGTCATGGCGCCGGTCGACGCGCTGCTCGCCGCGATCGCCGCGCGCGACGGGGCGGCGCTGTTGCGGCAGGTCCGCGCCGATGGCGGAGCCACTGCGGCGGTCGAGCGGGCGGACGGGACGCGATCCGTCAGGCGGATGAGTTGGGCCGAGTTCGCTGGCGGCGTGAAGCCGGGCGCGGAGCGGATGGAGGAGCGGCAGGGCTTTCCCGCGGTCGAGGTCGATGGCGATATCGCGATGGTGTGGGCGCCCTATACCTTCCTGGTGAACGGCACGGTGCGGCATTGCGGGACCAACCACTATGATCTGATCCGCGAGGGCGCGGGCTGGAAGGTGCTCAACGTCACCTGGTCGCAGCGTAGCACGGGGTGCGACGCACGGTGATCGGCTCGCTGCTGATCGCGAACCGCGGCGAGATCGCGTGTCGCGTGATCCGCACCGCGCGGCGGATGGGGATCCGTACGGTCGCGGTGTATTCGGATGCGGACGCGAAGGCGCTGCATGTCCGGCAGGCGGACGAGGCGGTGCATATCGGGCCGTCGCCGGCGCGCGAGAGCTATCTGGTCGGCGAGCGGATCATCGCGGCCGCACTTCAGACCGGGGCGGAGGCGATCCACCCAGGCTACGGGTTTCTCTCGGAAAACGCCGACTTCGCGCAGGCCGTGCTGGACGCCGGGCTGATCTGGGTAGGGCCAAAGCCGGCCAGCATCCGCGCCATGGGACTGAAGGACGCGGCCAAGGCGCGGATGATCGCGGCGGGCGTGCCGGTGACGCCGGGCTATCTTGGCGAGGACCAGTCGCCCGAGCGGTTGGCGCGCGAAGCCGACGCGATCGGCTATCCCGTGCTGATCAAGGCGGTGGCGGGCGGTGGCGGCAAGGGCATGCGCCGCGTTGAGAATGCGGGCGAGTTCGCCGACATGCTTCTCAGCTGCCAGCGCGAGGCGGCGTCGAGCTTCGGCAACACCCAAGTGCTGCTGGAGAAGTACATCCTCTCGCCGCGCCATATCGAGGTGCAGGTGTTCGGCGACAGCCACGGCAACGTCGTCCACCTCTTCGAACGCGACTGCTCGCTCCAGCGCCGCCACCAGAAGGTGATCGAGGAAGCGCCCGCGCCCGGCATGGACGCGGCGACGCGCGAGGCGGTGTGCGGTGCCGCCGTGCGCGCGGCGCAGGCGGTGGATTACGAGGGCGCGGGCACGATCGAGTTCATCGCCGACGCCAGCGACGGCCTGCGCGCCGACCGGATCTGGTTCATGGAGATGAACACGCGGCTGCAGGTCGAGCATCCGGTGACGGAGGAGATCACGGGGCAAGACCTGGTGGAGTGGCAGCTCCGCGTCGCCAGCGGCGAACCGCTGCCCAAGCGGCAGGATGAGCTGAGCATCGACGGCTGGGCGATGGAGGCTCGCCTGTATGCGGAGGACCCGGCAAAGGGGTTCTTGCCAAGTATCGGACGGCTGGATTGGCTGACGTTGCACGCGGGTTCAGGTCGAGTCGAGACCGGCGTCGAGCAGGGTGACGAAGTCTCGACTTTCTATGACCCGATGATCGCAAAGCTTGTCACGCACGCTCGCAGTCGCGAAGCGGCGATAGATGATCTTCTAGCAAAGCTCGCGAACATCAACGTCTGGCCCGTCCGCACCAACTCCGGCTTCCTTTTCCGCGCCGCTTCTAATCCATCCTTCAGATCAGGCGATGTAGATACTGGGTTTATCGGGAGCAATCTCGACGATTTGATAGCGCCGGACGTTCCCTCCGAGACAGCGCTTGAGGATGGGCTGGCTGTTCTCCGTTATCTTGATGGTGACTATGAACCAGATCCTTGGAACGGCGGCCTACCTGGTTTTCGAGCGAACCGGCAGTCAGCCACAGAGGCTCTATTGCTGGTGGATGGACGTCCGGTCGTCGCCTCAATCGAGAACATGCGGCCCTATGAGTTGCGCATCGACGAGCTTCCCAGTCTGGCTATCGTCAATGATCGAGGGCAAACATACGCAGTTGCTCCGTGGCGAGTGGGAGGCGCGACTGCCGGCGCGGCCGCTGACGGCGCGATCCTCTCCCCCATGCCCGGCCGTGTCATCGCGGTGGAGGTCGCAGCCGGCGATCGGGTGGCCAAGGGGCAGAAGCTCGTCACGCTCGAGGCGATGAAGATGGAGCATAGTCTGGTCGCGCCGTTCGACGGGACGGTGGCGGAGCTGAACGCCGAGGTTGGCGGGCAGGTGAGCGAGGGCGCGGTGCTGGCGCGGGTGGAGAAGGCGGAGTGAGGGTGCCTCATGTCCTCCGTCACCCTGAACTTGTTTCAGGGTCCATGCGCGACGCGGGCAACGAGCCCTACGCTTGGGGCAGACGTCTCGCATGGATGCTGAAACGAGTTCAGCATGACGGGCTGAGGCGACCCGCGTGACCGCGCAGACCCGAACCGACCTCCTCGACGGCATCCTGACGATCACCCTCGATCACCCGCCGATGAACGCGTTCACGCAAACGATGCTTGCCGAGCTGATCGCTGCCTTCGACTGCGCCGACGCCGATGACGATGTCCGCGCCGTGATCGTCACCGGCGCGGGCGAACGCGCGTTCTGCGCGGGGGCGGACCTGTCGGGCGGGGCCAAGACGTTCGACTATGCGCAAGGGGAGGGCTGGACGCCCGACAACCCAGTCCGCGCGGATGGCACAGTGGACTACGACCACCCCGGCATCCGCGATGGCGGCGGGCTGCTGAGCCTGCGCATCTTCGCGTGCAAGAAGCCGGTGATCGGCGCGATCAACGGCGCCGCCGCCGGGATCGGCACGACGATGACCCTGCCGATGGATTTCCGCCTTGCCGCGGATACCGCGCGGTTCGGCTTCGTGTTCGCGCGGCGCGGGATCGTGCCGGAGGCGGCGTCGAGCTGGTTCCTGCCGCGCCTCGTCGGCATCTCGACCGCGCTCGACTGGTGCTATTCCGGCCGCCTGGTGCCGGCGGAGGAGGCGCGGGCGGCGGGGCTGGTCCGCTCGGTCCATCCGGCGAGTGATCTGCTCCCCGCCGCGCGCGCGCTGGCGCTGGAGCTGACCGCGAACTCGTCGGCGGTGTCGGTCGCGCTGACCCGGCAGATGATGTGGCGGATGATGGGCGCGGGGCATCCGATGGACGCACACCGGCTCGACAGCCGCATGGTCTGGGCACGCGGCAGCAGCGACGACGCGCGCGAGGGCGTGCAGGCGTTCATCGACAAGCGCGCGGCAATCTATCCCGACCGGGTGAGCGAAGCCTGGCCAAAGGTTGCGCCGTGGTTGGCCGACCCGGAGTGGTGATCAGGCCGCCGGCTCCACCCGATACGCGATCGGCTTGAAGCTGCCGCCGTTGGACGCCAGCGCGGAGCAGGCGGTGAGCCCGATCACCAGGTCCATCTCGGCGCGGAAGACGATGTGGTCGCCCGCCTTCGACAGCGGCGGCTCGACGGTGA
>NZ_JAQGLJ010000014.1 GCF_028292945.1 Sphingomonas bacterium | reverse complement strand
CTGGCGGGGGGGTGGGGGCTGTGGGGCACGCAGGTAATTTAGCTCTCACCCTTCGACCTACCAACCTCTAGCCCTTCCCCGGCGAACGCCGCGGCCTAGCCAATACAGAATGCTCGACGCGGTAGCGTCGATCGGCGCTCCGCGCCGGCTGGGCCCCGGCTTTCGCCGGGGATGGGTTACTCGGGTAGGGCTTGCGCTACCCAAGCGCCTTGCGCACCGCTGGCACAATCCGCGCAACGATCACCCGCACACCCCTCGCATTGGGATGCAGCCCGTCGCGCTGGATCAGCGCGCGGTTCGCTGCGACGCCATCGAGGAAGAACGGGTACAGCGGCACGCCATGCTTGCGCGCCAAAGCCGGGTACATCGCCTCGAAGCTGCGCGCATAGTCCGGTCCCAGATTGGGTGCCGCGCGCATGCCGGCGAGCAGCACGGGTATCCGGCGGCGTTTCAGCTCGGTCAGGATCAGGTCCAGATTGGCGCGCGCCTGTGCCACCGGCAGCCCGCGCAGCATGTCGTTCGCGCCGAGCTCGACGATCACCAGATCGGGCGTGCGCCCCAGCCCGCGCAATCCCCAGCGCAGCCGCGCGCGCCCTTGCGCGGCCGTGTCACCCGCCACGCCGCCGTTACGCACCGTCGCGGGGACGCCACCGCGACGCAGCGCCGCCTGCAGCTGCGCCGCGAAGCCCTGTTCGGGTGGCAGGCCATAGCCGGCGGCGAGACTGTCGCCGAACGCCCAGATCAGCCGCGCGGGCGGTTTGCCCGGAGCTTGCGCATGCGCACCTGTGCCGACCAGCATGGCCAGCACCAGAGCGACATGGACAAGCAGCCACCGCCCCCCATATCGCGCCCACCGTGACAGCCACATCATCCGTCCCGCCTAGCGCCGTTATCGACGCGCGCAACATCACGCTGACGCTTGGCAAGCCGCCGGCGCGTGTAGAAGTGCTGCGCGGCATCGACCTGACCGTCGGCGCGGGCGAGAGCGTCGCGCTGCTGGGGCCGTCGGGGTCGGGCAAGTCGTCGCTGATGGCGGTGCTGTCGGGGCTGGAGCGGCCGACCGGCGGCAGCGTGGAGGTGACCGGCCTCGACTTCGCGACGCTGGACGAGGATGCGCTGGCGGTGGCGCGGCGTGGGCGCATCGGTATCGTCCTGCAGGCGTTCCACCTGCTGCCGACGATGACCGCGCTCGAGAATGTCGCGGTGCCGCTGGAACTCGCCGGCGAGCGCGATGCGTGGTCGCGCGCGGCGGCGCAGCTGGCCACCGTCGGTCTCGCCGATCGCGAAACCCACTACCCCGCGCAGCTGTCGGGCGGCGAGCAGCAGCGCGTCGCGATCGCGCGCGCGCTGGTGGGAAGGCCGCAACTGCTGTTCGCCGACGAGCCGACGGGCAACCTCGACACGGTAACGGGCTCAGGCGTGATGGACCTGCTGTTCGCGCAACAGACCGCCAGCGGCGCGACGATGGTCGTCATCACCCACGACGCCGCACTGGCGCGCCGCTGCGCGCGCGTGGTCGAACTGGCGGATGGACGTATCGTCGCGGATCGACGTGCATAGGATGCGCGCTTCTCCTTCTCCCTGCCCGCTTCCCCGGCCCTTCTCCCTTGCCCGGCGGAAGCCGGGGCGCGGTTGGGCCGCTGCCCGGATCAGAACTCATCCCTCGCACAGCAGGCACCGGCCTTACCCTCCCTTGGTCCCCGTCGAAACCGTCACCCCGTCCACGGCGCGGCCGACTGGGCCGCGGCTTTCGCCGGCGAAGGCTTGAACCGTTGAGAACGCAATTCGCCCTCGCGTGGCGCCTCGCGTGGCGCGACCTGAAGCGCGGCGGACGCGGCCTCTTGCTGCTGGCGCTGTGCCTGTTCCTCGGGACCGCGGCGCTGGCCGGGATCGGCAGCCTGTCGGCGAGCATCCTGGCGGCGCTCGACGGGCGCGGCCGCGAGTATCTGGGCGGCGACGTCGAGCTGCGCGTGTCGCAGCGCCGCGCCACCGTCGAAGAGCTCGCCGCGCTGACGAGTGCCGGCCGCATGTCCGAAACCGTGTCGATGCGCGCGATGGCGTCCCGGAGTGCCTCGGGAAGCGGCGGCGAGCCGGTGCTGGTCGACCTGCGCGGCGTCGATGCCGCCTGGCCGCTGGTGGGCGACTTCCGGCTTGCGCCCGGCGCGCTGCGCCAGCGCCCGCAAGGCGCGGAGATCGCGATTGCGCCCGCCTTGGCGGAGCGGCTCGATGTCGGAGTCGGCGACCGCATCCGCGTCGGCCGCGCCGATCTGCGTGTTGTCGGCCTGATCGCCAACGAGCCCGATCGGATCGGCGCAGGCTTCGCGCTCGGGCCGGCGGTGCTGGTCGACCTGGCCGGGCTCGACCTGACGCAGGCGGTGCAGCCGGGCAGCCTGTACGAGAGCCGCTATCGTCTGGTCGTGCCGGTGCGCGCGCAGGCGGAGGCGACCGGGCAGCGGCTGGTGCGCCGCTTCGGCAATGCCGGCTGGACCGCCCGCACCTCGGCGCAGGCGGCGGGTGGGCTGCGACGGGGGTTGAGCCAGCTCGGCCAGTTCCTGCTGCTCGTCGGCCTCGCCGCGCTGACGGTGGCGGGCGTCGGCGTCGGCAGCGGGGTGGCGGCCTATCTCTCCGCCAAGACGCGCGTCATCGCGACGCTCAAGGTGCTGGGCGCACGTTCGCCACTGATCGCGAGCATCTTCCTGCTTCAGATCGGCGCGACGGCGGCGGTCGGGATCGCGCTGGGTCTCGCGGTCGGCGCGCTGGTGCCGTTCGTCGTCGCCCGGCTTGCCGGGGCGGCGCTTCCCGTCACGCCAGAACTGGCGCTCTACCCCGTCCCGCTCGCGACGGCGGCGCTGCTGTCGGGGCTGGTCGCGCTATTGTTCGCGCTGCCGGCACTTGCCCGCGCCCGCGCGGTTCCCGCCGCAACGCTGCTGCGCGACGAGGTCGGCGCGAGCCGGCGGCCGTCGTGGCGACTGGTCGCGGCGATGGGCGTGCTGATCGCGGCGCTCGCCGGCGTTGCGGTGCTGACCGCATCCGACCGGCTGCTGGCGCTCGGCTTCGTCGGCGCGGTCGCGGCGCTGGTGCTGCTGTTGTGGGGGATCGGGCTGGGCTTGCGCTGGGCGCTCGCCCGCCTGCCGCGCCCCCGTGCGCCGTTGCGGCGGCTGGCACTCGCCAACCTCCACCGACCAGGCGCGCAGACCGATCGGCTGGTGGTCGCGCTGGGGCTGGGCTTTTCGCTGTTCGTGGCGATGGCGGTGATCGACACCAGCCTGTCCGCCGAACTCGCCGGCGCCGCCCCTGCGAAGGCGCCGCGCTTCTTCGCGATCGATCTGCAGCCCGAAGACGCCGCCCGCTTCCAGTCCGTCGTCCGTGCCACGGCACCCGCCGCCCGGATCGAGGCAACGCCATCGCTGCGCGGCTCGATCAGCGCGATCAAGGGCGTGCCGGTCGCCCGGCTGAAGACGCAGAGCTGGGTCGCGAGGGGCGAGCGCACGCTGACCTGGTCGGCCGCCGTCCCGCCCCGCAACGAGGTCGTCTCCGGCCGCTGGTGGCCCGCCGACTATCGCGGCCCGCCGCTGGTCTCGATCGAGGATCGCGCCGCCGAGGCGCTGGGGGTCAGGATCGGCGACATGCTGACCATCTCCGTGCTGGGCGTCGATGTTCCCGCGCGCATAGCCAACTTCCGCAAGATAGATTGGGGCGGATTGGGCCTCAACTTCGCGATCGTCTTCTCGCCTGGCTATATCGAGGAAGCCCCGCACGCGCTGCTCGCCAGCGTCTACGCCCCACCCGGCAACGACGGCGCGATCGCGCGGGGCGTCGCCGCCGCGCTGCCGTCGGTGACGCTGATCCGTGTCGGCGACGTGATCGGCCAGATCGGCGCGGTGCTGGGCCAGGTCGCGGTGGCGGTACGCGCGGCGGCAGCGGTGACGGTGCTCGCCGGCATCGCCGTGCTGATCGGCGCGGTCGCCGCGACGACGCGCGCGCGGCGCTATGACAGTGTCGTACTCAAGCTGCTCGGCGGCAGTTCGCGCCAGGTCTTGGGCGTCCAGGCCATCGAATATCTGCTGCTGTCGCTGCTGCTGGTCGGCGTCGCGCTGGCGATCGGCACGGCGGCGGGATGGTTCGTGGTGACACGAGTGCTGGAGCTGGGATGGGCGCCCGGTTGGGGCATCGTCGCGCTTACGCTCGCGCTGGCGAGCGTGGCGACGCTGGGCATCGGTCTGCTCGGCAGCCTGCCGGCGTTGCGCTCGCGACCGGCGGAGGCGTTGCGCGCGAGCTAGACCGCCTCAGGCGGCGAGGTCGAGCGGCGTGTCGAGCAGGGTGGCGAGCGCCTCCGCGCCGATCGGCTTGCTGATCAGGTAGCCTTGCGCGAGGTCGCACCCGATCGACGCCAGATAGGCAAGGCAGGCTGCGTCCTCGACTCCCTCCGCGACGACCGTCAGCCCAAGGTCGTGCGCCAGCTCGACGGTGGAGCGGACCAGCACCGCATCCGACCGGTTCTGGTGCGCGAATTGGACGAACGACCGATCCAGCTTGAGCTCGTCGAGCGGCAGCTGCTTCAGATAGGTGAGCGTCGATTGCCCGGTCCCGTAATCGTCCATCGAGATGCGCACGCCCAGCGCCTTCAACGCGCGCAGCGCGTCCGCCGCACCGGCGGGGTCGCTCATCGCGGCGGACTCGGTCACCTCCAGCGTCAGGCGCCCGGCATCCAGCCCGCTGCCACCGATCAGCGCCGCGAGGTCCGCCAGAAAGGCCCGATCGGTCAGCAGCTTGGCGGAGATGTTGACCGCGCCGCCGATCAGGTGACCCGCCGCGCCCCACACCGTCAGCGCCGCCAGCGTCTGCGCCGTGACGTGCAGCGTCAGCCCGGCGATGCGATCGTTGCGCTCGGCCAGCGGGATGAACAGATCGGGACGCAGGAAGCCGCGCGTCGGGTGGCGCCAGCGGACCAGGGCCTCCACGCTGGCGATCCGCTTCGTCGCCAGGTTCAATTTCGGTTGATAAACCACCTCGATCTCGCCCGCCGCGATCGCCTGGTCCAGTTCGCCGAGCAGCGACATTTCCTGCGCCACCGCATCCGCCTCGGACTGGATGTGGTGGTGAAAGCCCTCGCCCGTGTCGCGCGCCTGCGCCGCCGCCAGCGCCGCATGCGCGAGCACGACCCCGGCTGCGTCACCGTGCGCCACGCCCACCGTCAGCGCCACGTCGGCCCGACGCCCGCCGACCTCGACGGGCGCCATCATCACGCGGCGCAGCTGTTCGTACAGGATGAACGTCTGCTCCGGGTCGTCGGGCGCGACCCAGGCCAGCACGCGATCGTCGACGCGGAATATCTCGGGATTGCCGGCGAGCAGCGCGATGCGATCGCGCACCCGGCCGATCGCTTCGGCCCCGCCCAGATCGCCCAGCGCCGACAGCAGCTTGTCGTAATCGGCGAACAGCGCGACGGCGATCGTCACGCGCGCGTCGCCGGCATGGGCCAGCAGCGCATGACGGTTGCGCAGTCCCGTGGCCTCGTCGGTCAGGCGCCGCGTCCGCAGCGTCGCGGCGGTCAGCATCGCGCCCGTGGCGACGGTGACCGCGGCAAGCGCCGCCAGCGCCGGCACGATCATAAAGCCGACCTGCAGCATCTCCGCCGCCACCGAAATCGCGAAGATCGCAGCGGGCAGCAGCGCCGCCGTCGCGATCAGCGTTCCCGTGCGCCGTGCGCAAGGCAGCAGCAGCGCGAGCAGCAACGCGACGATCAGCGGCAGCACCCAGCCCGCGTCCACGGGCACGCCGATCATCAGCGTCTCCGCCGCCAGTGCCTGGATTACCACGCCTGGGATCACGCCGTAGCGCGGGACCGCATAGCGATCCCCCATCTCCACCGCGGTCGCGCCGATCAGCACGCGCTTGCCCGCGATCGCGCGTGGATCGAAGCGGCCGTCGCTGATGTCGATGAAGCTGTGGCGCGGAATCGTATCGGCGCGGATCGCATAGTCGATCGAGAAGTCGCGACCCACCGCCCCCGCCCGGCCGGCGAGCATCGCCGACAGCGACGGCCGCGGCACGCCGGTGGTGACGATGCCGATCGGCGCCGCGCGCACGAGACCGTCGCGATCGGGCAGGATCGAAACCGCCGCCGCCATCGAGTGCGCGCGCAACTCGGGGATCGGCAGCGCGTCGAGGAATTCAGCGCTACCGCTGCCCGCCGCCTGACGCAGCGTCGGCAGCACCACGCCGCCACCCGCGCGGGCGAGCGCGTCGGCGAAGCGACGATCGTCCTCGGGATTGGAACGGGCGGAGAAGTCGACGTCGAACGCAATCCCGGCCACGCCCGCCTGCGTCAATCGGTCGATCGCTTGCGCATAGTTGCGGCGCGGCCACGGCCAGCGAGCGATCGCCGCCATCGAGCGTGCATCGATCTCGATGATGTGGAGCTCGCCCGAGGCGGGCCGGCTGCGCAGCTGAAAGCGCAGGTCCTGCAGCCCCTTCTCCAGCCCGCCGCCCGCACCGGTCACTCCGACCAGACCGCCGAGCGCAGCCGCGGCCAGCAAGGCGCCCGCGCGCCAGCGGGCGCGGGCGAAAGCAAGGAGCTTGAGGGGAACGACCGACCGCGATTGCACCAACTGATCCTAGCCGCGAAGCATGAACAGGCCGTCAACTTCACCGGTCGCCGTCATGCCGCCCCGGCCGATCTGCTCATTCCTCAACCGCTATCCTTATCGTCGTCGCCCTTACCCCCGCCGTCCTTGCCGCCGTCTTTGGCGTCCTTGGCATCCTGCGCATCTTTCAAGTCCTTCGCGTCCTTCAGATCCTTGGCATCCTTGGCATCCTTGGCATCCTTGGCATCCTTGGCATCCTTGGCATCCTTGGCATCCTTGGCATCCTTGGCATCCTCG
>NZ_JAQGLJ010000126.1 GCF_028292945.1 Sphingomonas bacterium | reverse complement strand
GGCGTCCCGTGCGGGCCTCGATGATCTTCTCCAGCCCGTCGAACGCCCCGCCGCAGATGAACAGGATGTCCTTCGTGTTGATCTGGATGTACTCCTGCTGCGGATGCTTGCGGCCGCCCTGCGGCGGGACCGAGGCCACCGTGCCCTCGAGGATCTTGAGCAGGGCCTGCTGCACGCCCTCGCCCGAGACGTCGCGGGTGATGCTGGGGTTCTCGGACTTGCGCGCGATCTTGTCGATCTCGTCGATGTAGACGATGCCGCGCTCGCACTCGGCGACGTTGAAGTCGCCGGCCTGGAGCAGGCGGACGAGGATGTTCTCCACGTCCTCGCCCACGTAGCCGGCTTCCGTCAGCGTCGTGGCGTCCGCGATCGTGAACGGCACGTCGAGGATGCGCGCGAGCGTCTGCGCCAGCAGCGTCTTGCCGCAGCCGGTCGGCCCGACGAGCAGGATGTTCGACTTGGCGAGCTCGACATCCGCGCCCTTGGCACCGTGGTTCAGCCGCTTGTAGTGATTGTGGACCGCCACCGACAGCACGCGCTTGGCCTGCTTCTGCCCGATGACGTAATCGTCGAGCACGTTGCAGATCTCCTGCGGGGTCGGCACGCCGCCGTCCTTCTTGGACACCAGCGCGGACTTCGTCTCCTCGCGGATGATGTCGTTGCACAGCTCCACGCACTCGTCGCAGATGAAGACGGTGGGGCCGGCGATCAGCTTGCGGACCTCGTGCTGCGACTTGCCGCAGAACGAGCAATACAGCGTCGACTTGGACTCGCCACCGGTCAGCTTGGTCATTCAAACAATCCTTTGCGGGCGGGCACAATGCCCGCCCGATACGCAAACAGCAACGCCCAAACGGGGTATATCCCCGTGGTTACGTCGTTAACTAGGCCGCCCTGGCCATGTCCTCGGTCGGCTGAGGCCGCTTGTCGAACACCTCGTCGATCAGGCCGAACGCCTTGGCCTCGTCGGCCTGCAGGAACGTGTCTCGGTCCATCCTACGCTCGATCTCCTCGATCGGCTGGCCGGTATACTGCGCATAGAGCTCGTTCATCCGCGCCCGGATGCGCAGGATCTCGCGCGCCTGGATCTCGATGTCCGACGCCATGCCCTGCGCGCCGCCCGATGGCTGATGGATCATGATCCGCGAGTTGGTGAGTGCCACGCGCATTCCCTTCTCGCCGCTCGCGAGCAGGAACGATCCCATCGACGCCGCCTGACCGATGCACACGGTGCCGACGCGAGGGCGAATGTACTGCATGGTGTCATGGATCGCCATGCCCGCCGTGACGACACCGCCCGGCGAGTTGATGTACATGAAGATGTCCTTCTTCGGGTTCTCGGACTCGAGGAAGAGAAGCTGCGCGGTGATCAGCGACGCCATGCCGTCCTCGACCCCGCCGGTCACGAACACGATCCGCTCGCGCAGCAGGCGCGAGAAGATGTCGAACGACCGCTCGCCGCGGTTCGACTGTTCGATGACGATCGGGACCAGGCCAGCCTGCGTTTGCTGCAGGCCGAGGCCGGCGCTGGCGAAAGGCTGCGCGAAATCGCCGGACTCGAACGGATTGTGCATGGGGAAACTCTCTGAGCGGGTGAGTGTCACTATGTCGCGCGGGGGCGGAGCTAGTTCAAGCCCCGCCGGGCGGCGCCGGGTAGGCGAGGTACGCCAGCCGCCTCACCTCCCGCCGCCCCCGGACGACCGTGTCGAGGATGATGCCGGCGGTGAAGGAAAGTGCTGCGAGGATCACCAGCCCGGTTGCCCCGATCGCGGTCGGAAAGCGCGGCACCAGCCCCGTGCGGGCATAGGTCAGCGCCAGCGGCACGCTCAGCCCGACCGCGATCAGCGCCAGAACGGTGCCGATCGCGCCGAAATACAGCAGCGGGCGCTCGATCCGGTACAGCGTCACAATGGTGGTGAGGATGCGCCAACCATCGCTGTAGGTCGAAAGCTTGGACTCCGACCCCGCGGGTCGCGCGTGGTACGGCGTCTCCACCTCGGCCACCGGCATCTTCAGTTCCAGCGCGTGGACGGAGATATCGGTTTCGATCTCGAAGCCCGTCGACAGCGCCGGATAGCTTTTCACGAAGCGACGCGAAAAGACCCGATAGCCGCTGAGAATGTCGGTGAAGCTGCGCCCGAACAGCCGGGCCAGCATGCCCGTCAGCAGGCGGTTGCCGAATTGATGCCCGCGACGATAGGCGTCGCTCGCCTCGTGCACGCGGCTGCCGACCACCATGTCCAGCCGCTCGTCGAGCATCCGCGCGACCAGCGCCGGTGCCGACTCCGCGTCGTAGGTCGCGTCGCCGTCGGCCATGACATAGACGTCCGCGTCCACGTCGGCGAACATGCGCCGCACCACCGCGCCCTTGCCCTGCACGCGTTCGCGTCGGACCACTGCGCCGGCGGCGCGCGCGATCTCGACCGTGCGATCGGTCGAGTTATTGTCGAAAACATAGACGACCGCCTCGGGCAACGCGGCGCGGAACCCCGCCACCGTCTGCGCGATCGCGGCTTCCTCGTTGTAGCACGGCAGCAACACGGCCACGCGCACCGTGGGTTCAAGCGACAACGGCAGGCTCCGGTTTGTGCGGAATCAGCCGCAGGAGGATGGCCCAGACGCCGCTCGCCGCCGCGAAGACCAACAGATTGTACACCGCATAATGGTAGCGCCACTGGTACAGGAAAGGCGAGTAGGCCGCCGCGATAAACAACACGACGACCGCGACGGCGCCCCAGCCCGGACGGCGCTGGACGACCGCCGTCACGAGCGTGATCAGCCCCAAGGCGTCGATCACCCAGATCAGCGCGACCCTGACGGCGCGCGCGGTGTCGAATCGGTACGCGGGCGGATGCGCCGTCGGCCCGGACCCCACGAAATAGGCGTCGGCAAAGCCGCGACCGGTGGCGATCGCGATCGCCACCGCCTGGGCTTCTCCGCCGTTGGACGCCCACCCGCCCAGTGCTAGAAACCCCGGCCGGAGCAGCAGGCCCAGGGCGACGATGCGATCACCAGCCGGCGCTCGGCCGGCAGGTGATCGGCGCAGCCCGCCCCCGCGCGTTCGCCAGCATTCCCGCTCGTCTCTGCCGGCATCGATCGCCCCCCGGCCCCGCAGGACCGATATCAGCTTAGCGCCGGCGTCGCGAGGGGAAACCCCGTCAGGACTTCTTCGCGCGTGTCTTCTTCACCGGGGCATCCGCCGCCTCGGCGCCCGCTGCCGGCTCGGCCGCTACTGGCGAACTTTCCAGCACCTGCGTCTCCGCAGCCACCGGCGCGCCGAGCTTTTTGGCGCGCGGTGCCTTGACCGGCGTTACCGCCGCCGGCGCATCGGCCGCCGGCGTTTCGACACCTGCGTTGGAACCCTTGGCCGCCGGCTTCGCGCGTGGCTTCCCGGCAGCCTTGGCCGGGACGGGCGACGCCAGCTCGGCGGCGGCATCGGCCGCCGCGGCAGGCTCGCTCGACTCCACCGCAGCGTCAGCCTTCTCCTCGGCCTTGCCGGGGGCAGGTTTGGCGCGCTTCGCCTTGGGCTTGGGCGCGGGAGCATGTTCAGCATGGTCGTGCCCAGCGTGATCATGTCCGGAATGATCATGCCCCGCGTGGTCATGGTCATCCGAGTGATCGTGGACATGCGTACCGGTCGCAAAACCGTCCTCGCTCTCGATCGCCGCTTCCAGCTCCTCGCGCGTCGTCTCGCGCTCGGTGATCTCCGCCTTGCCGAACAGGAAGTCGACGACCTTGTCCTCGTACAGCGGCGCGCGCAGCTGGGCCGCCGCCATCGGCTCCTGCTGGACGTACTGGATGAAGCGCTGGCGCTCTTCGGGCCCGTATTGCTGCGCGGCCTGCGCGATCAGCTGATTCATCTCCTGCTGGCTGACCTCGACGCCGTTGGCCTGGCCGATCTCCGACAACAGCAGGCCCAGCCGCACGCGGCGTTCGGCGATGCGCCGGTAATCGTCGCGCTCGGTCTCCATCTCGGCACGCGCCGCCTCCGGGTTGGCCTCGTGCGTCGCCTCATGCTCCAGTTGCGACCAGATCTGGCTGAACTCCGCTTCCACCATCGATGGCGGCACGTCGAAATCGTGGCCGGCGGCGAGCTGATCGAGCAGCTTGCGCTTCATGTGCGTGCGGGTGAGGCCGTTGCTCTCCTGCTCGATCTGGCCGCGGATCAGCCCCTTGAGCTGGTCGAGGCTTTCCAGCCCCAGGTTCTTGGCCAGTCCCTCGTCGATCCGCGCCTCGCCGGCGGTCTTCACCGACTTGATGGTCAGGTCGAAGGTGGCGGGCTTTCCGGCCAGTTCCTTGGCCTGGTAATCGGCCGGGAAGGTGACCGAGATCTGCCGCTCTTCGCCCGCCGTCACGCCGACGATCTGGTCCTCGAAGCCGGGGATCAGCCGGCCCGAGCCGATCTCGACCGCCATGTCCGTGCCGGTGCCGCCCTCGAACGCCACGCCGTCGGCGGTCTTGCCGACGAAATCCATGGTGACGAGGTCGCCTGTCGCCGCCGGCTTGTCGCCGGCATCGTCCCAATGCTTCTGCGCATCGGCGAATTTCTGCAGCTGCTCGTCGATCTGCGCGTCGGCGATCGGCACCGTCAGCCGCTCCAGCTTCAGCGCGTCGATCGCCGGTGCCGGCACCTGCGGCAACACTTCCAGCGCGACGGTGATCTTCGCGTCGCCGCCGGGTTGATAATCCTCGCCCAGTTCCACCGACGGCTGCACGGCCGGACGCAGCTGCTGCTCGGCGATCAGGCTCTGCACGCCTTGCTGGATCGAAGTGTTGAGCGCGTCCTGCAACAGCGCCGGGCCGTGCATCTTGCGGACGAGATTGGCGGGCACCTTGCCGGGGCGAAAGCCGGGCATCTTCATCTGCGGCGCGACCCGCTTGATCTCGCCGGCGACCTTGGCCTCGATCTCGGCGGCGGGAATGGTAAGGGTGTAAGCGCGCTTCAGCCCCTCGTTCAACGTCTCGACAGTCTGCATGATGAGCCTTTGATCTGAAAATGCGGCCGCGAGCCTTGAGGTGCTACGCTGGCGGCGGGCTGGTGCGGGCGAAGGGACTCGAACCCCCACATCTTGCGATGGCAGGACCTAAACCTGCTGCGTCTACCAGTTCCGCCACGCCCGCTTGCACCCGGACCCGCCGTGTGGGGCACGCCTATAAGCGAGTGCGGCACCGCGAAGCAACCGCGCATGGGTCCGACGCGTTGATGGCGCGAAGGAGAGCACGAATGGCGACCCAGCCACTGCCCGAAAGCCCGACCCCCGATGCCACGCCGGTCGAACCCGGCGGACCCGGACCTGAGATCACTACGCCTCAGCCCGACTTCGACCAGCCCTCGCCCGGCATGCCATCCACCGATCCCGGCACACAGCAGCCGCCGGAGATGATGTGATGGCGAGCGAGGGAGCGCCCGGCGCGCCCGACCGGGACGAAGACCCCCGCTCCGATATCGAGCAGGCGGTGGCCGCCCGCAGCGATGCGCTCGCCCGCGGTGAAGGCGGCGGCAGGTCGTCGGACGCGCCCGGCGACTATTCCGGCAATGCGGGCACAGGCGGCGAGGTCAAGAACCAGGACATCGACGCGCAGTAGCCTTTAAATGGCCGAGGCGCGGGCATGGCGCGGCGACTACTTCGCCAGCTTGATCGTCTGAGTCAGGCTGCGGAAGTCGCCCAGCGTACGGTCGTAATAGTGCAGGCGCGGCGCGTCAAAAGTGACCATGAATAGCTTGCCCGCAATCGTCGCGGCGCGTGCCTCGCCCTTCCTCGGCAGGCCATCTTCGTCCGTGTATTCATAGTTGAACAGGATGCCCGGCTGGCCCAGGAACGGGTCGGGTTTGGACCCGACGACCTGGAAAACACCGCTCTTGCTTGCCGCACGATAGGTGCCGGCGAGCAGCTCCGGTACCTCGACCAGCAAGGTCGTCGCGCCAAATTTGGGCAGCGGTTCGTGCTTCTTGCTGCGCTCGCGGATCAGCGGCTGACCCGGCTCGACCCCACCGAAGAAGGTGACGTCGTTCAGCTGCTCGCCGTCCAGCGTCCAGGTCTCGGCGTATTTGCCCGGCTTGCCGCTCAGCTTGTTCCAGTCACGCGGCGGCGTGACCGCCATGGCCTTGCCGGCGACCTGGGCCACCTTGCCCTTCTCACGATAGTCGTTCGCTTGCGCGGCGGCGGGCACCAGCAGCAGGACGCTCCCGACCAGAGCCCTCGATATGACGTTCATCATTTCCCTCCCGTGGCGGCGATCGTCATCGTGATCATCGCCGCATCCGACGCCGCCGGCTGCAGGGCCAGATAGCTCTCCAGCGCCGCCCGGCCTTCGCCGGTTCGTCCCGTCTTGATCAGCGACAGCCCCAATCCGCGCTGCGCTTCCGCGTGACTGGGATCGAGGGCGACCGCCTTGCTGTAGAAGTCGGCTGCGTTGACCAAGTCGCGCTGCGCACCCCTCATTCGGAACAACTCGCCACGCGCATGCCAGAGCGTCGCGGTCCAGCCGCGCTCCGCCAATGCGCCGATGATGTACTCGCTCGCGCCGAAATCGTTAAGCTTGACCTGATCATCCAGGAAGATCGGCATCCATTTGGCCGTGGCCAAGGCATAGCGATCGCCTCCCTCGTCGCGGCCATCGCCATCAGGATTCGCCAGTGCGGCCAGGTAAGTGGCCCGCTCCGCCTCGGGTGGATGCGAGGCAAAATAGGCGATCCGGTCGAAGCGAGGCTTCTTCAGCCCACGCATGGAAGCGGACGCCTCTGCCTCCGCTATGCGGCTGCGCCAGACCCGACTGGCCGCTTGCGGACGCAGCGTGCTGGCGTTCATGTAGCCGAGCCCAACCAAGTCGGCTTCGCGTTCGTTCTCGCGATTGAAGCGGTAGAAGCCACCGTAAACCGACAGCTGCAAACTGTTGAAGTTGGTCGCGGCATAGCTGTTCATCGATGCAAGCACCTGTGCCCAGGCGAGCAGGTCGGTGCTGCTGCGCGCCTGCTTGAAGCGCTGCAGCGTGTGGCGGCTCTCGAAATGGCCAAATTCGTGACCCAATACGAACGCCAACTCCGCCTCGCTTTGGACGCGCAGCAGCAAGCCGCTATAGACCCGCATCGTCCCGTTGGGCGACATGGTGGCGTTGAAGCTCGGCTCCCGCATGATGTAGACGCGCGTGGCCTTGCACCGATCCGCGCCAACGGCCGCGCACAGGACCGATTTGACATAGCCGGTCAGCGCTTCGTCGCGGATCACCTTGGGTGAATTGGCGAGCGTGCGCTCGCTCTCGTCGTCCTCGCGCCACCATCCGATCTCGTCGACACCCCGGGGCTGGTACACGCCTGCATAAGGTGGCGGCGGCGGGGCGGGCTTGACCTTGTCCGCTGCCCAGGCCGGCGCGGCGAGTGCCAGCGCCGCCAGCGCGATGGTCGGCCTCACGGCTTGGTGACCACCGGCGCGGTGCTGCCGGGGAACTCCTCCAGCAGCTGCCCGACGCGCTTCTCGGCGCCATCGACCTCGCGCAC
>NZ_JAQGLJ010000108.1 GCF_028292945.1 Sphingomonas bacterium | reverse complement strand
GATCGTCGACGCGCTCAAGGCCGAACTCGCGCTGGGGCACGGTCACGCCATGTCGGTCGTCGCGCTGCTCAGAGGCGCCAGGAAGGAGGGGGATCGCTGATGCTCAGCGACTGCCGCGCGCTGCTGGATCGCGGATCGCGCGATCGCGACGCTGTTCGAGGCAGGCAAGCCGTGGTCCGCGCCGCGCCTGCCGGCGATCGAAGGACGAATCCGCGAACGGCTGTCAGAAGTCGCGGCGCGGCTCGGCGATCATCCAGGAGCCGACCCAAATCCCCGGCGGCGACTATGCGCTGATGGGAGGCGATCCGCAGGGTGTCGCCTTCGCGATCGTCGGCGCACGACATGCGGCGAACCCGTGAACAAGAACACGATCTGCCTCTGGTACAGCGGCGCGGCGGAAGAGGCGGCGACCTTCTGTGCCGGCGTCTTTCCCGACAGCCGCGTCGACGCGGTCCATCGCGCGCCGGGCGACTATCCCAGCGGCAAGGCCGGCGACGTGCTGACCGTCCAATTCACGGTGCTCGGCATCCCCTGCCTGGGCCTGAACGGCGGGCCGATGTTCAAGCATAGCGAAGCCTTTTCCTTTCAGGTCAGTACCGAGGATCAGGCGGAGACAGATCGCTATTGGGACGCGATCGTCGGCAACGGCGGCGCGGAAAGCGGATGCGGCTGGTGCAAGGACCGTTGGGGTATGTCGTGGCAGATCACCCCGCGCACGCTGATGGACGCGCTTTCCGCCGGCGGTGACGAGGCCGCGCGCGCCTTTGCCGCGATGATGACGATGAAGAAGATCGACATCGCGACGATCGAGGCGGCGCGGCGGGGCGGCGAATCATGAGCGAGCACCAGTTGCAGATCACCCGGCTCATGGATGCGCCGCTGGACACGGTCTGGCGCGCTTGGCTCGACCATGGCGAGGAGTGGCTCTGCCCCCCGCGCGGGCGCGGAGATCGTCGAACAGGACCTGCGCCCCGGCGGCCGATCGCGTATGGTGTTCCACGGCCCCGGCGGCGAAGCCATGCCGCTTGAGGGGGGCTACCTCCACGTCGTTCCGCGCGAATGTGTGGTGTCGACCGCCGCGCTGGACGCCGACTGGAACCCACAGGGGCCTAACATGGTCCGCACCGACGCGTTCGCCGCCGAGGGACAGCACACCCGTTACACCGCCACGGCACGACACTGGACGGCAGACGCCAAGGCGCAGCACGAGGCGATGGGGTTCGAGATCGGTTGGGGGGCCTCGGCCGATGAGTTTGCCGAAGTCGCAGGGCGGATCGCGGCGGAAATCACGGGCCGCGGAGAACCGACCAATGCGTAAGATCCGCGGCAGTGCGTTCGTGTCGCTCGATGGCATCATCCAAGCGCCAGGCGGACCCACCGAGGACCCGACCGGCGGCTTCCCCCATGGCGGCTGGTTGCCGCAATTTTTCGACGAGGATGTCGGCGCTGCGATCGATGCCTTTTTCGCAGGCGATTACGACCTGCTGCTCGGCCGGCGGACTTACGACATCTTTGCCGCCTATTGGCCCTATGTCGGCGGCGAGGCGGCCGGGATCGGCGAAGTCTTCGACCGCACAGGCAAGGACGACGGCGAAGCTGCGGCGATCGACATGGGCGAGGCGTTCACCCGCGCGCGCAAATACGTGCTGACACGCGGCAACCCGGACCTCGGCTGGTCCAACAGCCACCGGCTGGGCAGTCTCGACGAGCTGCGCGCGGTCCGCGACGGCGACGGTCCCGACCTGCTGATCCAGGGCAGCAGCACGCTGTATGCCGCGCTGCTGGCGGCGGGATTGCTGGACCAGCTGACGGTCATGACGTTCCCGGTAGTGCTTGGCACCGGCAAGCGGCTGTTCGGCGACGGCACCCCTGCGCGAGCGTTGCAGGTCGTCGAGCAGACCACGACCAAATCCGGCGCCACCATCGTCACCTACGAACCTGCCGGCAACGTCGAGCATGGCTGGGCCGGGCCACAATCGACCAGCGAGCGCGAGCAGGCGCGGCAGCGCGCGATCGCGGAGGACCGCTGGTGATCGAGTTCTTCGCGCACCCGTTCTCCTCCTGTTGCTGGAAGGTGCTGATCGCCCTGTACGAGAACGACACGCCCTTCACCGTCCCCTGTTTCCGCTCGGCGCGCCCGACCGCGACTGAGGCGTTACGCGAACGCGGGCGCCTGGCGCAGCTGCTGATACGCCGCGATGACGCTTTGCAATGCCGCCTCGTGACTGCGGTCGCCGCCGTTGCGATCGGGATGGAATCTGCGCACCAGTTCCGAATAGCGCCGCCGCAGCGTCATGCGGTCGGCGTCGGGTTCTAGCCCCAGCACCTTCAGGCTGGCGCGATCCTGTCCCGACAGCGGTTTGCCGTCGCCTCGCTCGGGCGCATGCTCGCGACGGAAGCGCGCGGCGATCGCATCCAACGGGTCGGCGAAATCGGCCCAGCGCGGTCCCCGGTCGGCCCCGGCGAACGGCCGGCTCTCGCGCTCCCAACCGGCGATCGGGCGCTGCGCGGCGTGAATCTCCTCGACGCTCATGCCGCTGAAGAAATTGTAGCCGGCGTTGAAGGCGCGGACATGATCGAGGCACAGCCAGCGGAACGGCGGCGGCCCGTCACGCCCGGACGGCACCGTGTCGAGCAATGGCGCGCGGAACTCGCCCGCGCCCTCGCAACCCGGCTCGGCGCACAGCCGACCGTCGCATTCGATCCGCCCGTGAAAACGTGGCGACGGCCGGTCCTTCCGCTCAGCTGACACGATACTCCGCCACGCAAAAGCGGCTATATAGGCGCGATGACCCAACCCGCCACCGTCGCCAGCGAGATCGAGCGTCGTCTCACCGCTGCGCTCGCGCCCACTATGCTCGAGGTGCTCAACGAGAGCTGGAAGCACGCCGGCCACGCCGGTGATGACGGCTCGGGTGAATCGCACTTCAGCGTGACGGTGGAGAGCGCCAGCTTCGCCGGCCTGTCGCGGGTCGCGCGTCAGCGACTGGTTAACAAGGCGCTGGCGGACCTGATCGACCCCGGCCACATTCACGCCCTCGCGATTCGCGCCCGCGTCCCCGGAGAGGCGTGATGGAAAGCCTGATCGAACAGGTCCTCGAGCCCGTCACCCACGACCTGGGCGGATTTCAGGTCCACCGCGTGCTCCCCGCCCGTGACCGCACGATGGTCGGGCCGTTCCTGTTCTTCGATCAGATGGGTCCGGCGACGCTGCCGACCGGCGAAGGCATCGACGTGCGCCCGCACCCGCACATCAATCTGTCCACCGTCACCTATCTGTTCGCCGGCGCGATCGATCATCGCGATTCGCTGGGCACGCGCAAGCGGATCGAGCCGGGCGCGGTCAATCTGATGACGGCGGGGCGCGGCATCGTTCATTCCGAGCGGTCACCAGGTGATGAACGTGCGCACGGCCCCGAACTGTTCGGCATCCAGACCTGGCTGGCGCTGCCCGATGCGCTGGAGGAGACCGATCCTGCGTTCCAGCACATCCCCGCCGCCGATCTGCCGGTGATCGAACATGCCGGTGCGACAGCGCGCGTCATCATGGGC
>NZ_JAQGLJ010000055.1 GCF_028292945.1 Sphingomonas bacterium | reverse complement strand
GCCCGCGCGGCGGCGGCGGCCGATCCCGATCGCGCCGAGCGCGTCACGGCGGTCGCCAGGCCCGACACGGGCGACGCGACGGAGGACGCCTACACCTATGGCTATCGCCTATGGAGCGCCAAGCTCTACCCGGAAGCGCAGGCGCAGCTGAAGAAG
Organism: Sphingomonas bacterium; assembly: GCF_028292945.1. Taxonomy (GTDB): domain Bacteria; phylum Pseudomonadota; class Alphaproteobacteria; order Sphingomonadales; family Sphingomonadaceae; genus Sphingomonas. The sequence continues at coordinate 7,741 of NZ_JAQGLJ010000055.1, read as the reverse complement.
GCGGCGGCTGCCGGGCCCGCGGCGAAGCGCTACAGCTTCGCGCAGAACCTGCTCGGCCGTGCCTATCTGGACGACGGCAAGCCCAGCCTCGCGTCGATGGCGTTCTACGACAATTACAAGAAGGCGCCCGACGGCGAGCGCGCGCCCGAGAGCCTCTATTATCTCGGCCAGGCGTTGCAGAAGCTCAACAAGCCGGCCGATGCCTGCAAGGTCTATGACGAGCTCGCCGATGTCTATGCCAACAAGCTGACGACGCGGATGAAGGCGGACGTGGCGACCGGGCGCACCGCGGCGAAGTGCAAGGCGACCTGACGCTCGATCCGGCCACGGTCGAGCGCTTCCGGGCTGATCTGGAGGCGCTGATGGAGCAGCCCGCTCCGGCTCGACAACTGGGCGTTGCGGTCTCGGGCGGTGGCGATAGCCTCGCGCTGCTACTGCTCGCGCACGCTGCCTTCCCCGGCAGAGTTGCGGCCGCGACCGTCGATCACGAACTGCGTCGCGAAGCGGCCGCCGAGGCTCAACACGTCGAACGATTGTGCGCCAGTTTGGGCATGCCCCATGCGACACTTCGTTTGGGACCGCAGCGAAGCGTGGAGAGAGCCAACCTTCAGGACCGGGCGCGCGCGACCCGCTACTGGCTATTGGGGGAATGGGCGGCCGAGCGCGGCGTGACCTACATCGCCACCGGGCATCAACGCGATGATGTCGCCGAGAGCTTTCTGATGCGAGCGGCACGGGGAGCGGGCGTGACGGGCATGGCGGCCATGCGCACTAAACGGCCGAACGATGGCCCCGGCTATCGGACGGTCATCGTTCGCCCCCTGTTGACATGGTCACGCGCGGAACTCGCCGAGATCGTCGGTAACGCGAAGATCGCGGCGGTCGATGATCCGTCCAACGTTGATCCTCGCTTCGACCGCGCTCGGATGCGGTTGCGGATAGCGGACGATCCGGATCTGCCGCCCGATCGTCTTGCCCGTGCCGCCGCGAACCTACGGCACGTCGAGGACGCGCTGGAGTGGGTGATGGACAGCGAAGTGAAGTCGCGGTTCGAACTGGCGGCCGATGACACTGTATGGCTGCAGGCCGATGGCTTGCCGTTTGAGCTAAGCCGTCGCCTAGTTCGCGCCGCCATCGATGAAGTGCGTCTGGAAAACGGCATGTTCGACGAGTGGCGCGACACCTCAGTGCCGGATTTGGTGCGGTCGCTGGAAGCGGGGCGAGGCGGCACGATTGCCGACGTGCAAGCCCGGATCAGCAAGGGTCGCTGGCACTTTCGACCGGCCCCACCCCGCCGCACCGGCTGATCGCCGCAATCCCGCTCCCGTTCCATTGCCATTAACGTCACCGCGCTTATCTTGGCGGCTTGAGAGGTATCGCGCGCCCATGAACGACAATGACAAGCAGCCTTCGCCCGATTCCGGCGGCGGCAATCCCTGGATGAAGAGCCTGTTGGTATGGGTCGGCATCCTGCTGGCGCTGGCGCTGTTCGTGACGGTGATCGGCGGGCGCGGCACGACGGCGGCGGGCAATCAGATCGCCTATTCGGTGTTCCTCGACAAGGTCGACGAGGGCGCGGTGCAGAAGGTCAACATCTCGCGAGAGATGATTTCCGGCACGCTCAAGACAAGCGAGACCTTCCGGGCCTATCCCATCCCCGATCCCACCCTGCCGCAGAAATTGCGCGACAAGGGTGTCGAGGTATCGGGCAAGCCCGAGGATGGCCCGTCCATCTGGCAATATCTGCTGGTGCAGTCGCTGCCGTTCCTGCTGTTCCTGGGTATCGCGTTCTTCGTGTTGCGGCAGATGCAGAAGGGCGGCGGCGCCAGCGGCGCGATGGGCTTTGGCAAGAGCCGCGCGAAGATGCTGACGCAGAAGGAAGGCAAGGTCACCTTCGCCGACGTCGCGGGCATCGATGAGGCACGCGAGGAGCTGGAGGAGATCGTCGAGTTTCTGAAGGATCCGACGCGCTTTGCCCGGCTCGGCGGCAAGATTCCCAAGGGTGCGCTGTTGGTCGGTTCGCCCGGCACCGGCAAGACGCTGCTGGCGCGCGCCATCGCGGGTGAGGCCGGCGTGCCCTTCTTCACCATTTCCGGCTCCGACTTCGTCGAGATGTTCGTCGGCGTCGGCGCGAGCCGCGTGCGCGACATGTTCGAACAGGCCAAGAAGTCCGCGCCATGCATCGTCTTCATCGACGAGATCGACGCGGTCGGTCGTCATCGCGGCGCCGGCCTGGGCAACGGCAACGACGAGCGCGAGCAGACGCTCAACCAGCTGCTGGTCGAGATGGATGGCTTCGACGCCAACGAAGGCATCATCATCGTCGCGGCGACCAACCGCCCCGACGTGCTCGACCCGGCGCTGCTGCGGCCGGGCCGGTTCGATCGCCGCGTGACGGTGCCGCTGCCCGACATCGAGGGTCGCGTGAAGATCCTTGAAGTCCACATGAAGAAGGTGCCGCTGGCGCCGGACGTCGACGCGCGCACGCTGGCACGCGGCACGCCGGGCATGGCAGGTGCGGACCTGGCAAACCTGGTCAACGAGGCGGCGCTGATGGCCGCGCGGCTGGGCAAGCGGCTGGTAGCGATGGCGCAGTTCGAGCTCGCCAAGGACCGCGTCATCATGGGCACGGAGTGGAAGTCGCTGGTGATGACCGACGACGAGAAGCGCATGACCGCCTATCACGAGGCGGGTCATGCCCTGGTCCGTGCGCACGAACCGGCGTCCGATCCGATCCACAAGGCGACGATCATCCCGCGCGGTGGCGCCTTGGGCATGGTCGTGTCGATGCCCGAGCGCGACAATTACTCCTATCATCGCGACAAGATGTTCGCCGATCTGGCGACCGTGATGGGCGGGCGCGTCGCCGAGGAAGTCATCTTCGGCTATGACAAGGTTTCGTCCGGCGCTTCTGGTGACATCAAGCAGGCGACCAAGCTGGCGCGTGCGATGGTGACGCAATGGGGCATGTCGGACGCGATCGGCCCGCTGGAGCTGGAGGAGAAGCAGGGCGAGACGTTCCTGGGCTACTCGCAGACACAGCGGCATAACATGTCGAACGAGACCGCGTTGCTGATCGACAAGGAGATCAAGCGGCTGGTCGAGGACGGGCTGAAGCGCGCGCGCGTGGTGATCAACGAGCATCTCGATCAGCTCCACGCGGTTGCCGGCGCGCTGCTGGAGTTCGAGACGCTGACCGGCGACGAGATCAAGCGGATCGTCGCTGGCGAGGACATCGGCCGTGACGACGGCGTGCCGGCTCCCGCGGTGGTCAAGGCGGGGACCTCCATTCCCAAGACCCGGCGTCCGACGGGTCCGTTCGGGACGCCGTCACCTCTGGGTGCGTGACCTTTCACCCCCGGTTCAGCCGCCGGCCCGTAGCAAGTCCTTGTTTCGGCAGGAGCTTGTGATGGGTCGGCGGTTTGCGTTTCTGGGTGTGGCGATGCTGGTGGCGGCACCGGCGTCGGCGAAGATGACGGTGGGCACCTTCGTCAGCAAGGCGACGGCATTGCGCGCGAACCCACTGGCCGCACTTGCTTCCCCGGACTTCTCGCTGCTGCGCACCGAGGCGCAGACAGCGACGCGCGAGCTGAAGGCGGACCGGGATGCGCGCAAGGCTGCCGGCCGGCCTGCCCTTGCCTGTCCCCCGCCGGGCCAATCGATCGGCATCATGGAAATGCTCGACGGGCTGGCCGCGCTGCCTGCCGCCGACAAGAAGCGTCCGCTCAAGGACGGGTACGCGAAGGTGATCGCCAAACGCTTTCCCTGTCGTTGACCGACTGCGCCGAGTAGCGCGACCAGGACGACCAGCAGCGACATGAAGCTGAGCGAACAGGTCGCGAAGATGGCATGATCGTACAACCCGACGTCACGCCGGAACGGAAAACAGCAGCCAGATGAACGGCAGCGAGATGGGATCAACGCCCGGCTGAACTTATCGGCCGATGTCTTGATCTTGTAGAACAGCAGCTTGGGGTTCTTGCGCGCCTGGTAGCGGCGCGTCAGCTCGCGTCGCGGGCGCCGTCGATCGCGCTGTCCATGGCTCGCCCCTAATCGCCCCCGCCTGGCCTGGTCGCGCGGTCGGGCGTGGGGTCGAGGCCGTCCTCGCACGCCGCTGTCCTACGGAAGCGAAAACTGTCATGGCACAGGCCCCGGTCCCGTCCCGAACGACTCACAGCACGCAGCCAGATGAACGCCGATACCGAAATTCTCGCCGATCCCGATGCGTTGATCGCCGAACTGGGCGGCCGCGCCCGAGGCGCTGCTCGCGTGCTTGCCGGTGCGACGACGCCGCAAAAGGCAAGCGCGCTGCGCAGTGCCGCAGCCGCGATGCGCGCGGCGGCGCCCGCAATTCTCGCCGCCAATGCGCGCGACATGGCCGCCGCGACCGACCTGACCTCCGCGATGCGCGACCGGCTGCGACTGGACAAAGACCGCCTGGAAGGCGTGGCCATCGCGATCGAGACAGTGGCGTCGCTGCCGGATCCGGTCGGAGAGGTGATCGACGCGACCGAACGCCCGAACGGCCTGCTCCTGTCGCGGGTTCGCGTGCCGATCGGTGTGATCGGCATCATCTACGAAAGTCGTCCCAACGTGACCGCCGACGCGGCTGCGCTGTGCGTCATGGCGGGCAACGCGGCGATCCTGCGCGGCGGCAGCGAGGCGGCGCGCTCGAACCACGCCATTCACGCCGCCTTTGTCGAGGGACTGACGGCGGCCGGGCTGCCCGCCGACGCCGTGCAACTGGTGCCGACCCAGGATCGTGCGGCGGTGGGGGCGATGCTGGCGGCGGCGGACATGCTCGACCTGGTCATCCCTCGCGGCGGCAAGGGGCTGGTGGCGCGCGTGCAGGCCGATGCGCGCGTGCCGGTGCTGGCGCATCTCGATGGCGTGAACCATGTCTATATCGACGCCTCGGCCGATCCGGTGATGGCGGCCGCGATCGTGCGCGATGCCAAGTTGCGTCGCACCGGCGTGTGCGGAGCCATGGAGTGCCTGCTGATCGACCGCGCCTTTGCCGATCCCGCCGGGCTGGCGCGCGGTCTGGCTGCGGCCGGGTGCGAGGTGCGGGTGGGAGCGCGGTTGGGCGCGCTGACTCCCGAGCTGCCCCGAGCGCAGGATGGTGATTGGGGGTATGAGTATCTTGAGGCGATCGCGGCAGCCGAGCTGGTCGATGGCGTCGAAGGCGCGATCGCTCATATCGCGCGATACGGATCGGGCCATACCGACGCGATCGTCGCGGAGAATCGCGAGATCGCCGAGCGATTCCTGGCCGCGGTCGACTCCGCCATCGTGCTGTGGAACGCCTCGACGCAGTTCGCTGACGGCGGTGAGTTCGGCCTGGGCGCGGAGATCGGCATCGCCACCGGTCGCCTGCACGCCAGAGGCCCTGTCGCGCTGGAGGGATTGACGACGTACAAGTGGTTGGGGCGGGGAACCGGGCAGGTGCGGGGTTGATGATCCTGCACAGCACGTATACATTTGCACCAACATGAGCACAGTCGTCATCACCGCGCGCATTGGCGAAGAGCTTTCCTTGAAGTTGGACAAATTGGCGAACGACACCGAGCGCAGCCGAGCTTGGCTGATCGCGAAAGCCGTCGCCCGCTACGTCGAGGAAGAACTTCAAATGACGGCGTTCGTCGAGGAAGGTGATGCCGACTTCCGAGCAGGTCGGGTCGTCTCACACGAAGAGATGAACGCGTGGGTTGACTCGTTGGCCCGTCCTGCCGCTGCCGCGGCGTGAAGACACTCCGATGGGCGATGCGCGCGCAGGCCGATCTGGCGCGCATCGCGCTGTTCTATGGACCTCTGGATGACGATTTTGCGCAAAGATCGCTCCGAGAGGCACTAAAGGCCGGCGAGTTCCTTTGTGAGTTTCCGCAGGCTGGTCCGACAACCCGCCGTCGTGGATTGCGGAAATGGTCGGTCAAAAACACGCCCTTCCTGCTCCTCTACCGCATCGTCGATGGAGAGGTTCGCATCACTCGCGTCGCTCACGGTGCCCAGGACTGGGGTCGGTGGTGACCCGCCGCATCGGCCTGCTCGGCGGTTCGTTCAACCCCGCGCATCGTGGGCATCGCGGCATCACGCTCGCCGCCATGCGCGCGCTGGGGCTGGACGAGGTGTGGTGGCTGGTTTCGCCTGGCAATCCGCTGAAGCCCAAGGCCGGCATGGCGCCGCTCGCCGCGCGGCTCGCGTCGGCCCGCGCAATGGCGCGGCGCGCGCCGATCCGGGCGACGGCGATCGAGGCGGAGCTGGGGACGCGTTACACGATCGATACGTTGCGCGCGCTGAAAGTCAGATACCCCCATCTGCGCTTCGTCTGGCTGATGGGCGCGGACAATCTCGGCCAGTTCCACCGCTGGCGCGACTGGCGTGGGATCGCCCGCACCGTGCCGATTGCGGTGATCGCTCGCCCACCCTATACTAGTAAGGCCCTCGCGTGCCGCGCGATGGGATGGCTTGGGCGTTATCAGCGGCGTCCGGACCAAGCGAAGCGCTGGACGACGTGGAGTGTGCCGGCCCTCGTGCTGTTGCGGTTCCGCCCCGACCCGACCTCCGCCACCGCCCTGCGCGCGGCCGATCCCGATTGGGCCCGGCGATACCTGCCTCACGCTCCGAAGGAGTAGAATTGCCCGCTTCCCCCGCTTCCCTCACCCCCAGACTGCGCCCGACCGATCCGGCCGAAGCCGAGGCGCTGCACGCCCTCGTGATGCAGAGCCTCGATGATGACCAGGCGGTGGAGACGGTTTCCATCCCGCTCGCCGGCAAGTCGTCGATCGCTGACCACATGGTGATCGCATCCGGCCGATCGACCCGTCAGGTCGCCTCGATGGCGCAGAAGCTGGCGGAGAAGATCAAGGCGCAATGCGGCCGCAGCTGCCGGATCGAGGGATTGCCGGCGGCCGACTGGGTGCTGATCGATGCTGGCGACGTGATCATCCACCTGTTCCGGCCCGAAGTGCGCTCCTTTTACAATCTGGAGCGGATGTGGGCGTTCGGCGATGCGCCGCCGCCGACGGCCGAAGCCGCTCCCTCGGGTTCCGCCTGATCCTGCTCCATATCGTCGCCAGGGGGCGCATCGGGCGGACGCCCGAGGCGGAACTGCTGGACCGGTATCTGGGCCGCATCGCCTGGCCGACCCGCGTGACCGAGCTGCCCGACCGTGGCGGGCGCGTGCCGGCCATCGAGGGCCATACGAAGCGGGTCATGCTCGACGAGACGGGTGAGATGCTCGGCTCCACCGGCTTTGCGCAGCGGCTGGGCCGCTGGCGCGACGAGGGCGTGCGTGAAGCCCGGTTCGAGCTTGGCCCGGCCGACGGCTTCGCCGACGCCGAGCGCGAGGACGCGGACCTGCTGCTCTCGTTTGGTCGTGTGACCTGGCCGCACCTGCTGGCGCGCGCGATGCTGGCGGAACAGCTGTTCCGCGCGACGACCATCCTCGCCGGCCACCCCTACCACCGCGAGGGCTGATGCGCCGGCTGCTCTATCTCGGGTGCATCGCGCTGCTCGGGGCGGCTCCGGTTCCCGATACGCAGCGTCGTCTCGCCGACGCCAAGCGCGAGGCGGCAGCGGCGGGGCTGCGCGCCGATGCCCTCGCTGCCGCCGCTGAGCGAGAACGGTCCGCCGCCGGACGCGCGCGCGCCGAGCAGGCTGCGCTTGCCACCCGCGTGACCGCTGCCGAGGCTGGCGTGCAGGCGGCCGAGGCGCGAGTCGCGCTGGTGGCGGCGGAACAGGC
>NZ_JAQGLJ010000022.1 GCF_028292945.1 Sphingomonas bacterium | reverse complement strand
GCATCCTTGGCATCCTTGGCATCCTTGGCATCCTTGGCATCCTTGGCATCCTTGGCATCCTTGGCATCCTTGGCGTCCTTGGCGTCCTTGGCGTCCTTGGCGTCCTTCGCGTCCTTCGCGTCCTTCGCGTCCTTGGCGTCCTTGGCGTCCTGCGCGTCCTTGGCGTCCTTCAGATCCTTCGCATCCTTCGCATCCTTCGCATCCTTCGCATCCTTGGCATCCTTGGCATCCTTGGCATCCTTGGCATCCTTGGCATCCTTGGCACCCTTGGCACCCTTGGCACCCTTGGCACCCTTGGCACCCTCGGCGTCCTCGGCGTCCTCGGCGTCCCGCGCGTCCTCGGCGTCCCGCGCGTCCTTGGCGTCCCGCGCGTCCTTGGCCTTGGTCGACGGATCGTTCGCACCCTCGTTTCCGCTCACTCCCTTGCCGCTGCCGGGGTCCTTGCTCTCGGCAATAGCGACTGGCTCGAGCGAGGGCGCGGCGGCCGGGGTATCGGGTATTGGAACTGCTGCTGCAGGCGTGATCGCGGGTACAGGCGTCTCAGCAACGACCACCGCGGCGGGGATAGCTACCGGCGGCGGCGTGATCGTGCCGCTTGTCACCTCGCTGCCACCCCAGATCGCCGCAGTGGCGGAGCCGAGCAGCGCCACCGTCGGCAAGGGCGCCGCCATGCCGCTGACCAACCCACCGGTAACGCTGGCCAAGTCGACCGAGCGGTCCTCGATTTTCCAGTCGATCACTCCGTCGCTCGCGTCGACTATCGCGACGGTGTCGAAACCGACCGTATCGGCAGGCGCCTGAGGGGCCACCGCCGGCTCAACGGCCGCCGCCGTGCCGCGCGCGGGCGAATCGATGTCGCGCTTCTGCTCGCCATGCACCGTCAGGCGGTAGCGGTCGTCGGCGGCCACCATCGCCACCGCGCCCGGGCGGATCAGGTCGCGTGCTCCGCCGTCATTGGTCGCGACCTCGACCGCGCCCTCGACCACCTGCAGCGATGCACCCTGCGCGCCGACGGTGATCGAAAAGGTCGTGCCCTTGACCACGGCGGCCAGATACGGCGTCTGCACCGCGAAGTGCGGTTTCGCCTGCTTGTTGATCCGGAAGACGGTGTTGCCCCACTCGCTGATCATCTGCAGCAGGCCGGTTGCCTGTGCCGCGTCCGGTACGCGCAGACGACTGTTCGCGGACACCGTGACGAAGTCGCCGCCGCGCACCATCACAGCGCGCGAACCGGGCCCGGTCGCCAACGTGGCGCCAGCCGGCACCGCGACGCCGCGTCCGACGCTGCGCTCGCCACCGGCGTCGCGGACGACCACGCGGCCGCTCGCCTCCGTGATCGTCCAGCCGGTCTGCGCCCAGGCGCTTGTCCCGCAGAGCAAGGCTGCCACGCCGCCTAGAATCTTGAAACCCTTCACGGTACAATCCCCTTCTTGGTACCGTGCGTCATAGGCACCCCGCCTTTCGAGAGGCTTGGGGGACAAGGTTAATGACCGGGAAACTCACCATTTCGTAACAGCTTGGAGGCTATGGCGGTGTCCACGACCAAGTGGGGGCATGATGCGCGCGAACAGGACGATCGGCAGCTGGTTGGCGGCGGGGACATCGCTGCTGTCCGTTGCGGCCCCTGCCCAGCAGGTGCTCGACCGCGTCGACCCCACCGCCAACGCGCGTGATCGCCCCACCGAGGTCCCACGCGCCGTCGCGCCGCTCGTCGCCCTCGAGGTCGAGGCAAACACGCCGCCCCCTGCCGCCGAAGGGGGCGTCATGATCGGCGCGGTGACCTTCACCGGTCTTGCTCGGCTGTCCGCCGCCGATTTCGCCGCGACGATCGCGCCCTGGCTGGGCACCGTCGCGACCCCGAGCGACCTGACCAGGCTGACCGGCGCGATCGCGGCGCGCGCCCGCGCCGGCGGCTATGTCTTCGCCACCGCCTCGATCGCGCCGCAACGGCTCGCCAGCGGCCTGCTGACGATCACCGTCGACGAGGGACGCATCGATGCAATCCGGATCGACGGCGTCGACCAGCCCGCAGTCCGGGCGGCGTTACAGCCGTTGATCACGGGCGGGCCGGTGACGCTGGCCGAAGTGGAACGGCGCATCCTCGTGGCCGGCGACATCGACGGCGTTCGCGTCTCGGGTGGGCGCTTCGTACGCGAGCGCGGCCAAGGCGTGCTGGTCGTCACGGTGGCGCGCACCGGATTGTCGGGCCGCTTCGCCGTGCGAAACGACGGCACCGCGCCGATTGGACCGATCCAAGCGACCCTGGCGGTGTCCGCTACCGGCGTGCTGACGACTGACGACATCTTCTCGCTGACGCTGGTGGGCACACCGCTGGAATCCGAAGAGCTGCATTATGGCCGTCTGCGCTACGCCCGGCGCATCAATCGCAATGGCACGGAGGTGGCGGTGAGCGGCTCGCTCGGCGCGACACGGCCCGGCGGTTACCTCGCTCCTTTTCGCATCACCGGCGAAAGCTGGTTCGCGGGCCTGAGCCTGCTCCACCCGCTCCACCGCCGCCGCGCGTCCAGCCTCTGGCTGGACGTCGCACTCGAGGTTCGCGATTTGGATCAGGATGGCGCCGGCAGACCTGCCCGTCGCGATCGGCTGACAGTCGCCCGTTTGGGCCTGCACGGCTTCAAGCGCGCAATCGGCGGCCGCCTGCGCGGCGGGATCAGCGTCGCGCGCGGTCTCGATGTCTTCGATGCGACTGGCGCCGGTGATGCGCTCGCGTCACGCCGTGATGCCGACGGCACCTTCACGACGTTCAGCGGCTGGGCGGACTGGACCCGCGACGTTGCCCGTCGCCTCTCCCTGCGGGTCGCGATCGAGGGACAGTTCGCCGCCGATCCCCTGCTCGTGTCCGAAGAAATCGGACTGGGGGGTGGGTCCTTCCTGCGCGCCTATGACTGGAGCGAACGATCGGGCGATCAGGGCGCGATGGGATCTCTCGAGCTTCGATACGACATCAGCAAGCCGACCACCGTCTTCCGCGACGCGCAGCTCTATACCTTCGTCGATGGCGGACGCGTCTCCAATCTGCGCGGCGGCTTCGGTGGCGGCGCGCTCGCGTCGGCGGGCGGGGGGATGCGCGCCGACGTCGTCAAGGGCCTGAGCGCCAGCTTCGAGGTAGCGGCGCCGCTGACCGGCGCGCGCTACGACACCGGCAACAGCGACCCGCGCATCCGCGTCGGCGTGGTCAAGAGCTTCTGATGGGCACCAACCCCCCCGGTGAGCCGACGGTCCGTCCGCCGACGCCACGCGCGGCGGTGCGTCGCAAGCTGTTCCACCCCGCCTGGCTGGACACCGCCGACGGCCGTCACCGCGCGCATGTGCTGAACATGTCCGCGATCGGGGCCTGCGTCCACGCCCGATGCGTGCATCGCGTGTGGAGCGGTGTGACGTTGCAGCTCGACGAGTTGACGTTGAAAGGCCGGGTCACCTGGGCCGACGGCGAGCGCTGCGGCATTAAATTCGTCTACCCGTTGGCTGCCAAGGAGCTGGACCAGATCACCGGCTACTGATCGACGCGCAGAAACTTGCCTGGGGATTGTTGATCGCAGCGACCCCATCGCGCAAAGCTGCGTCGATGGAGGCGGCGATCGGGTGGGCAATATGGGTGTGACCGCTTCGTCATGGCCAGCGTCGCTGACCGGCGGCGGCGAGACGGGCGCGCTGATCGCCGCCTTCGACTGGAGCGGCACTCCGCTCGGCGCGATCGACCAGTGGCCGCACAGCCTGCGCACGATGCTGGGCTTCCTGCTCCGCTCGCCGGTGCCCATGGTGATGCTGTGGGGCAAGACCGGCGTCATGCTGTACAACGACGCCTATTCGGTGTTCGCGGGCGGACGGCATCCGGCTTTGCTAGGCTCCAATGTGCGCGAAGGGTGGCCCGAGGTGGCCGAGTTCAACGACCATGTCATGGCGGTCGTGCTGACCGGCGAGACGTTGGCCTACAAGGACCAGGAACTGACGCTGTTTCGGCATGGCGGGCCGGAACAGGTGTTCATGAACCTGGATTACTCCCCGGTGCTCGATGAGTCCGGCCAGCCCGCGGGCGTTCTGGCGATCGTGATCGAGACGACGGCGCGCGTTACGGCGGAACGCGCGTTGCGCGCCGAGCGCGATCGGAACCGCGACGTGCTGGACAACATGGCCGACGCCTTCGCGCTGCTCGACCATGAGTTTCGGCTCGTCGACATGAATGCCGCCGCCTGGCGGCTGGAGAGCCGCCCGCCCGAGGAGGTGCTCGGCAAGACGCACTGGGAGGCGCATCCCGACGCTGCCCCTGAACTGGGCGACCTGTACCGGCGGGCGATGACGGAGCGCGTCCCCGCCGCTCTTGAGCATCACTACACCTGGCTGGATGGACGCGAGAGCTGGATCGACATGCGCACCTTCCCGGTCGCCGACGGGTTGGCGGTCTTCTACCGCGACATATCGGAGCGCAAGCGTGCAGAGGCCGCGGTCGTCGAAAGCGAGGCGCGGTTCCGGAAAATGGCCGACCAGGCACCGGTGATGATGTGGGTCACCGATCCAAGCGGCGTCTGCACCTATCTCAACCGGCGCTGGTATGAGTTCACCGGGCAGACGGTCGGCGCAGGAGAAGGCTATGGGTGGCTCGATTCCGTTCACCCCGACGACCGGCGGATCGCGGAACAGGCGTTCGTCTCGGCGAACGCGGCGCAACGGGACTACCGGGTCGAGTTCCGGATTCGCCGCGCGGATGGTGCCTATCGCTGGGCGATCGATGCCGCCGCCGCGCGCTTCGACGATGATGGTGCCTATCTGGGCTATGTCGGGTCGGTCATCGACATCGACGAACGTCGCGAGGTGGAGGCAGCCCTGCACGCCTCCACGGCCCGTGCGGAGGCACTTGCGGTCGAGCAGGCGGCTATCCTAGGCCAGCTTGCCGAGGGGGTGATCGTCACCGATCGCGCCGGCAGGATCACCTTCGTCAACGACGCCGCGACGCGCCTGCATGGTGTCGCGCGGCTGGACGTAGAGCCGGACGCCTATAGCGACACTTATCACCTCCTGACGCTGGACGGGGAGCTCTACCCCTCGCACGCGCTGCCGCTGTCGCGTGCCGTGCTGAACGGCGAGACGGTGGAAGATGCCCGCTGGCGCATCCGGCGACCCGACGGGTCGGAAGTCATCGCCGTCGGGAGCGCGCGTCCGGTACGCGACGCCACCGGTGCGGCGATCGGCGCCGTGTTGACATTGCGTGACGAGACCGAACGCGCGGAGGCGGAGCAACGGCTGCGCGAGAACGAGGCACGGCTGCGCGCGCTTACCGACAATCTCCCGTCGGGCATGGTCTATCAGATCTCAACCGGTCGCGACGGTGACGAGCGCAAATTTCTTTACGTCTCGCAAAGCCACGAAAAGCTGACCGGCGTTCCGGCGGAGGCGGTTCTCGCCGATCCGACCATTCCCTACGAACTGGTCGTGTCGGAGGATCGCCCGCTGCTGGTCGCCGCCGAAGCAGAGTCCTTGGCCGATCGCCAGCCGTTCGACGTGCAGGTCCGGTTCCGCCACACCAGCGGCGCGGTGCGCTGGTCGCGCATCATCTCGGCCCCACGCGAGCAGGCGGACGGTTCGCTGATCTGGGACGGCATCCAGGTCGACATCACCGACCAGAAACAGGCCGAGACGATGCTGGTCGAGATGAACGACGAGCTGGAGCGCCGCGTGGCCGAACGCACGCACGAGCTGGAGGAGGCCCAGGAGGCGCTGCGTCAGGCGCAGAAGATGGAGGCGGTGGGCCAGCTGACCGGCGGCATCGCGCACGACTTCAACAATCTGCTGACCGGGGTGATCGGCTCCCTGGACATGATGCAGCGCCGCATCGCCAAGGGCGAGACGGACAGTATCGAACGCTACGCCACCACCGCGATGACGGCCGCCAACCGTGCGGCGGCGCTAACCCACCGCCTGCTCGCCTTTTCGCGTCGCCAGCCGCTCGATCCCAAACCGGTCAACGCCAACCGGCTGGTGACCGGGATGGAGGAACTGCTGCGCCGCACGATCGGCGAGAGCGTGCAGCTGGAGATCGTGACCGCGGGCGGGCTGTGGCAGACGCTGTGCGATCCCCACCAGCTGGAAAGCGCCATCCTCAACCTCGCGATCAACGCGCGCGATGCGATGCCCGATGGCGGCAAGCTGACGATGGAGACGTGCAACGCGCATCTCGACAACGCCTACGCCGCCAAGCAGCGCGACGTGACTCCGGGTCAGTATATCTGCATCTGCGTCACCGACACGGGCACCGGCATGACCAAGGACACGATCGCCAAGGCGTTCGAGCCCTTCTTCACCACCAAGCCGATCGGCCAGGGAACGGGGCTGGGCCTGTCGATGATCTATGGCTTCGCGCGTCAGTCGGAAGGCTATGCCAGGATCTATTCGGAGGTCGGCGAGGGCACCACGTTCAAGCTCTATCTTCCGCGCTATTATGGCGAGGCCGAGGACGCGGAGGAGGCCGCCGGCGAACTGACGCAGGCCCACCGCGCGGAATCGGGCGAGGTCGTGCTGGTGGTCGAGGACGAAACCGCCGTCCGCGACCTGGTCGTCGATGTGCTGGGGGAGCTTGGCTATCATGCGGTCGAGGCGGTGGACGGACCGGCGGGGTTGAAGCTGCTGCAATCACGCATGCGGATCGACCTGCTCGTCACCGACATAGGTCTGCCGGGCCTGAACGGCCGTCAGCTCGCCGATGCCGCGCGGGCGCACCGGCCCGACCTGAAGGTGCTGTTCATGACCGGCTATGCCGAGAACGCGACCATCGCCAACGGCTTCCTGGATCCGGGCATGGAGATGATCACCAAACCATTCGCGATCGAGGCGCTGGTCACCCGCATCCGCGACATGATCGAGCGGGATTAGCGCGGCTTCAGTTCGTGCGTTCCGCCAATGCTGCGGCAACGAGTCCCAGCACGTCGACGCGCGCCTTGAGGCGCGCCGCCAGCAGTGCGGTGCCGCTGACCTTGCGCTGGACGAACAGCGTCTCGACTGGCGGCAGGTGCCAGGTGGCGCGGTCGGCGAGCAGCGCCTTTGCTTCTTCGCGAATCACCGGCACGAACGCGCGGTCGCCGAAGTCGAACGGTCCGGGCCGGTCGAGCGCCTCTTGAACCGCGCCGATGATCCGGTCGATGGCGGGGCGGTAGCGGGTTGCGCCGACCTCGCCCAGAAAGCCGGCGGCGACGGCGGTGTCACGGATCGCGTCGCGATCGCCTGACAGTCCGGCGGTCGCGAGCGCGCGATAGGCGTCGGCCGTGGCGGCGGGAACGGCGCGGGTGGCACCGAAGTCGAGCAGCACAAGTTTGCCCGTATTCGGCTGCCAGCGGTAGTTCGCGAAGTTAGGGTCGGTCTGCATCACGCCGAACCCGAACAGCTCGCGCAGGACCAGCTCGATCAGCGCCGTCATGCCCCCGTCGCGCGCCTCGGGAGCGGCGTCGGCGAGCGCCTCGATCGGCTGTCCCTCGACGAAGCTCATTGCCAGGACCTGCGACGTCGTCAGCGCCGGCTCCAGCATCGGCACGACATAGCGCGGGTCGCCCGCCAGCCGCTCGGCATAGCGCGTCATCGCCTCACCCTCGCGGATGTAATCCGCCTCTTCTGCCAGCTGGCGCTTGGCTTCGGTCAGCAGCGGCGCGAGGTCGAGGCTGGCGGGCAGCAGCGTCGACACGCGCAGCAGGGTCGCAACATTATCGACATCGGCGTCGATGCTCTGCGCCACACCGGGATACTGGACCTTGATCGCGAGCCGCCGCCCGTCGGGCAGCGTCGCGCGATGGACCTGCCCGATCGACGCCGCCGCGATCGGCGACGCCTCGAAATGGCGGAAGCGCCGCCGCCAGTCCTTACCCCACTCACGCACCAGCACGCCGTTCAGCTGCTGCGGCGGCATGCGATAGGCCTGATTGCGCAGGCGGGCCAGGATCGCGGACAGCTCGGGCGGCAGCACATCGCCCGCATCCATCGAGATCATCTGCCCCAGCTTCATCGCCGCACCGCGCATGTGTGCCAGCCGATCGGCGACGCGCGTCGCGTTGGCGGGGGTCAGCAGCAGGTCGTTGAGTCGCGGCCGCTCGCCCGCCGCCAACCGCCGCGCGCCCTCCGCCACCATGCCGCCGGCCACGCCGCCCGCAAGCCGGCCAAAGCCGCCGAGCCGCGCCAGGCGGCCACTGGGCACCGCCTGATATTTGTCGTCGTCCTTCATTCCGCCTCAAGCGGCGGCACCGGCCGTGGGTTCCTTGACGGCACCGCCAGCGGCGCGCGGCGTTGATCCACGATGCCGGACGCGCCCTTGTTCACCCCCGACGGCCGCTATCTGATCGTGCGCGGCCGCCTGTGGCGACGTGCCGACCCGGCGCTGCCCGGGGCCGAACGCCAGGCGCTGGTGGACGCGCTGATGACCGCGCGCCGTGCCGTTGGCGTGGCGCTCAGGTCCGCCGATCCGGACGCGCTAGCGACGGCCCGTGCGCAGGTTGACGCGGCAAAGATCGCCTTGGGTGAACGCGGAACGGTGTGGTGGACCGATGGCACCCCCGACGAGAACCGAAAGCTGGCTCGAAACTCCAGCTACGCGGAATGGTGGGCGGCGGTATCGTAACCCGCGAATGAGAAGAAAGCTTGCTCACCCGCGGAGCGCCTACTCCAGCTCCTCCTCCGCGCGCCGCTCATCACGCGGCGGCGGTCCCTCCGGCGGCGGGCCGCGATCCTCGCTGGGACCAATCGAAATCGAGCCGTCGCGGTCGAGCTTGAGGTTGAGGCCCAGCCCTTCGATCTCACCGCCGACGTCGGGGATCAGCGGCTCGCTTTCGTTCTCGCCCTGCGCCGCCGCCTCTTCCGCCGCAGCGGCCGCGCGGGCACCGGCGCGGGTCTGCACCCTCAGCGCCTGGCCCATGAAGTCGCGCCAGATGCGCGCGGGCACGCCGCCGCCGTGGAGGCCCGGATTGGGCGTGTTGTCGTCGTTGCCGACCCACACACCCACCACCAGGTCGCGCGCCCAGCCCACGAACAGCGCGTCGCGACCGTCCTGCGTCGTTCCGGTCTTGCCCCAGGCAGGCACCGACAGCGCCGCCTCCATCCCCGTGCCGCGATTGAGCGACGAGTCCAGCAGCGCCTTCATGTCCGCTTCGACGTCTGGGTCCATCCGCGACTGTCGACCGGTGAAGCTCTCCAGCCAGCCCGGTTCGCGTCCTTCGGCAACGCCGTGCGTGCGCACCGGATAGCGACCGTCGGCGACCGCGGCATAGGCGGCGGTCAGCTCCAGCAGCGACACGGTCGAGGTGCCGAGCGAGATCGTCGCCTCATTGGCGATGGGAGTGGAGATGCCGAGATCGCGCGCCGCCTTGATCACCGCCTTGACGCCGACCTGCTGCGTCAGCCGCGCCGCGCAGACGTTGCACGAGCGCGCGAACGCACGTTGCAGGCTGATCTCGCCCAGATAGCGACCGTCGTCGTTCTTGGGCTTCCACCCCGCGAAGTCGATCGGCGCGTCCTCGACGGTGGAGCTCGGCCTCATCCCGCTGCGCAAGGCGGCTAGGTACACGAACAGCTTGAACGCGGAGCCCGGCTGACGGCGCGCCTGCGTCGCACGGTTGAAGCTGGACTTCTTATAGTCCTTGCCGCCGACCATCGCGACCACGCGGCCATCGGGGCGCATCGCCACCATCGCGACCTGCGCGTCGCGCAGGCCGGCGCGCCGCACCGCCGCCTCCGCCGCCTTTTGCATCCGGATGTCGAGCGTGGTCTGGACCGTCGCCTCGCTCTTGACCTCACCCGCCGCGTCGCGCGCTTCGGGCAGCACCCAATCGGCGAAATAGGTGCCGCTGGGCAGGCCGACTGGACGGGTCGCGAGCACCCGCTGTGGCTGCACCACGCGCGCCTGCGCCGGAGTCAGGAAATCCGCGTCAACCATCGCCGCGACGACCAGCGCCTGCCGCTTGCGCGCGCCCGAGAGGTTGCCGGTGGGGGCAAGCCGCGACGGCGCCTTGACCAGCCCCGCCAGCATTGCCGCCTGACCGATGTTGAGCCGCTCGGGCGTGCGGCCGAAATAATGCTTCGCCGCCGCGCGCATGCCGTAGACGTTATCGCCGAAATAGACGTTCGACAGATAGCGCGACAGGATCTCGTTCTTCGACAGCCAGGCTTCCAGCCAGAACGCGATCATCACCTCGCGCAGCTTGCGCGCGGCGGTGCGATCGGAGTCGAGGAACGCGTTCTTCGCCAGCTGCTGCGTGATGGTCGACCCGCCCTGCCGCACCCCGCCCGCGCCGACGTTGCTCCACGCTGCGCGCGCGATGCCTTTGAGGCTGATGCCCCAGTGCGACTGGAAGCTGCGATCCTCGATCGCCAGGAACGCCTGCGTGACATGGTCCGGCAGCTTGCTGGCATCGACCGGCGCGCCGATGATCGCGCCGCGCCGCGCGATCGGGGTGCCGTCGGCGGCGGTCAGCGTGACCGAAGGCGGCGTCGGCGGCAGCAGCGAGCGCGACAAGGGCGCGGTCACCGCCAGCCAGATGATCGCGATGACCAGCAGCACGATGCCGGCGCCCAGCGCGCGCATCACCCAGCGCAGCCATGGTCGCGCAGCCCGCTTTGGCTTCAGCGCGGGATAAAGCGGTTCGGCCGGCTCGTCGGGCTGTCCGCCCTCGGCCCGATACGGCCAGTCGCTGCCGATCGCGCGATCATAGGCGTACCGCAGGCGTGCCGTGGGGGGCAGTGCGTCGGGTGGCATGGAATCGCTCCGGCGGTCGGTCAATCGTGTGTTACCGTTATAATACAGCCAGCGCAAGCAGGCCATCTTAGGCCTGCTGTCCGCACGTGACTAGCCACGGCTAGTCACGAGACGGCGCTGGCCGGCCGGCGGGTCCATCGGCGAGCCCGTCCGACGTCACGGAATTTACTTCCGTGACGCCCCGCGCCCTGTAAGGGCCAGCCTGTGAGTACTCCTCTAGTAGTCGGCATCGGCGGCACGATCGGTGGCCCCTCTTCCACCGAACGCGCGCTGCGCATCGCGCTGGACGCGGCCGAGCGCGAAGGGTTCGCGACCCGCATGTTCGGCGGCGCCGACATGGCCCGGTTGCCGCTGTACGACCCCCGCGCGACGAGCCGTACGGCCGACGAGCAGGCCTTCGTAACCGCGATCCGCGAAGCATCGGCGGTGATCATCGCCAGCCCCGGCTATCACGGGTCGATCTCCGGGGTGGTCAAGAACGCGCTCGACCTGCTGGAGGAGACGGCGGGAGACGCTCGGCCATACCTGGCCGACATGCCGGTCGGGTTGATCGCGACCGCTTATGGCTGGCAGGCGACCGGCTCGACGATCGCCGCGCTGCGCTCGATCGTCCACGCGCTGCGCGGCTGGCCGACACCCTTTGCGGCCGCGATCAACAGCCAGGAGACCAAGTTCGACAACGAGGGCGGGGCAAGCGACCCCTCGGTGGTGGAGCAGCTCTGCCGTGTGGGGCAGCAGGTGGTCAGGTTTGCAGGACTGACGGGGGGCTAAACTCCTTCCGCAAGCGGCAGGGGCCTGTTCAGCCCCAACCACATCGCGATCGCATCCAACTCCGCCGCCAGCTCGCGCATCGTCTCGCCCGGTGCGCCGTGCTCCACCGTCACCTGCTGCACCAGCAGGTGACCCGCCTGGCGATCCGCCTTCAGGTCCGCGCGCGCGACCAGCCGGTCGCCGAGCAGGAAGGGCAGGACGTAGTAGCCGTGCACGCGCCGGTCCGCGGGCGTGTAGATCTCCAGCCGATAGCGGAAGCCGAACAGCCGCTCGGTGCGGGTGCGCTCCCAGACCAGCGGATCGAACGGGGCGAGCAGCGCGCGCGCCTCGAGGCGACGCGGGCGGCGCGCGTCGCGGTGGAGGAACGCGCGATCGCTCCAGCCTGGCACCGTCGTCGGCAGCAGCACGCCATCGGCGACCAGCGCCGCGACCGCCGCCGCGCTCTGCGCGGGCTTGAGGCGGAAATAGTCGCGCAGCTCGGGCTCGGTGGCGATGCCGAGCGCGCGCGCCGACCGCTCGACCAGCGCCTTGTGCGCGTCGGCCGGCGAAAGCGTCGGCAGCGCCAGCACGGCGGCGGGGATGATGCGCTCGGTCAGGTCGTACACGCGCTCGAAGCTGCCGCGCCGCGTCGCGGTGGTGACGTGTCCTGCCCAGAACAGCCACTCCAGCTGCCGCTTCGCCTCGCTCCACGTCCACCAGCCGCCGGGAGTTGTGCGTTGTTCGACATCGGATGCGGCGAGCGGACCATCTTCACGGATGCGCTTCAGCAATGCCATTGCCTCTGGCCGGCGCTCGCCGGCGTACGCGCGCAGGCTGGCCCAACCGATCGATCCCTGATCCGCCTCCGCCATCCGCCAGCGCAACAGCGGGTGCAACTCCAGCGGCAGCAGCGACGCCTCGTGCGCCCAATATTCGAAGAGCCGCCGCTCGCGCCGGTGTCCCCACGCCGCGCGATCCAGCAGCGCGATGTCGTACGCACCAAGGCGCGAGAAGGCCGGCAGGTAATGCGCTCGCGCGAGTACGTTGACGCTGTCGATCTGGTGCAGCTGCGTCCTGCCGATCGTCCGTCGCAGATCGGCTGCGGTTACAACCTTCGGCCGTCCCTGCGCGAAGCCTTGCGCGGCCACCGCCACGCGCCGCGCCTGCGCCAGGGTCAATCGCTCGGTCATGGACAAATCGTTGACCCCAAGCCGCCTGCCCGTAAAGCCCGCGCCCATGCGCTTCTTCTCCGACAATGCCGCCGCGGTTCATCCGCGCGTGCTCGCCGCCATGGCGGACGCAAACACGCTCGATACCGCGTATGACGGGGATCGCTGGTCAAAGGCGCTCGACGGGCGCCTGGGCGAGCTGTTCGGCACCGAAGTGCGTGTGCTGTGGGTGCCGACGGGCACGGCGGCGAACTGCCTCGCGCTGGGTGCGCTTTGCCCCCCCTGGGGTGCCACGATCTGCCACCGCGACGCGCATATCCAGAACGACGAGGCGGGCGCGCCGGCATTCTACACGCACGGGAGCCAGCTGATGCTCGCCGAGGGGCCGGGTGCGAAGCTGACGCCGGACGCGATTGCCGCGGTCGCCGATGCGGTGGTCAACGATGTGCATCGCGTCCAGCCGCACGCCGTGTCGATCACCAACGCCACCGAATACGGCCTCGCTTACCGCGCGGACGAGGTCGCAGCGATCGGGGAGCTGTGCCGGGCGCGGGGCTGGGGCCTGCATATGGATGGGGCGCGCTTTGCCAACGCGGTCGCGTTCACCGGGGGGAACTTGGCCGACCTGACCTGGCGCGCGGGCGTCGACGCGCTCTCGTTCGGCTTCGTCAAGAATGGCGGCATGAGCGCGGAGGCGCTGGTGTTCTTCAAGCCCGAGCTGGCGGAGCAGACGCTGCGCCGCCGCAAGCGCGCCGGGCTGCTGCTGTCGAAGGGTCGTTATCTCGCCGCGCAGATCCTGGCGATGCTGGAGGGCGATCTGTGGCTGGACTGCGGCCGCGCCGCCAACGCGCGTGCCGCGACGCTCGCGGTGGGAGCGGGAGAGCGGCTGGTGCATCGCGTCGAGGCGAACGAGGTGTTCCTGCGCGCCACACCGGACGAAGCGGCCGCGCTGCGGGCGCAGGGCTTCGACTTCTACGACTGGGCGCCCGGCGAGGTGCGGCTGGTGACGGCATGGGACAGCGAGGCAGCCGACGTGGCGAAGCTCGCAGAGGCGATCAGCGCGCTGTGAGCGAGGTCGCTCGCCCGCAATCCACCAGAGCCGCCATCCTGATCCCCTTCGCTGTGGTCACGCTGATCTGGGGATCCACCTGGATCATCATCCGCGATCAGCTCGGTGTCGTGCCGCCGGCCTGGTCGGTCACCTACCGCTTCATCCTCGCCGCCGCCGCGATGGCGCTGGTCGCGATCCTGCGCCGCGAGAGCTTCCGGCTGGACGCGCGTGGCTGGGCGTTCGCGGCGGCGATCGGGCTGTTTCAGTTCTGCGGCAACTTCAACCTCGTCTACCGGGCGGAGGGCTTCATCACGTCCGGGCTGGTCGCGGTGCTGTTCGCGACGCTGCTGATCCCCAATGCGCTGCTCGCGCGCATCTTCCTGGGGCAGCGGCTGGGCCGGCAACTGCTGGTCGGATCGGCCATCGCGCTGGCCGGCATCGGGCTGTTGCTGCTGCACGAGGCGCGCGCCGGCCCGCGCGGGGCATCGTCTGCGCTGCTGGGGATTGGACTGACCGCGGCGGGGATCCTGTCGGCGTCGATCGCCAACGTGCTGCAGGCGACGCAGACCGCCAAGCGATATCCGATGTTCGCGACGCTGACGGTGGCGATGGCGCTGGGCGCGCTCATCGACGGCGCGCTCGCCTGGGCGCTGCACGGCCCGCCGGTCGTCGAAACGCGCGCGGGCTATTGGCTGGGCGTCGGGTACCTGGCGCTGTTCGCGTCGGCGCTGGCGTTTCCGCTCTATTACCGGGTCCTGCGCGTGATCGGACCGGCCAAGGCGGCCTATTCGTCGGTCATCGTGCCGGTGATCGCGATGGCCCTGTCGACGCTGTTCGAGGGCTATCGCTGGTCGCTGCTCGCCGCGGGGGGAGCGGGGCTGGCGGCGGTGGGGCTGCTGGTGGCGCTGACCGCGCGCAGGCCGGCACGGTAGTCGGGGTAGCAAGGGCTCCAGCCTAGTTCCCGCCGCGCCTTGGCGCTGGACACGCGCCGGTTCTCCGCGTGAAAGCCGCGCGCCATCGGCGACAGCTGGCCGAGCGGGACGACCGGCGGCGGCTCCTTGCCGAGCAGCCGGGCGGCGAACTCGATCACCGCATCGTGCGGGGCCGGCAGGCCGTCGGCGAGATTGTACGCGCCCGCCGGCGCATCGAAGCCCGCCACCACGCCCGCAGCCAGATCGTCGACATGGATGCGGCTGAACACGCCGCTGCCGCCGACCCGATGCGCCTCGCCGGACCGCACGCGGTCGAGCGCCGAACGGCCCGGTCCGTAGATGCCTGGCAGGCGGAACACGCGCGCGCCCAGCGCCAGCCAGGCACGGTCCGCCGCGGCGCGTGCTGGCCGGCGTCCGCCGATTGCGGCGCTCTCGTCCACCCAGGCGCCGCCCGTGTCGCCATAGACGCCGGTAGAGGACAGATAGCCGAGCCACTTGCCGCGGAGCGCGTCGCCGTAGGTGGCGAGCACCGGGTCGGTGTCACCGTCGGGCGGAACGGAGGACAGGACATGGGTCGCCGCCGCAAGCGCGGGCAGCACCGCATCGCGGTCGCCAAAACGCAGCGTACCGTCCCGCCCGTCGCGCGTCGTGGCGGTGACGATCGCGCCGCGCGCTGCCGCCAACATGGCGATGCGTCGAGCGGAGTAGCCGAGGCCGAAGATCAGGAGGCGCACTCAATCCTCCCCGGGACGGGGAGGGGAACCGCTCGCGCAGCGAGCGCTGGAGGGGGTGGGCCAAGGGGAGCACTGCCCGCCGAGAGCCCCCTCCGTCACGCGCTTCGGGCGCGCCACCTCCCCGTAAACGGGGAGGATTGGGGTCATCGCGCCATCGGTCCCTTGAATGCCGTCCCGAAGTAATCACCCTTCACCCAGCGTGGCCGATCCGCGCCGTTCGCCAGTGCGCGGGCGATCTGGTAGTTGACCCGTACGAAGCCGCGCGCGGCGGTCCAGTCGATCGGCAGGCCGATTTCGTCGGACGGCTGATGATAGTGGCTCTTGAGGAACCGTTCCCACGCCGTGCGGCCTGCCCCGCCATAGCCGGTGACGAGGAACACCGACGGCACGCCCTGGCGCACCCAGCTGTAGTGATCCGAGCGCGTGAAGATCGCCTCCGCCGGCGAGGGATCGGGCGCGAGACTGTAGCCCTCCGCACGCGCCGCCGCCGCCGCCACGGGGCCGATGGTGGAGCGATCGGCGCCGTAGGCCGTCAGGTCGGTGAACTTGTAGGTCAGCAGCGGCATGTCGAGGTTGACGTTGGCCACCACCGTGCGCGCGGAGGCGAGCGGGTTGCTGGCGAGATAGTCGGACCCGACCAGCCCCTTCTCCTCCGCCGTCACCGCGGCGAACAGCAGCGATCGCTTGGGCCGCTCGCCCGATTTCTGGAACGCGCGCGCGACCTCGATCATCGCCGCGATGCCGATGGCGTTATCCATCGCGCCATTGTTGATGCCGTCACCCTCCACCGGCCGCGTGACGCCGATATGGTCGAGATGGCCCGACAGCACGATGTGCTCGGCATCCAGCCTGGCGTCGCTGCCCGGCAGCCGGCCCACGACATTGGCGCTACGCAGCCGCTCGGTAGTGAAGCGTTGCGTGGTGGACAGCGTCGCGGCGAGCGGCCCGGTCGGCACCGCACGGCCGGCGGTGTCGGCGGCCAGCACGTCCGCCCAGCGCAGCCGTGACCCGGCGAACAGCTTGGCCGCGCCTGCATAGCCGATCACGCCCAGCCCCGGCGCACCCTCACCCCGAGGCTTGCCGTCGGCACCCAGCCAAGTGACCGCGCGCGCGTCCCAATCCTGCGCCTGACGTGCGAAGGGTAGGCGTGCATGGATCTGCGAGGATTCGATCAGCACCACGCCCCTGGCACCGCGTGCCGCCGCGACCTTGGCGCGATCGACGCGGTTGCCGAGATGCGCGTCGACTTCGCTGTTGCCGCCGCGCGGCCCCGATTGCAGCACCGCGACGATCTTGCCGCGCACGTCGAGACCACGATAATCGTCGCGACCGGAAGCAGGGTCGACCACGCCATAGCCGGCGAACACTACCGGCCCCGATACGTCCAGCTGCTCGATGCCGGTGGTCCGGCGCAAGGTGAAGTCGGTGTTGAGGACCAGCGGCGTGGTTCGGCCGGCGACGGTCAGCGACATCGTCGGCTGGCCGGCGGGCCGCGAGACGAGGAGCGGCACCTGCTGGAACCAGCTGCCATTCGGGCCGGCGGGCACAAGCCCCGCCTTCATCATCTCGGCGGCGACATATTCGGCGGCGACGTCGTAATCCGCCGTGCCCGCCTCGCGCCCGCGCAGCGCGTCCGACGCGAGGAAGGCGACATGCGCCTTCAGGGCCGCTTCCTCGGGCGCGAGCGGGTCGGCGGCGAGGCCTGGAGTGGCGGCCAGCAAGGCCGCCGCTGCGAGCTTAAAAGTCGATCTCATTTAGCCATCGGTCCCTTGAACAACATCCCGAAATAATCGCCCTTGTTCCACACCGGCCGCGCCGGCCCGTCGGCGATCTCGCGGGCGATGCGGTAATTGACGTCGACGAAGCGCACGCCCTGATCCCACAGGATCGGCTGTTTGGCGAGTTCGTCGCACGGGCGATGGTAGCAGGTCTTGAGGAAGTTCCGGAACGCGCCGCCGTCGCCCTTCTGCCCGGGCCAGAGGAAGACCGACGGCACTCCCTTTTCGACAAAGCGGAAATGGTCGGAGCGGACGAAGAACGCTTCTTCCGGGTTCGCGTCGGGGGTCAGGTCGACCCCCGCCGACTGCGCCGCGCGGCGGACGATCGGGCCCAGCGTCGACCGCTCCGCCCCGAACACGGTCATGTCCTGGAAACGGTAGAGCAGCACCGGCATGTCGAGGTTCACGTTCGCGACGATGTTGCCGATCGGCACGGTGGGATGGTTCGCAAAGTAATCCGCGCCCACCAGCCCCTTTTCCTCAGCGGTCACCGCCAGGAACATGACGGTGCGCCTGGGTGGCGTGCCGGATGCCGCGAAACGCTTCGCCTCCTCGATCAGGCTGGCGATCCCGATCGCATTGTCGAGCGCGCCGTTGTTGATCCGGTCGCCCTCTCCTGTCGTCCGCACGCCGATATGGTCGAGATGCGCCGACAGGACGACCACTTCCTTGCCGACCTTCGGATCGCTGCCGGGGATCACGCCGACGACATTGCTGCTCGCGACCTTCTCGAAGCTCGTGTTCACCTCGACCGACAGGACGCCGGCGGGCCGGATCGCGGTGTAGCGCGCCTTCTCCCCCGCCGCCGCGGCCGCCGTGATGCGCGAATAGTCCGCGCCGAACAGCTTCGCCGCGCCCAGCGCCGTCAGTGAGCCAAGCATCGGCGCGCCCGCCGCATCGACACGGCCGGTGCCGTCGGGATTGGCCCAGGTCATCCGCGCCGGCCCGCGAGGCAGGACGGGCGCGGGGGCGGGTACGACGGGCTGAACAGCGGCCAGGGGTGCCGCCGTCGCGCCCGGCGCCGCAGCGGGCGCGGCGGCAGGACGTGGAGGCGCGGCGCGCGCGGCGACGGTGATCAGCCCGACGGCGCCCCTTGCCTGTGCCGTGCGCGCCTTTGTGCCGGCCCTCGCGAAGAAGGCGGATTCCTCGCCCCCGAACCCCGCCGGCGCGCCGTTCACCACGGCGACGATCTTGCCGCGCACATCGACGCCCTTGTAGTCGTCATGGCCATATTGCGGTGCGGTGACGCCGTGGCCGACGAAGACGACGGGCGCGCTGACGCGGGTCTCCGCCCGGGCGGCATTGGCCGTGGCGATGAAGTCGGCGCCCGGCGCCAACGGCTGCGCGCGCCCGTTCCTCGGCTTCCACGCGAACTTCCCCGGCCCCTCGACCCGATAGCTTACCATCGGCACGCGCTGCAGATAGCCGGTGCCCGCGGCGTCGGCGTCGCCAGCCGGCCTCAGCCCGGCGGCGTAGAACTGCGCGGCCACATACTGTGCCGCGATGTCGTATTCGGCGCTGCCGGCCTCACGCCCACGCATCGCATCGGAAGCGAGGAACAGCACATGCGCCTTCATCGCGGCCTGGTCGGCAGGCAGCGGCGCGGCCATGCGCGCATCGACCCTGGCGGCCGGCTCCGGGCGCTGGGCGACCGCCGCCCCGGTCAGCAGCGCGAGACCCAGCGCGGCGGAAATGCGAAACATCCTCGATCCTTATCGTGTGTGTCGGGGCGGTAGCATGGCGGCGGCGTGGCGCAATCCTCCCCGGATGGGGAGGATTTTTGCCCTTTCGTGCGTATATCCGCTCCATGGACATGCAGCAGAGCCTCAGCGCCCCACACGTCACCCGGCGTGTGGATTACCGCCCTCCCGCCTGGCTGGTGCCGGACGTGGTGCTCGACTTTCGGCTCGATCCGGTCGCGACGCGGGTCAGGGCGACGCTGCACGTCACCCGTTCTACGCCCGACGAACCGCTGCGCCTCGACGGCGACGGGCTGACGCCGCTGTCGGTCAGCGTCGACGGCGTCGCGATCAACGACTGGCGCATGGAGAACGAGCAGCTCGTCATCGCGCTGTCGGGCGATACGCACACGATCGAAACCGAGGTCGAGATCGCGCCCGCCGCCAACACGCAGCTGATGGGGCTGTACGCATCGGGCGGCAATCTGTGCACGCAGTGCGAGGCGGAGGGCTTTCGCCGCATTACCTTCTTCCCCGATCGCCCGGACGTGCTCAGCCGCTATCGCGTACGCCTGAGCGCGGACAAGGCGCGCTATCCGGTGCTGCTCGCCAATGGCGATCCGATCGCGGCCGGAGATGAGGCGGACGGCACGCACTGGGCCGAGTGGCACGACCCGTTCCTGAAGCCGTGCTACCTGTTCGCGCTGGTCGCAGGCGATCTCGCCTGCAATCGCGACAGCTTCGTCACCGCTTCGGGCCGCACGGTGCAGCTCGGTATCTGGGTGCGCGAGGCCGACCTGCCGCGCACCGCGCATGCCATGCACGCGCTCAAGCTGTCGATGGCGTGGGACGAAAAGGCGTACGGGCGCGAGTACGATCTCGACGTGTTCAACATCGTCGCGGTCGACGATTTCAATTTCGGGGCGATGGAGAACAAGGGGCTGAACATCTTCAACAGCCGCTACATCCTGGCCGACCCTGATACCGCGACCGACTATGATTACGACGGGATCGCCACGGTGGTCGCGCACGAATATTTTCACAACTGGTCGGGCAACCGCGTCACCTGCCGCGACTGGTTCCAGCTGTCGCTGAAGGAGGGGTTCACCGTCTATCGCGACCAGGGCTTTTCCGCCGATCAGGGCAGTGCTGCGGTCAAGCGCATCGAGGACGTGCGCGGGCTTCGCGCCGCGCAGTTCCCGGAGGACGCGGGCCCGCTCGCGCACCCGGTCCGGCCCGACGAATATCAGGAGATCTCCAACTTCTACACCGCCACCATCTACAACAAGGGCGCGGAGCTGATCCGCATGATGGCGACGATCCTGGGGCCGCAGCGCTTCCGGATGGCGACCGATCTGTATTTCGATCGCTATGACGGCACCGCCGCGACGTGCGAGGATTTCGTGCGCTGCATGGAATTCGGCGGTGGGGTCGACCTGACGCAGTTCCGGCTGTGGTATTCGCAGGCCGGTACGCCGCGCGTCGTCGCCGAGCTGACGCACGACGCCCTGTCGCAAGAGGGGGGTCGCACGACGCTGCGGCTGGCGCAGCACCTGCCCGCCACGCCGGGTCAGCCCCACAAGCAGCCGATGGTGTTGCCGCTGAAGCTGCGCCTGTTCGGCGCGGACACCGGCCGGCCGCTCGGGGCCGAGCAGCTGGTCATGCTGGATCGGGCAAGCGAGACGCTGGTCTTCGACGACATGGGCGAGCGGCCGGTGCTGTCGATAAACCGCGGCTTTTCGGCTCCGGTGGTGATCGAAAGCGACCGCTCGGCCGCGGATCTGGCGTTCCTGTCCGCGCACGACGATGATCCGTTCGCGCGCTACGAGGCGATGCAGCAGCTGATGCTCGACACGCTCGTCGCGGCGACGGTGGAGGGTCGCGCGGACAGCGACGCCGTCGTGAAGGCGGTGGCGGCGACGCTGGCGGACCCCGATCTCGATCCGGCATTCGTCGCGGAGGCGGTGCTGCTGCCCGCCGAGAGCTTCGTCGGCGATCAGCTCGCCATCGTCGATCCCGACGCGATCTTCCGAGCGCGCGAAGGGCTGCGGCGCGAGCTCGGCCGTCGCCTCGACGGGCAATGGCGCGAGAAGTACAGCGGTGCGCGCGAACCTTACACCTATTCGCCCGCCGCCAAGGGTCTGCGCCGGCTGCGCAACGTGGCGCTCGGCTACATCGCCGCGTCCGGGGCGGGTGACGCGGCGAAGCTCGCGTTCACGCAGTTCGAGGTGGCGGACAACATGACCGATCGGCAGGCCGCGCTGACCACGCTGGCGAACGGTGACAGCAACGAGCGTGTGGCGGCGCTCGACATCTTCTACAACCGCTATGCCGACAACGCGCTGGTGCTCGACAAATGGTTCCAGACGCAGGCGCTGTCGTCGCGCGATGACACCGGCGTCACGGTGACGGAGCTGTTGCAGCACCGTGACTTCACGCTCGCCAATCCCAATCGCGCGCGCGCGCTGGTCGGCGCATTCGGGGTCAACCAGCGCGCGTTCAACGCCGCCGACGGTTCCGGCTACCGCCTGCTCGCCGACCAGCTGATCGCGCTCGACAAGCTCAACCCGCAGACCGCCGCCAAGCTGTTGCCGCCGCTCGCCCGCTGGAAGCGGTACGATGCGGGCCGGGCCGCGCTGATGCGCGCCGAGCTGGAGCGAATCACCGCGACTCCCGGCCTGTCGCGCGACCTGTTCGAACAAGCCAGCAAGAGTATCGACCCATGACCTGTCGTGCGGTCTTCTTCGACCTCGACGGGACGCTGGTCGACACCAACCGCCTGCATGTGGACGCCTGGGTGCAGGCGTTCGCCGACGCCGGCCATGACATCGATCCCGAGCGCATCGCTGCGCAGATCGGCAAGGGCGCCGACAACCTCGTCCCCACCCTCTTGCCTGGCGCCAACGAGGACACAGCCGAGGCGCTGGGCGACGCGCACGGCCGCATCTTCAAGGACCGTTTTCTGGAGACCGCCGCCGCCTTTCCGCAGGCGCGGGAGCTGGTCGAACGCGTCCACGCCAGCGGTCGCCTCGTCGCGCTCGCCTCGTCGGCGGGTAAGGACGAACTCGACCACTACCAGCAGCTGCTCGGCATCGCCGGGCTGGTCGACGTGGTTACCACCATCGACGATGTCGAACATTCCAAGCCCGCCCCCGACATCTTCGCCGTCGCACTGAAGAAGGCGAACGGCATCGCGGCCGACGCGGTGGTGGTGGTCGGCGACTCGCCGTTCGACATGGAGGCTGCAAAGCGGTGCGGGATGACGCCGGTCGCGGTGCGCTCGGGCGGGTTCAGCGACGACGTGCTGCGCGAGGCGGGCGCGGCGGTGATCTATGACGATGTGGCGGACCTGCTCGCGCAGTTTGATGAGTCGCTGCTGGCGGCCGGCGAAGACTGAAGGTCGCCACCGGCCGTCGGATCCAAACGTGTTTACTTGCCCTTTTGGCAGCAGGGGCAGTCTTTACCGCAACAATCGTCCATCGTCGCCTCCACTTTGCTGAGGCCTTACTCATAGCAGAATTCCATGTACGGCCAAGGGTGACCGTGGCGGGGCGGTGGCGGCTTCGAACTCTACGGGGCGAGCAGATCGACCAACGCCAGCGCATTCGGCGTGGCCGCGCCAAGCGTAGTGTTGTCGTAGAAGGTCCAGCTCTCCCCTTCGGCCCGCGCCACCCCCGCATGCCCCGCCAACGCCGCATCGTCGTAGCTCGACCGGTACATCGCCGGCGAGCCGTGCCAGCGGGCGTAGGTGAGGCCGCGCCAGCCGCCCGGCAGTGCTGCTTCGGGAACCCGCGCCGGGTCGGCCGCGACGCGCGCGACGCGGTGGCCGGCAAGCAGCGCGTCGGCCTCGGCCGTGAACCAGCTCGCGTGACGCGGCTCGCAGGCATGCGCGGCCGGCAGCACCGCCGCCAGCCGGTCGAAGAAGCTAGCCGCTACCTCCGCATCAAGGGCAAGGCTCGGCGGCAATTGCACCAGGATCGGTCCGAGCCGGTCGCCGAGGCCGCCGACTTCGTCTGCGAACTTCACCAGCAACGCGTCGCAGTCGATCAGCCGCGCCCCGTGCGTGATCGTCTTGGGCAGCTTGGCCGCAAACCTGAACCCCGGCGGCACGCTCGCGGCCCAGCGTTCGTAGGTCGCGCGGCGGTGCGGGCGGTGGAAACTGGAGTTGATCTCGACCGCGCCAAACCGTGCGGCATAGCGTTGCAGCGCCGTTCCCTCGGCCGGGAACGCGTCGCGCACTGCCGCCGGGATCGCCCAGCCCGCGGTGCCGACGCGGATCAGAACAGCCGGCCGCCGTCGGGCAGTTTCGCGTCGGGCGCGATCAGCACCACTGCCCCACCCGCGTCGGGGAAGCCGAGACACAGCACCTCCGACAGAAAGCGGCCGATCTGGCGTGGCGCGAAGTTGACCACCGCCGCCACCTGCCGCCCCAGCAGCTGCTCCGGCGCATAATGTTCGGTGATCTGCGCCGACGATCGCTTGACGCCGATGACGGCGCCGAAATCGATGCGCAGCTTCAGCGCCGGCTTGCGCGCCTCGGGAAACGGCTCGGCCGCGACCACCGTGCCAACCCGGATGTCGACCCGCAGCCAGTCGTCGAAGCCGATCTGCGCTGCCGCAGGCGCGTCAGGACCGGCGCCGACGTGCATCAGAAATCGACATTGTCGTAGTGCGAGGGCGGCGTCACCATCTCCATCCGCTCGCTCAGCAACGGGCGAAAGCTCGGCCGGCTTTTCAGCCCGCGATACCAGCGCGCGGTCTGCTCGTGCCCTTTCCAGTCGATGCCGCCCAGATAATCGGTGACCGAGATCTGCGCCGCCGCCGCGAGATCGGCGAGGCTCAGCGTCGCGCCGCCCAGCCACTGCCGGTGATCGAGCAGATAGTCGGTATAATCGAGATGCTTGATCGCACCCTTCATCGCGTCGCGCAGGCCGCGCGCATCGGGCGCCTGCCCCAGCGCCACGCGCTTTTCCATCCGCTCGTACAGCAGCGGGCCGGTCACCTCGCGAAAGAATTGCGTGTCGAACCACGTCACCAGGCGGCGGATCTCCGCGCGATTGACGGCGGTGCCGTTGATCGTCGCGGACTTTTCGACCGTCTCCTCCAGATATTCGCAGATCGCCATCGAATCGATCAACATGATGCCGCGGCCGGGATCGACCATCACCGGCGTCTGCCCGGCCGGGTTCATGTCCAGGAACTCGTCGCGGCGCTGCCAGGGCGACTCGCGCACGAGCTGATAGCCGATGTTCTTCTCGCCCAGCAGCAGGCGAACTTTCCGGGAAAAGGGGCACAGGGGGAATTGGAAAAGCTGCCACATGGGTGATGCTGTTAGGCAAGGCGGAAGACCGGTTCTACACCTAATCCGTCATGCCGGCCGTGGGGGCCCAGCAAAGTACTACTTTGCCGGGAGCCCTTGCGCCGGCATCCATCGTGCCTCGAACGGCACGGCCGGGGGCGCGTTGGACCCCGGCTCAAGGCCGGGTGACGGAGACTGATGCAAGCCTTTGGGTTCCTGCTACTGGCCGCCGGGCTTGCAGCGCTCGCCGCCCGCTTCTCCTGGGCAGCGGCGCTCGCGATCCTCGCTGCCGCGTGGGCAGGCACGACGCTGCCCGATCTCGACCTGTATCTGGGTATCGGCCACCGCAGCGGGCTGACGCACAGCGTACTGCCTGCGGCCCTTGCCTGCTGGCATCGACGCGGTTTCGCAGTCGCAGCCGGACTGGCGCTCGGCATCGGGTTGCACCTGTCGGCCGATCTGTTCCCCAATGCGATGCGCGGTTTCGCGACGGTCAAGCTGCCGGGAGCGGGGTCGATCGGGCCGGACGCGTCCTATTGGTGGTTCGCGATCAACGCCGGGGTGGCGCTGGTCGCCGGGACCGCACTAGCGTGCCTGATAACAACGCCTCGCGTCGCCGCGCTGGTGCTGATCGCCGCCGCGGCAATGGGCCTGGTGTATCTGTACCGCACCGACGGCGGCTGGTGGGCGCTGATGCTGTTCGCCGGGCTGGGCTGGCTGGCGGCGCGTGGCCGCCGACTGGCTCAGTAACGCTCGGGCGCGATCGCGCCGAGCAGGGGTGCCAGAGCAGCCTCGAGCCGATCGGCGGTGCGCTTCAGCTCCTTGGCCTGCACGGCTGCACCGCCGGCGACCGCAGCCGCCGTGCCCATCGAGCGCTTCGCGCCTTCGTACAGGCGTTCCTCGAAGTACGGATCGTCGCGCTGGGCAAGATCACGCAGCGTGTCATCGGGCCGGACCCGCGCGTCGGGGCCGCTCAACATCGCCGCCGGTCCGACGCGCGTATCCAGGACGATGCCGACCAACTGCGTCAGCGCGCGCGCAGCAGCTTCCTGAACCAGGGGATTGCCCAGCGCGGCCGCAGCCTGTTCGGCAGTGGGGCGAACCGGCTCACGCGCCACGGCGGGCGCAGCGGCGATCAGTGCGGAACTGGTCAGAGCGACGGCGGCAAGTGCGATACGCATCACGAGTCTCCGATTGAACGACCCGGATATAACGGTTTAGCCCGAAATTTTCAACCTCGCCCGCTACTCCGCCGCGATCAGCGCCGCCGCCTCGTCGAGTGGATGGGGCAGCCGGCCCAGCATCTCCTTGGGCACCACCTGCCAGAACCGATCCAGCACACGATGCCAGTCGTCGAGCAGCCCACGCGACCATTTGCTGTCGGTGGCACGCGCGTGCTCCTCCACCAGATCGCGCAGCACGCCCGCCCAGTGCGACGACGCGAGGCGCCCCCAGGTGATGCTCTCCGGGTTGGCGCGCCGCGCAAAGCTGCCATCGGCATCGTAGATGAACGCCATCCCGCCGGTCATCCCCGCGCCGAAATTCTGCCCCACCGCGCCCAGCACCACCGCGACGCCACCGGTCATGTACTCGCAGCCATTGGCACCGCAGCCCTCCACCACCACGCTGGCCCCCGAGTTGCGCACCGCGAACCGCTCGCCCGCCTGTCCGGCCGCGAGCAGCTTGCCCGACGTCGCGCCGTACAGCACGGTATTGCCGATGATCGTGTTGTCCTGGCTCGCCAGCGGCGACGAGACGGCGGGCCGAACGACGATGACGCCGCCCGACAGCCCCTTGCCGACATAGTCGTTGGCGTCGCCGAACACCTCCAGCCGTACGCCCTTGACCAGAAACGCGCCCAACGACTGACCCGCCGAGCCGCGCAACCGCACGGTGACGTGCCCGTCGGCAAGCTTGTCCTGCCCGAAAACGCGGACGATCTCGCTCGACAGCCGGGTGCCCACCGCGCGGTGGACGTTGCGCACCGAATAGGTCAGCTGCATCTTCTCGGCCCGCGAGAAGACATTGGCGGCATCCTTGATCATCTGCGCGTCGAGGCTGTCCGGCACCGCGTTGCGGAATGTGGCGAGACTGAACCGGCGCTCCGCATCCGTCGCGTCGACCTTGGCGAGGATAGGGTTGAGGTCGAGATCGTCGAGATGCTCGGCGCCCCGGCTGACCTGGCGCAGGAACTCCGTCCGCCCGATCACCTCGTCCAGTGAGCGTACGCCCAACCGGGCGAGAATGTCGCGCACCTCCTCGGCGATGAAGGTCATCAGGTTGATGACCTTCTCCGGCGTGCCGGTGAACTTGGCGCGCAGCCGCTCGTCCTGCGTGCAGATGCCGACCGGGCAGGTGTTGGAATGGCATTGGCGCACCATGATGCACCCCATCGCGACAAGGCTCAGCGTGCCGATCCCGAACTCCTCCGCGCCCAGGATCGCGGCGACGACGATGTCGCGCCCGGTCTTCAGCCCGCCATCCGCGCGCAGGCGCACGCGGCCGCGCAGGCCGTTGAGCGTCAGCACCTGATTGACTTCGGACAGCCCCATTTCCCACGGCGTGCCGGCATATTTGATCGAGCTCTGCGGGCTGGCGGCGGTGCCGCCGACGTGGCCGGAGATCAGGATCACGTCGGCATGCGCCTTGGCGACGCCCGCCGCCACGGTGCCGATGCCCGCCGAGCTGACCAGCTTCACGCACACGCGGGCACGCGGGTTGATCTGCTTCAGGTCGTAGATCAGCTGCGCCAGATCCTCGATCGAATAGATGTCGTGGTGCGGTGGCGGGCTGATCAGCGTCACGCCGGGGGTCGCATGGCGCAGCTTGGCGATGTACTCGGTCACCTTGAAGCCGGGCAGCTGCCCGCCCTCACCCGGTTTCGCGCCCTGCGCGACCTTGATCTCGATCTCCTCGCAGGCGTTGAGATACTCCGCCGTCACGCCGAAGCGACCGGACGCGATCTGCTTGATCACCGAATTGGCGTTGTCGCCATTCTCGTACGGCTGAAAACGCCGCGGGTCCTCGCCGCCTTCGCCCGACACCGCCTTGGCGCCGATGCGGTTCATCGCGATCGCGAGCGTCTCGTGCGCCTCCGGCCCCAGCGCGCCGAGCGACATGCCGGGCGAAACGAAGCGCTTGCGGATCTCGGTGATCGCCTCGACCTGATCGACCGGCACGCCCTCATCCGGGAAGGTGAACTGCAGCAGATCGCGCAGATATACCGGCGGCAGGTCCGCGACGCCGCGCGAGAACTGCAGATATTGCGTGTAGCTGTCGGTCGACACCGCCGTCTGCAGCAGGTGCATCAGTTGTGCGGAATAGGCATGCGCCTCGCCGCCGTGCCGCTGGCGATAGAAGCCGCCGATCGGCAGCGTCGCCACGCCCGCATCGAACGCCAGATCGTGACGCAGCGCGGCGTTGAGGTGCAGCGAGGCATAGCCCTCGCCGCTGATCTTCGCCGGCATGCCTGGGAAGAGATCGTTGACCAGCGCGCGCGACAGCCCGACCGCTTCGAAATTATAGCCGCCACGATAAGAGGAAATCACCGCGATTCCCATCTTGGACAGGATCTTGAGCAGCCCGTCCTCGATCGCGGTCCGGTGCCGGGCCAGGCAGTCGGCCAGCGACAGCTCGCCGAACAGGCCGCGCGCGTGGCGGTCCGCGATCGCAGCCTCGGTCAGATAGGCGTTCACCGTCGTCGCGCCGACGCCGATCAGTACCGCGTAGTAATGCGTATCCAGACACTCCGCCGTGCGGATGTTGACGCTGGCGTAGGAGCGCAGGCCCTTGCCGACGAGGTGCGTGTGCACCGCCGCCGCCGCGAGCACGCCGGCGATCGCGACGCGGTCTTCCGATACGTTCTCGTCGGTCAGGAACAGCTCGCTTTTGCCCTGCCGCACCGCCTGTTCGGCTTCCTCGCGGATACGCGCGATCGCGGCGCGCAGGTCGGCGGCCTCGCCTCCCGCTGAGAAGGTGCAGTCGATCGTCGCCGCCGACGCGCCGAAATGCGCGCGCAACCGTTCCCAGTCCGCCCCCGTCAGCACCGGCGAGTCGAGCACCAGCACGCGCTCGCGCCGCTCCTCGACATCGAGGATATTGGCGAGGTTCCCGAACCGCGTCTTAAGCGACATCACGTGCCGCTCGCGCAACGAATCGATCGGCGGATTCGTGACCTGAGAGAAATTCTGACGGAAGAACTGGCTGATCAGGCGCGGCTTGTCGGAGATGACGGCGAGCGGCGTGTCGTCGCCCATCGATCCGACCGCTTCCTTCGCGCCCTCCACCATCGGCGCCAGGATCAGCTCCATGTCCTCCAGCGTCTGCCCGGCCGCGACCTGACGCCGGGTCAACTCGGCGCGCGAGAAGCAAACCACCGTGTCACTCGCGGGGAGATCAGACATGGTCAGGAACTCGCCGATGCGACCGCCATAATCGACCTCGCCGGCGATCCGGTCCTTGACGGCGCGGTCCTCGAGCACCACGCCTTCGTCCAGATCGACCGCGATCATCTGCCCTGGGCCGAGCCGTCCCTTGGCGATGATCGTCGACTCCGGCACCACCACCATGCCGCTTTCCGACCCGACGATCAGCAGCCCATCGGAGGTGCGCGTGTAGCGCAGCGGGCGCAGCGCGTTGCGGTCCATTCCCGCCACCGCCCAGCGCCCGTCGGTCATCGCCAGGGCGGCGGGACCGTCCCACGGCTCCATGACGCTGGCGAGGTAGCGGTACATCTCGGTATGCGAAGCCGGCGTGTCGCCGGTCTCGTTCAACGACTCGGGTACCAGCATCAGCTTGGCGGTCGGCGCATCGCGGCCCGAGCGGCAAATTGCTTCGAATACCGCGTCCAGCGCGGCGGTGTCGCTGGCCCCGGCCGGGATCACCGGCTTGATGTCCTCCGAATGCTCGCCGAATGCCAGGCTCGCCATGCGGATCTCGTGGCTGAGCATCCAGTTCTTGTTGCCGCGGATCGTGTTGATCTCGCCGTTATGCGCAAGGCAGCGGAACGGCTGCGCCAGCCACCATTGCGGAAAGGTGTTGGTGGAATAGCGCTGGTGAAAGATCGCAACGCGGCTGGTGAAGCGCTGGTCGAGCAGGTCGGGATAGAAGACCGACAGGCTCTCGGCGAGAAACAGTCCCTTGTAGACGATCGAGCGGCACGACAGCGAGCAGATGTAGAAGCCCTGGATCTGCGCCGCGATCACACGCTTCTCGATCCGGCGGCGGACGAGGTACAGCGTCTTCTCGAACTCGCCAGCGTCCTGCTCCTCCGGCGTCGGCCCGGCGATCATGATCTGCTCGATCTCGGGCCTGGTCAGCTGCGCCTTGGTGCCGATCACGCCGACATCCACCGGCACCTGCCGCCAGCCGTAAATGGTATAGCCCGCTTCGATGATCGCCGATTCGACGATCGTGCGGCAGCTTTCCTGCGCGCCCAGATCGGTGCGGGGCAGGAAGATCATGCCGACCGCCAGCCGGTTTGGCCGCGCCTTGTGCCCCGACGCCGCGATCGCATCGTCGAAGAACCGCACCGGCAAGTCGAGATGCAGCCCCGCGCCGTCACCGGTCTTGCCGTCCGCGTCGACCGCGCCGCGGTGCCACACCGCCTTCAGCGCATCGATCGCCGACTGGACGACACGCCGGCTCGGCTTGCCGTCGGTCGCAGCGACGAGCCCGACGCCGCATGCGTCAGATTCGAACTCGGGCCGGTACATGCCATGTTCGGCGAGGCGGGCGCGCTGGTCGATCATGCTGCCACCTTCGCGGCCGCGGCCCGTGAGCGAAGCCACTTGTGCATGCTCGCCGTCACGTCGCGGCCGTCGCGGATCGCCCACACGACCAGGCTGGCGCCGCGAACGATGTCGCCGGCCGCGAACACGCCGTCCAGGCTGGTCATCATCGTCTTGCCGTCGACCAGCACCGTGCCCCACCGCGTCACGCCCAGCTCGGGCGCACCGAACAGCGCCGGCAGATCTTCCGCGTCGAAGCCAAGCGCGGCGATCACCATGTCGGCAGGCACGCTCACCTCGCCGTCCGGTTCGGGCTCGGGCGCGCGCCGACCGCTGGCGTCGGGCGCACCCAGGCGCATCCGGCGCAGCGTCACTTCGCCGTCGCCGATATCGGTCGGCGCGGCCAGCCAGACGAACTCGACGCCCTCCTCCTCGGCGTTCGCGACCTCACGCTGCGAACCGGGCATGTTGGCACGGTCGCGGCGGTACAGGCACTTCACGCTCGCGGCGCCCTGACGCACGGCGGTGCGGACACAGTCCATCGCCGTGTCGCCGCCGCCGATCACCACCACATGCTTGCCCGCCGCCGACAGCGTGCCGTCGTCATAGGCGGGCACCGCGTCGCCGAACCCCTTGCGGTTGGAGGTGGTGAGGTAATCCAGCGCCGGCACGGCGCGGTCGGCGCCGGGAATGTCCACGGCGCGCGCGCGGTACACGCCCGTCGCGATCAGCACCGCGTCGTGGCGCTGGCGAAGCTCGTCGAGACTCGCCTGCTCTCCCACCGCGAAGCCGTGGTGAAATACGATCCCGCCTTCGCGCAGGCGTTCGACGCGGCGCATCACGACCGGCTTCTCCAGCTTGAAGCCGGGGATGCCATAGGTCAGCAGCCCGCCCGCACGATCGTGCCGATCATAGACGTGCACCTCGTAGCCGTGATTGCGCAGATACTCCGCCGCCGTCAGGCCGGCCGGTCCCGCGCCGATCACGCCAACCGACTGGCCGCGCGCCGGGCCGATCGCGACCGGCTCGACCCAGCCCTCTTCCCACGCCTTGTCGGTGATGAACTTCTCCACCGCGCCGATCGTCACCGCGCCGTGGCCGGAGAACTCGATCACGCAATTGCCCTCGCACAGCCGATCTTGCGGGCAAATCCGGCCGCAGATCTCGGGCATGGTCGAGGTGGCGTTGGACAGCTCGTAGGCTTCGCGCAGCCGGCCCTCAGCGGTCAGGCGCAGCCAGTCGGGGATGTGATTGTGGAGCGGGCAATGGACGGTGCAATAGGGCACACCGCATTGCGAGCACCGCCCCGATTGCTCGGCGGCGTCGGGCACTGGATAACGTGCGGCGATCTCGGCGAAGTCGGCGGCGCGGTTGCCCGCCGCGCGTTTGGCCGGATAGGCCTGATCGCGAACGACGAACTGCAGCATCTGATCCGTCGCCATCGCGTCCGCCTCAACAAGTTTGGCGAAGCATAGCAGTGGCCCCGCACAGCTACTAGTCAGGATACCTTACCTATTAATAGAGGCGGTGGTTACTGAAGTACGACTGGAACGATACGAACCAATTAAATAGGTCCAGACCGGGCCTTCAGCTGTTGAGCACGGCCAGTGCCACTATGCCGGCGACGATGCGGTACCATGCAAACGGCGCGAAGCCGTGGCGCGTTACCACGGCCATGAATGCCTTCACCACGACCAGTGCCACCACGAACGACACCAGCGCACCGACGCCGATCAGTTGCAGGTCGTCGACCCCGATCTCGTCGCGATGTTTCACCAATTGCAAAACGGTTGCGCCGCTCAGCGTCGGCAGCGCCAGGAAGAACGAGAAGTCCGCCGCCGTGCGCCGATCGATGCCCAGCGCCATCGCACCCATGATCGTCGCGCCCGAGCGGCTGACGCCGGGCACCATGGCGAGGCACTGGACCAGCCCGATCTTCACCGATTGCGACACCGACACGCCCGCAATGCCAAGCACGTTCTGTGTCTTGGCCAGTCGCTCCACCACCAGGATCGCGACCCCGCCGACGATCAGCGCCCAGGCGACCACCGTCGCATTCTCCAGCAGCGCCTCGATCTGATCGTCGAAGATCAGCCCCAGGACGACCGCGGGGATGAAGGCGAGCAGCAGATTGCGCACGAACGCCACCGCGCCCGGTTCCCAGGTCAGCAGCCCGCGCCACACCGCCACGAACGTGCGCCAGTACAGCACCACGATCGCCATGATCGCGCCGGGCTGGATGGCGATGTTGAACACCGCCCAGTCCTCCGCGCGAAAGCCGAGCAGCTCGGTCGCCAGCACCAGATGGCCGGTGGAGGAGACGGGCAGGAACTCGGTGATCCCCTCGACGATGCCGAGCAGGATCGCGGTCAGCCATTGGTTCACGCCCCGATCCTCACGAGGCGTCTCGTGTTGAGCCAACACGTTCCGGGGCGGGCCGCGCGAACCTGCCCTGGCGGCGAAACCTGACCAGCCACGCGGGCGCGACCGTCGCCATCGGCGTCGGCGCGATGTCGAATGCCGCCAGCCCCTGCGCACCCGGAGCGACGACATTGTCCTTCTGCAGCATCAGCCACTGGTCGCGCGTGATCGGCGCGCCGGGCAGAAAGCCCGCGCTGGCCAGCAGCGAGCCGGCG
The DNA here is from genome assembly GCF_028292945.1 of Sphingomonas bacterium. GTDB lineage: Bacteria > Pseudomonadota > Alphaproteobacteria > Sphingomonadales > Sphingomonadaceae > Sphingomonas. The sequence continues at coordinate 55,339 of NZ_JAQGLJ010000022.1, read as the reverse complement.
AAGTCGGGCAGCTCGACGAAGCGGCCAGCACGATTGGTCTCGGCGGCGATCCAGCGCAGCAGCTCGGCCATCGTCGGCGTGTCGGGGCCGCCCAATTCGTACATTTGCCCACCGAATCGAGCAGGCTCGGTAACGGCGAGCGCGATCGCATCCGCCACGTCACCGACGAATACCGGCTGAAAGCGCGTGCCGGCGCGCAGCACGGGGACGACGGGCGCCCGGGCGATCAGCCCGGCAAAACGATTGAGAAACTGATCCTCCGCCCCGAACACCACCGACGGCCGCAGGATCGTGGCGGTCGGAAAAGCGGCGCGCACCGCCTCCTCGCCCCGGCCCTTGGTCTGCGCGTAGAGCGCCGCGCCGCTCGGGTCGGCGCCGATCGCGGAAACGTGAACCAGCGCGCCCGCGCCCGCTGACGCCGCCGCTTCCGCCACCGCGCGCGCGCCGTCGACGTGGATCGCTTCCATCGCCTTGCCGAAGGTCCCGACCAAATTGACGGCCGCATCGGCTCCGGCGAGCGCGCGCGCCACCGTGTCGGGTCGCGAGAGGTCCGCCGCGACGAACTGGCTCTGTCCCAACGCGCCCAGCGCCTTGAGCCCGGCAGCGCGCCGGGGGTCACGCTCCGCAAAGCGCACCCGCAGCCCGGCGCGCATCAGCGCCTGCGCGGCATAGCGGCCGATGAACCCCGATCCGCCGAACACCACCACCAGCGCGTCGCGTGTCATGTCTGAACCCTCATGTCGGCGGCGTCCTGCCTTTGTGCGACCCGATTGACAAGGCGAAGCGACGTCCCCTAGAGGCCCGCCCCTACCCGGGGGCCGACAGCCCCCTCGTGCCCGGATGGCGGAATTGGTAGACGCACCAGCTTCAGGTGCTGGCGATCGCAAGGTCGTGGAGGTTCGAGTCCTCTTCCGGGCACCATTTGTTCTTCCCGAGATGTCTCGGGAGGATCGACAAAACCCTGAATTTCCGCCATAAAAGAGCTTCACCGATCCCGGGATGTCTCAGGCGATTTCAGACCATCCAGGGCCATATGGTGCCACGGGCGAGGCCATGATGGCCTCGATGGAATTTGGTGGCACCACGGCTCCGCCAAGTCTTCGACGAGCGTCCTTTGGGATCAGTCGAGGAAACTCATCATGCCGCTCAAGGACGTCCGAATTCGTAGCCTCCGTCGACCGGCAAGGTTTTTCAGTGCGCGGTCGAAGGCGGCCTAGGTGGCGCTGCCTCGCCATCGGCTTCGACGCGACGATCTCGATCGTGCCCGGCCGTCCCTCCGAATGGAACAGCAGCGCCTCGCGATCGGAGAATTGCACTTCGTCGGGCATCCGTGGCTGCGGTGCTTGTGCCCCTTCCAGACCCGTCGGAGCCAGGGTGATGGTGGTCAGTCGGTCGCCTACGGGTGCGGACGCGCAGTGCTGGCAATCAGCGCGCCGGAAGGCATATCCGCACTGCCGCCGCGGATTTTAAGCCTCAACGCGGCTTATGCTTGCCCGAGGCATAGAGGACGGCAGCCGCGATTGCCGCCGAGCCTATGGCGCCGGCCGGTCTCTCCGGAGCGCGCGCGCCGTCCGGCGGCTGATCTCCTTCGTCAGCGGGCTGGTGCGGTGCTTGTCTTGCCGGGTTGTCGTTGGTCGTTGATCTCGCCGCATCGCCAGCGGGAGTGAGTCAGGGTGCCGCTGCCCGCGAGCCCGGACCTCCGATACTGGGCTATCCATCGTCTCAGAGGCGCCGCGAAGCTGAAGGTCAGCTACGCGACGATCCTGCGGACCGCCTCGGCTAGCATTTCCTCGGCTTGCGAGAACTGCAGACGGCGGCGATCGAGCTTGGACCGGTTGTCCGACAGCGAAATCTTGGAGCGTCCGAGCATGTGGCTGACCTCGGTCGGTCCCACGCTTCCCGCGCTAATCCTGGTCCGGACGAACTCCCTTGGATCCAGCGCGGCTGCCAGTTCGATGCCCGAGATCTTCAGGTCACTGCCGATTGTCTCGCGGCTGGCGCGGCACAGCAGCTCCGTCCCTGCCTGGCCCCTCGAGATGTTGTCCGCCATCGCGATGCGCACGAAGCGGCCGACGACGTGGTGGGCCTGCCTGAAAGACAGGCCGTGGCTCTGCACAAGGACATCCGCCAGGTTGCTGGATGTCGACCAGCTCGCATCGAGGATCTCCTCCATGCGACGCTCATGGACCTTGAGCGTCGCCATTATGCCTGCAGAAAGCTCCAGCATGTTTGCGACGGTGTCGAAGGCAGGGTCGAGAAGGGACACGGCGCGGATCGCTTGGTCACCGGTGCCCTCGCCGCGGAAGGTGGCGAGCGCGGTGGCGAACCAGGTCACGGCGGGTCCGGCGGCAGCCTTGATCGTCTCGAGCGTGACCGGGTTCTTCTTCTGCGGAAAGATGCTGCTCGTGCTGCAGTAGGAATCATCAAGCTCGACGAGGGCGAACTCGCTGCTGGACCAGATATGCAGATCGGTGGCGAGGTCGTTCAGGTCGCTCATGACGAGCGAGAGGCATGCTGCGATCTCTGCGGCGTAGTAAGCCTCCCGCCCGAGCTTGGAGTTGTAGACGATGCCGTCGAACCCAAGCAGCTCGGCTGTCCGGTCGCGATTGATAGGCCACGACGTACCGGACAGTCCCACCGCCCCCAGGGGGCTTTGGTTGACCCGGACGAGGATCTCCAGGCATCGGTCGAAGTCGGCCTCGAGCCGGGATGCGAAGCTGAGGACGTAGTGGCCGAAGTTCCCGGGCTGGGCCTGCTGCATGTGGGTGTAGCTGGGCATGATGGTCGAGCTGTGTCGCTCGGCGACCTCGATCAGCACGTCCGTGAGCTCGAGGATGCCCGCCATGACGCGGATCAGGCCATCGCGCTTGAACAGGCGGCGCGCTGTCGCGCTCTGGTCTATGCGGCTCCGGGCGGTGTGAAGCGCACCGGCGGCATCCTCACCGACTTTGGACGCGAGGAACGCTTCGATCTGGAACAGAAGGCTCCCGCGCGCTGGATCGACGCCGAGCCCGTCATAGCCGAGCGTGCGTATCTCGAGGAGCGTGGGAAGCAGCTGACGACCGACCTCGGCGGTGACGATGCCCTGCTCCACGAGCATGACGGCGTGAGCGAGATCGATCTTCGAGAACTGATCGAATTGGCGCCTCTCGCGCTGCAGCGCCGGCAGCTGGTAGAACTGCTGGACGTGTTCGCTGGGGGGCTTCGACAGGCGAGCCGCGCTGAAGGCCATCTCAGCGTGCTGCATGGTGACTGGCATCGGTTGAGGATGCGACCTGGCTCTTGGTCTGCCGCAGCAGGCTCGTGAAAAGGCGCACGTCCGGGGTGACCGGAAGGTTCGAAATGAGCTCGAGCAACCGCTCCGTCTCGGAGTGCCCGAATACGCGCCCGGCGCAGTCCCTGAACTTGCCGGCATGCTCCTGGTCCGACATGGGCGAGCTGAGCGAACCCCTTCGGACATAGCGCTCGTCGGACAGGGTGGAACCGTCTTTGAGGCGCACCGTCGTGTGTGCCGGCAGATCGAGATAGTCTTTTTCGGTGTGCTCCGAGCCAGGCGTCGTCTCCATGACGATCCGCGGCATCAGCGCCTGAATTCTGGGCCGCTCGATCGCGGCGTCGTCGAAGTCTCCGAGGCGCAGGGAGCCCTGCTCAAGCGCCAGCGCGGCGCAGTAGGGCATGCTGAACTTCGCTTCGAGACCCGACGCGGGTCGATCGTAGATCAGGTTCTTCACGTTGAGGGCGGGAATACTCAACACGGCGGAGTCGACATCGTCGCCCGAGAAGCGATGCTCGGTCTTCAGGAAGAGCAGTGCATCGAGACTCCGGTGAGTGCTCCCGCAGGTCGGATAGGGCTTGAAGGTGATCCCAGGCGACACGATCGCCAGTGGCTCGCCTTCACCGGGGACCGTGAATGCCTCCTCGCCGGCGTGGGACATAGTGTAGAGACCTTGGAAGCCGCGCTCGCCCGCAAGCACTTCACTGCCACCCGTCATGCCTTCGGCGGCCAGTCGAGCGGCGATCACCGCGTCGCGCGCCGCGAAGCCCGCGTGCACGGACTTCATGGGAGAGCCAAGCTGCAGGCGGGTCCCGGCCGAGCTGCTCATTGCGATGCTGATGGCGGCCGTTGTCTGGGCTGCATCCAGGCCAAGCAGCCGCGCGCAGGCGGCGGCCGAGCCGATTCTGCCGATGGTGGCCGTGCTGTGCCAGCCCATTGCGTAGTGGGATGGATTCGCGACGCGAGCGATTGTCGCCAGGACCTCGATGCCCACGACGTAGGCGTCGAGGATCGCCGCGCCCGACGACCCAAGCTCTTCCCCCAGTGCCAGGAGGGCCGGAACGATCGGAGCGGATGGGTGGCCTGTCAGTGGCGCGAAGGAGTCGTCGAAGTCCAGGACGTGCGCAGCCGTGCCGTTCGCGAACGCGCTCGCTGGGGCGGACACCGTATGGTCGATGCCGGCGATCGAGGACGAACCCCGTCCCCACGCCAGAGCAACACGAATGGCCTTCTGGGATGGTGGTTCCAGGGTGCCTGCGATCATGCAACCGATCAGATCGCGGATACCGTCCACCGCCAGGGACTGCACCTCGCGTGTGCGCTGCCTGGGAAGCGATGCCACCCAATGCGCTATGCGGCTTGTCGGTCTCACGATCGTCACGCTGCTTTGGCCCGAGCGCTTATGCTCGATGCGGCTGCGACGCGGTCAGCACCATAGTCCAGCTCCGCTGCGGCTTTCGAAACGACTCCATCCTGGATGTCGCGGGCGATCGCGAGGATCTCCCGCTCGGCAGGGTCGCCGAAGCCCCCGCCGCCCGGCGTCTGGATGCGGACGGTGTCGCCGGCGCGCAGGATCACGCCGGCGACCTTCGAATTGAGCTCTTCCTCGTGATCGGTGCCCGCGTTGCGGATCAGGCGCGCCAGGCCACCGGCATGGCCTCCCTCCATCCCTGCGGCACCACGCTTGTGGCTGTCGGACCGGCAGTTCATGATCGTGTGGTCGTGCAGCGCCCGGAACTGCCGCGCGATGCCCAGGCCCCCGCGCTGGCGCCCGGCTCCGCCTGAATCCTCCACCAGGCTATATTCGTCGATCATCAGCGGGAACTCGTTCTCCAGTGCCTCGGTCGGCATGTTGAGCGTGTTCGTGCAATGGACGTGTATGGCGCTCATGCCGTCGAGGTCGAAGAGCGCCCCGCCGCCGCCGCCCAGCGTCTCGCCGGACACGTAGACCCCGCCACCGGCCACCTTTCCCGAGAACAATATGGACGGGAGCACGTCGTTGCTTGAGGCAATGCGCTGTTCCTCAAGCACCAGGCCATTGAGCGCGCCGACCACGGCGCCCGCAATCTTCTGTGTGGTGATGCTTCGAGCGCCGACGGCCGCAGGGAACTCTGGATTGACGATCGTGCCCTCCGGCGTGCGGATGACGATCCCGTCGAACATGCCGCTGTTCGGCAGCAGTTCGGGATCGAGCATCGCCTTGACGCAGTAGTAGACGGTCGCCCTGACGGCGCTGTTGGGGACGTTGAGCGCCCCTCTCGCCTGGGGGCCGGTTCCGGCGAAGTCGATGATCAGCTCAGCCCCGACCCTCTCGACGGTCGCGGTGATCGGCAGTGGATCGCCGCCATAGCCGTCATCGTCCAGATAGGTCGTGAAGGTGTGGGCTCCCGGCGCGAGCGCGGCGATGCGGCTCTGTAGGCGGGCACTGGTATAGTGGATGATGCTGTCGACCGCGGAGCGGACGCTCTCGAGCCCCGATTGGTCCAGCACCTGGCAGTAGGCGTTACCGCCCCTCAGGTTCGTGAGGATCTGCACGTTGAGGTCGAGACGACGCTCTTCCGGAAGACGGGAATTCGAGGCGACGAGTGCAAGGACGTTCTCATCGATATCGCCCCTGTGAGCGATGCGGACAGCGGGGATGCGAATGCCTTCCTCGAACAGCGTCTTCGCCATCGCGGACGTGGAGCCGGGCACCGACCCGCCGATGTCGGAATGGTGTCCGATGTTCGCCGCGAACCCCACCAGCTCGCCGCGCCAGAAGATCGGGCTGACGATGGAGATGTCGGGGAGGTGCGAGCCACCCGACAGATATGGATCGTTGCAGATGTAGGCATTGCCCTCTTCGAACGATGAGGGCTCGAAGGTTCTGAGGATCGCCTCCATGCTGCCGATCAGCGATGCGAGATGCAGGGGGATGTGCGTTCCCTGAGCGATGAGCCGGCCGCCACGGTCGAAGAGGCCAACCGAGAAGTCGCGACGTTCCTTGATCTGCGCCGAGAACGACGACTTCATCATGTGGATCGCCATGTCCTCGGTGATCGATAGCAGGCGGTTCGAGAGAACCTCCATCATCACCGGATCGAACTTGGCCTTCTTCGAAGGGGTTTGCAGCGTGCTGGTGGTCAAGTTCAGGCTCCTCAGCAGGCTATGATCATGTTGCCGATGGCATCGACATGAAAGGTCTGGGACGGGAGGATCACGGTCGTGGAACTCATCTCCTCGACAATGGCGGGGCCTTCGATGCGTTCGTCGCCCGGCAGCTTGGCGCGTGCGAACACGCGCGCCTCTCGCCATCCCACGTCTGGACCAAAATAGACCTGGCGTCTTTCGATCAGGGCGTCGTCGAGCTCCCCCTCCTGCCGCACCGGCGCAAGGTCGGCCTTGGGGACGGCTCCGGAGGCCCGCACGCGGCAGTTGACGACCTCGACCGGCCGCGTGGAGATCACGTTGCCGTACTCGGCGCGATAGGCGTCTCGATAGGTCGCCAGCAATTCATCGAGATCACCGGAATCTTCCGAGGGCATCGGAATTCGGATCTCGTGATTCTGTCCCTTGTAGCGGGCCTCGACCACGCAATCGAAACTCCGCAGCGGCCGCTCGACGTTCTCTCGCGTGAGCCATGCGTCTCCCTCGGCCACCATCTCGGCGAACAGGGACCGGAGGCGTCCCCAACCGGTCGGGTTGGCCAGCGTCATCTCGGTGCGGACGAAATCCCGGCTGATGTCTGACAGCAGGATGCCGCGGGCGCACATCGTGCCGGGCTCCTGAGGAACGAGGATCTGCTTGATGCCGCATTCGATCGCGGCATCGGACGAGTGCAGCGGCCCCGCGCCGCCGAACGATGCGAGGGTGAAGTCCGCCAGATCGTGCCCGTGCTCGATGGAGATCGAGCGGATCGCGCGGCTCATGTTCGCGATCGCGATCCTCACCATGCCGAATGCCGCGTCCTCGACCGACATCCCGAGCGGGTCGGCGATCTTCTCCTTGATGACTGCCCAGGCGCCCTCCCTGTCGACTGCCATTCGGCCGTTCAGGATAGCCACGGGATTTAGGCGCTGGAGGACGATCTGGGCATCGGTGAGTGTCGGTTGGGTGCCGCCGTGGCCATAGGCGACCGGGCCCGGATAGGCACCGGCGCTCTGGGGGCCGACCTTGAGCGCCCCTGCATGATCGATCCATGCGATGCTTCCGCCGCCGGCACCGATGACGTGGATGTCGATCATCGGCATCTTCAGCGGCAAGTGCGTGATCTCGCGCTTGGACGTGTAACTGGGCTTCCCGTCGGCAATGAGCGAGACGTCGGTGCTGGTGCCCCCGACATCGAAGGTGATCAGGTTCGGGATCCCGGAAACCAACCCGAGCGCGGCCGCGCCGACCACGCCGGCGGCAGGTCCCGACAGGCAGGTGAGGACGGGCAGTTCCTCGACGGTATCCAGCGAGAGCAGACCACCGTTCGAATGGATCGTCATCGGCTGGACTGGGACTTTGAGCTCCTCGAGCCGGCTACGAAGCTGGCGCGTGTAGCCGCGCATCTTCGGCCCGATATAAGCATTCAGCACCGTCGTGGATGTCCGTTCATACTCCCGGAACTCCGGGAGCACCTGCGACGAGATGCTGACATAGGCCTCGGGGAACACCTTTTCGACGACCCGGCGCGCGGCCCGTTCATGGGCGGCGTTTCGATACGAGTGCAGGAAGCAGATTGCGATCGACTCGACGCCGGCCTCCTTGAGCTTCCTGGCCTGCTCGGCGACGTCGGCCTCGTCGAGAGGCGAGAGCACAGAACCGTCTGCGGCAAGCCTCTCGTCGACCTCCAAACGGTTTCGGCGCGGCACCAGCGGGTCGGGCTTGCGCACACGGTAGTCGTACAGGCCTGGACGTGACTGTCTGCCGATTGCCAGAACGTCGCGAAACCCCTTGGTCGTCAGCAGGCCGGTGGATACGCCCCGTCGTTCGATGATCATATTCGTGGCGACAGTGGTCCCATGGCCCAGGAAACCTATCGAGCCGGCGCTGACGTTCTCCACCTCCAGAAACTCCGCGAGCCCGAGCGCGATCGCCTCGGACGGGTCATGTGGAGATGACGACCGCTTATAGTAGGCGACGTGCCCATCTTCGGCGTTGAGCATCACAAAGTCAGTGAACGTGCCACCCACGTCGATACCGATCCGATACATGCTTTCTCCACGCGGTTGAGAACGTCCACAGCGGTGGAGGCGTCTTCTTCTTCTTCGAGAAAGATGTTCCCAACGAGTATCGGAATCAAAGGCCAATACCCCGGCACATCATCACCAGAGGTTATGTTCCACCGCGCTTCAGCCGCGAGCTTGCTCAATCGCCTCGACCTCACCGACGGCAATGCGCATCGGCTTCATTGCGAACCTCAGGAGGATCGCCCCGGCGGGCATGCCGACTCCGCACACAAGTGCCAGGGACCAACCGATCTTGTTCGGGTCCTGAAAGCCAAAGTCGGTGATTGCGCCCACGATCGTGGGCCCGAGTCCCAGGCCAAGAATTCCGTGTAGCGCGTAGGCAAGGGCGGTAAGCTGACCCCGAAGTTCATTGGGCGCGAGCGTCGCGAGGCTCGCGGCGAGGTAGAGCATCGACGGGATCGAGACCGCTAGCAGCACCCCATAAATCCCGAAGAATATCCAAGGTCCCGGCACGAAGAAGGCGATGACCGCCAGCGGCGTCGAGCCGAATACGATCCACGAGTAGAACAGTATGTTGGCGTCCTTGTGACCACGCGCGTAGAGCCAGTCGACGATGGTGCCCTTGATAACGAGCGCACCCGCAGCAACGATGCTGACGACGCTAAGTAGTGGGCCATACACCTGCGGTTCGAGCCCATAGCGTCGCGAGACGAACGTAGGCACCCATGCGACCAAAGAGTATCCGCACAACGCTATGAGCGTGAATCCGCCATAGATAAGTAGCATCAGGGTGCGGTGCTCTTTCAGGAATGCGAGCAGCGCGCCCGGCCTGGGCGGCTCGGTGCTCTTGCGGCCGCGTCGGACCGGCTCGGAGAATGTGTAGACTAGGAAGGCGGCGAGGATGCCGGGAGTACCCACGCAGAAGAACGCGATCTGCCAAGGGCGCACGCTCCCGATGAGCGGGATGCTCAACGCTGCGCCACCGAGCATGCCGATCAGCAGCCCGCCGACCCCGAACGCCGTCGCGGACCCTAGCTTATTGCTTGCCTGGAATATCGCGAGCGCCGTGGTGAGGCGGCGGCGCGGGAACTTGTCGGCCAGCAGAGAGGCGGCGGCGGGACCGAGGGCCGCTTCTCCGGCACCCACACCAAGGCGCGCGAGCCCCAAGCCCAGCGTCGACCGAGCGAACCCCGTGGCGGCGGTCGCGAACGACCAAAAGGCCACGCCGAAGAAGAGGACCTTGCGACGAGGCGACCTGTCGACCATCCAGCCGAATGGCAGGGCGGCGACGCCCAATGCGATTCCGAAGGCGGGTCCAAGAACGAGCCCCATCTCGAAGTCACCGATGCCGAGATCTTTCTGGATCGGGTCGACCAGCATCGTCAGCAGGTATCTGTCGAGGTAGGAAAGGACATAGAACAGGCACAGCACGGCAAGCGTCCACCAAGCCTCGGGACTGACCTGTGGCTCCCGACGGTTTTCCGCCATCTGTGGATGGTTCATATTTTCGCACCTGCTGACGGCACAGCGCCGTGATGGTTTCGCGACTGGTGATCGCCGGCTTCACGACGTGGAAGGCGCTTTTCAGTGGATAAGGCCGACATCTTTTACGCTCCGCGTTCGCGCTTCCTCGGCGAAGCTGATCTGAAACGCTACGCCCTACGGGTGGCATCATCCAATAAGAAAACGAAGGTGTAGCATTCTCGGGAGTTATCAACCCTTCCGGTAGCAAGCCCGTTTTTGCGGGAAACTTGCGTCGGTCCTGCGATGATGCCAAAGTTCATGCGGCCAAAGACATTCTGGGAGGTTATGAATGCGCCGTCACATCAACCTGCGCCAGATCGAGGCCTTCAAGGCGGTGATCGACACTGGGACGGTCAGCAGAGGCGCAGAGGTCCTCCACATCTCGCAGCCGGCCATGAGCAAGCTCATCGCTCACCTCGAGGCGGATACCGGACTGCGGTTATTCGATCGGGTCAAGAAGCGCCTCGTCCCCACCGAGCACGCGCTGCGCCTACATGACGAGGTGGAACGAATATTCGCTGGCGTTCGCCAGGTCGAAAGCGCGGTCGATGCGCTCCACCGCGAGACGCTCAGCCGCATCGCGGTGGGTGTCCTGCCAGCACTATCCGGGGCATTCATCCAGCGGGTCGCGAGCAACTTCGTCGAGAAGCACGGTGACGTGTTCTGCGCCGTCCATGCGATGAGTTCGCATTGGGTTGCGGAACGGGTGGCCGCCCGGAAGCTGGATGTGGGCCTGGTCAACGGTCAGAGTAGTGTCCCTCACGTCAGGCTTGAACCTTTGATGGAGCTGCCACTGGTATGCATTCTTCCGCCGGAGCACCCGCTCGCCGCCCGTTCGTGCATCACTCCCGACGACCTCGACCAATCGGCGTTCGTGGCGTTCGAGCCTGACAATTCGGTCGGCGACATGGTCTCGAGCACGTTCCGTAATCACGGGATCGCTCCGCGTATCGTGGTCTCCGCGACCGCCGCGCTGTCCGTGTGCGAGTTCGTCGCCGCCGGCTTCGGAGTATCGCTGGTGCACCCGCTCATGATCAGTGGGTTCGAGGCCAGGCTTGCGGTGAAACCGTTCGAGCCAAGTGTGATGTACAAGTTCCAGCTGTGCCGCAGCTCAGAGGGCAGGAATGCGAAGATCGCGGAGGCGTTCGCGGCGGAGATCCGCGCGACCGCGGGGTCCGTATCGGACGCCATTCTCAATCGGCGCTAGGCTCGGGAACCGAGGACCTCCTCCGATGCCAACGGCGTAGAGACATGCCTGCGGCCCGACGCGTGAGCGCCGTGAGCGGCGATCTGGATGGCCACCACCCTCTCCGAATAGCGCGGTCGCAGGTGAAGGAGGGGGCAACCAGGAAGTGGCTCTGAGGGCCAGGAAGACTAGGTAGGCCAAAGAAGAACGACCATGCTGCCGGCTATGCGGTCGCATGGTCGTTCTGTGTGGTCTGGCGCTGCCGCGACCCGTATCACTTACGGGTCGCAACGACGCATCCAGGCGAGCGCGCTTAGAGCTTGAACCGCAAGCCGACGCGGAACACCCGGCCAAGCGTGTCGTAGAGCGACTGGTTTACAGAGAGTGGGGCGCCGCCAACCGACGGCCCAATGCCGATCTGCACTGGATCGGTGTTCAGGAGGTTATCGACGACCAGGAAGGATTCCACCTTGGGCGTTATCTTCAGGGTCACATTGGCGTCGAAGTAGATCGCGCCTGGGATGCTATTGTTGTCGATCGTCTGGTTGTCCGTCGTCGAAGTGGGACAACCCGTGGTGCACTCGACGAAGGCAGGATTGTAGAAACCGTCGCTAAAACCACGCGCCGAGAACACCGCACCGAACGAGTCACGATCCCAGCCCACACTGGCGAAGTAGCGCCATTTCGGCAGCGAGGTCGACCCCGAGCCGCTTGCCGCCGCAAGCGACACGTCCGCGCTGTTCTTCCCGACATTGTCAGTCGGCAGGTTGATGCCGTTGTCTTGGTAGTTTTTGAGGTAGCGTGTGGCGAGCGCGCGGATCGACAGGTTCCCGCCGAAGAGCCCACTGCGATAGCTGGCCTCGAAATCGATTCCCTTGGAGATCTGCTTGGCGAAGTTGATCGGGGTGGAGGTGATGAGCGTGATCACACCGCCAGCGTTGCGGGTGATACCCGAGCAGAGCGCAGTGTTTCCGGCAAAGCACTGGTTGAGCAACGTCACCGGCGCGATCGTGGTGATCGAGTCGTCGATCTTGATCCGATAGTAGTCGATCGAGGCGCCAAAGCCCGGCAGGAAGCGAGGCTTCAGGACGACGCCCACACCGAACGTGTCCGCCTTCTCAGGCGTGAGTGCCGGGTTGCCATTTTGACTCGTCAGGAAACTGGTGCTCGCGTTGGCCCTGAACGGGTCCGGCGCGGTTGACCGGCCACCGACGCCGGTCTGGAACAGCTCGGCGAGGTTCGGTGCTCGGATGTCGCGTGAACGGGTGACGCGGAACGATACGTCGTCCACCGGTGCATAGGTGAGGCCGACCTTCCACGTCGTCACGTAACCAGAGGTGCTGTAGTCAGTGGCGCGCACGGCTGCGTTCAGATCGAGGCTCTGCGCGAAGGGCGAGTCCTTCGCCAGGGGCACGACGGTTTCGAGGAAGCCCTCGGTCACGCTGAGCGATCCGAAGCTCGCCTGGTAGTTGCCCTGATCCCAGCCCCGGGTCGACGAAAGGGGATCGTTGCTGCCGCTCACCTTCTCACGGCGATGCTCGACGCCCGTCGCGATAGAGACTGGACCAGCCCATGTTGAGAAGGGTTCGCCGCGCAGGGTGGCTGCAACTACGTCCTGGGTGAGCCTGTTATTGCCTTCCGAGAGACCCGTTACGTAGTTTGCCGCAGCGGGGCTCACGACACCGGTTCCGAACACATTGAAGGGCGAGCAGCCATTGGCAGGGTTAATGAGCGTGGACCGGCATACGATCTGCCCGGCCGGGTTGCGCACAGCGTCGATGGCCTCGGTGTATCGCGCAGTGGCGATCGTGCGGACCGAATTGTAGACATGGTTGTCGCTGCGCTGGGCGTAGACGTCCCACGTCCACGGCGACCCGAGACCATCGAACTTGCCGCTCGCGCCCACCACGTACCGGCGCGAAGTCCGCTTGTTGTACACCGGGACCCGGCCGAGATCGGCATTATATGTGCCGTACGTGAAGGGCGCCGTGACCCGCGGCGCGACGCTCGCGGGGATGTAGGCGTTGTCCGGCTGGATCGTGAGCGTGCCGAGTTTGGTGTAGACGGTGGCTATCTGAGTCGCGGTGGATCGACCGTAGGAGGCCTGCGCAAACACCTCGATGTCATCGGTAAGCTCGTAGCTGATCCGGCCGAAGATGTTCTGTCGCCCTAGCTCCGGTGCGATGTTGATCGCGGTGCCGAAGTCTGAATACCGCCAATCCCCCCCGACGTGAAAGCTGCCGCTCGTCAGCGATCCGAAGTTGAACTGGCCCGCCGTCCCCGAAGGACCGAAATATGTTCCCCGAAGAGGACCGGACAGGATGATGCCGCCCGGCGTCGCGAGGGCTACGCCGACATTGTCGCGAACCAGCAGCTGCGGCTGTCCGTTCGTCGCGCTGTAGGCTGGGTTCAGGATGATCTTGCGGCCATTGTACCACGTGCGATCACCCAGCCCTTCGGTACCGTCGTCTTGGGCGAGCTCGCCGCTGACGACGATATGACCCCGGCCATCGGCAAACTTGGTTCCCGCGGACAGCTGGACGTTCCAGTTCCGATTGTCCCCGTAGGTGGTGACGCCGCCCTGGACCTGCCCCTTCACGCCGGTAAAGTTGCGGTCGAGCACGAAGTTGACCACGCCAGCGACCGCGTCCGAGCCCCAGCTGGCAGAAGCACCGCCGGTGACCACGTCGACGCGGCTCACGAGCTGCTGGGGGAACTGGTTGACGTCGACGAGGCCGGTGAGGGACGACGCGCCCACCCGCTGACCGTCAAGCAGGACCAGCGTCCGGCTCGGGTTCAGGCTGCGCAGGTTGAGCGCGTTGATGCCGATGAGGCCTCCGCCGACGAACGAGCCGGTCGATCGAGGCGTTGCACTGCCTGCAAGCGAGGGAAGCACATTGATGAAGTCGGCGATGTTCCCGGGAGCCCGCGCTGCGATCTCCGCGGCACCGATGACCGATGTCGGCGTCGGCGCCTTGAAGCCGTCGCGCACTACTCGGGTACCCGTCACCACGACGTCGACCGCGCCTTGGGTCTCCGCCGGTTCGGCCTTCTGCTCCTGCGTGTTCTGTTCCGCCGCAGTGACCTCGAAAGCAGGTGCTGTCGGAGGGGACGTCTGCTCCGCAACCGCTTGCGCGGAGGCGCCGGTTGCGAAGGTCAGGGCGATGGTTGCTAGGCTTGCCGCACAGCACAGCGCTCCGCGCGAGCTGCGGCGCTTGGCCCCATATAGCTTCATCATCTATCCCCAAGAATGTCTTTATTCGTCCCGTTCCTGACGAGCGGGGAAGGCCTCCGTCAAAGTCGAAGATACGCCGTCCTTATCCCTCAAGGTTATATTGCGGCAGTTCACCCAGCCAGGCGCCCGCCTCTCTTCCTTGGTCGAGCCGCCGCATCCGGAGCGATAAGTCGCACGGTTTCGAGGAAGTCCGCCGCGTCGTTCATAGTCAAACAAGCCACGCCCCAGCCTCGCCGTCGTTGCATCTCCATCCTCCGGTTCCAAAAACACCTTATTTCGGTGTCCACGGAACCGGCAGCAGCTCAGATGGGCCACCGCGTCCGGATGAGCGACAGCTTCCAGGGAACCGCCCGGGGCATGGGCTTCCGCCACTGGCACGACGTCGCCAGCGGCTTCCATCCCGACCGCGTCGCGCCTGGTCGGACACCCGCGCCGCCGCCGTGCTCGCCGAGCGCTGGCGTAGCGCCCGAGGCGGCCGGCGAGGCGCTCGACGCGATCGGCCGCCGCGTCGTCACCTGGAACTGAGCGGCGGCCGCTGAGTCACTCCGCGATCAACGACACTGGAGAATGAACATGAAGGACGACATCAACGAAGCGACTGCCGGCGCTGCCGCTCGCTCTAAGGTCCCCAGCGGCGCGACCGGCGTGCCAATGCCGACCAGCGCCAAAGCGCGTGATCGGCCGGCGCCCGAGGTCAAGAAGCACGGCGCCCTTGGCTGGGCCATCATTGCCGAAGCTGTTCGCGCAACACTGCCTTCTGGATCTTTCCAGTCACGCCGTAGGGTAGGGAGTCGACGAACAGGATCCTGTCGGGGATCCACCATCTGGCCACGCAGTTGGCAAGGTGCCGAAGGATCGTCTCTTCTGTGACGCGAAACCTGTCCGACCTGACGACCACAAGCACGGGCCGCTCGCCCCACTTGGTATCGGGAACGCTGATCGCAGCGGCTTCGACCACGCCTTCGCAACCCAATGCGGCGTTCTCAAGCTGGATCGAGCTGATCCATTCGCCCCCGGACTTGATGACGTCCTTGGCCCGGTCCGTGATCTGCATCGAGCCATCGGGATGGAGGATCGCGACGTCGCCGGTGTCGAACCACCCGTCAACGCCGGCCGCCATCGTCTGCGAATCGAGGAAATAACGGTCGATGACCCAAGCGCCGCGCGACTGCAACAGTCCGCTCGAACGGCCGTCACGGGGCAGCGCCCTGCCCTCGTTGTCCACGGTACGCAGCTCGATGCCGAAGGGCGGCCGTCCCTGCCGCGCCAGTCGATCGGTGCGTTCGTTTTGCGGCAACGCCTGCCAGTCGAGATCAGGTGAGACGAGGGTGCCGATGGGTGACATTTCGGTCATCCCCCAAGCATGCGCTACACGAATGCCGCGACCGTCGAAATGCTCGATCATGGTGCGCGGCGCCGCTGCGCCACCGATTACCAAGACACGCAACGATCTATAACCGGCGCCATCATCGTCGCCCTGTCCCATAAGCGCGAGCCAGACGGTGGGAACGGCCGCTGAATGGGTCACATGCTCGGCATGAATGAGATCGCGGATCACCTCCGGGGCTGTCTCGGTGGTGAAGACCAGGGTCGCTCCCGTCACCCCCGCAGCGAACGGCAGCCCCCAGGCCGCGGCATGGAACATCGGCACGATTGGCATCACGACCGCGCGCGCGGACAGATCGAAGAGGTCGGGCAGGCTGGCTGTGATCGCGTGAAGGACGGTCGAGCGATGCTCGTACAGCACCCCCTTCGGATCGCCGGTCGTGCCGCTGGTGTAGCACAACATGGCGGGTTCGCGTTCGTCGCCCTCCACCCATTCGAAATCCTCGGTCTCCGCTCTCAGCAGATCTTGGAACTGATCGTCCTGACCGGGATCGAAGCAAATGAAATGCTGCACCGTCGGGATGCGCGGCTTGATCCGTTCGACGAGCGACGCGAACGCCCGGTCATAGAAGACCGCCCGATCCTGCGCGTGGTTGACGATGTAGACGAGGTGATCGTCAGATAGCCTGGGATTGAGGGTATGAAGCACGCCGCCCATCCCGATCACCCCATACCAGGCGACCAGATGGCGGTCATGATTCATCGCCAGCGTCGCGATCCGGTCGCCCCGCGCGAGACCCAGACGCGTCGCCGCGTTGGCAAGGCGGCGAGCGTCGCGATCGATCCCGGCCCAGTTCGTGCGAACGACCTGGCCATCGGCATATCGACTGACGATCTCGCGTTGTCCATGCTCCCGCGCGGCGTGGTCCAAGATCCGGGAGATCCTGAGCGGCCAGTCCTGCATTCCCCGAAGCATGCGCCGCCTCCTTCAAAAGATCGATAGCCACCGCGATGGCGCCCAGGCGGCAGGCAGCGGTCGAGCATTCGGGCCGTTGATCAACAGTCGAACAGCCCCGGTCGGGGGTCGCCGATCACCGTTATAACTTGCCGTCGACGGGCCGCCGACGGCGCTCGATCCGATTCCCGGATCGCCGTTTGCTGTGGTTCCCGGTTGGAACCCGCCGTCATTCTGCGAAGAATGAAATCGCCAGCTGATTGAACCGCGCTCGCTGCTCGATCTGCGTCCAGTGCCCACACTCTCCGAAGACGTGTAGCTGCGACCGCTTGATCAGGCTGTGCAGCCGCAGCGCGTGTTCCAGCGGCACGACCTGGTCTTCGCGGCCGTGGACGATCAGCGTTTGATGGGAAAGCGCCGCGATGCGATCTTCGGGCGTCGTCATGTCCAGCGCCTTGGCCTGCTGGTCTCTGGCGAACATCTGCGCGAAAGCCTCTGAAATACCCGGACGGATTGAGGCGCGATAGCGCATCTCGATCAAGTCTTCGTTCAGCAGTGCGCGATTGTACGCGAACACGTTCATCACCTCGCGCATATTCTCGACCGAGGGCCGATAGCTCCACACGGTGGCCAGCGCCGGCGTGATCGGAAACTCGAGTCCGCCCGAACCCATAAGAAGGATCTTGTCCACGCGATCGGGAGCCGCAGCCGCTAGCGCCAGCGACATCGCGCCGCCGAATGAGTTTCCGATCAGCGAAACCTTGTCGAGCTCGAGCGCGTCGAGGAAGCCCCGCAGATGCGCTTGCCAGGACTTCTGCGTGTAGTTTCCGTCGGGCGCAGGGTCGGTGTATCCGAAACCCAGCATGTCGAGAGCGATCACGCGGTGGGTCTTGGCAAGCTCCGGAAGCGTGAAGCGCCAGTTGGCCCAGGCCGTGACCCCGGGGCCGGAACCATGAATCAGGACGATCGGATCCCCGGAGCCAAGGTCATGATAGTTCGTCCTGATGGCTCCGACGTCGATGAAGTTCCCGATTTCCGGATCGCTGTTGTTTGTCATGATTCTACCATGCGCTTGATTGATGAGAGGCCTAGCCAGACGTCGGCCGGACTGGAGACTTTAAAAGTTTAGCTGGACCGAAGCGCCCACGCGCAACGGCTTTTCGTAGCTGAGGTAGGTGCCGACCGGTCCCGGCGTGATCTGCTGGGCGACGCGGGCGTCGGTCAGGTTGCTCCCGAACAGGGCCACCCGCACGCGTTGCGCCGCGTCTGTCCAGGCGATTTCCGCGTTCAGCAGGGAATAGGCGTCCTGCACGGCGATGTTGAGGAAGTCGTGAAAGACCTTCGCGCTGTGGAACAGGTTCCCTGACAGCTGGACCCGCCCTCCGCCCAGGTCGAAGCCGTAGCCGACGCCGAGATTGAGCGTATATCGCGGTGCACGGATCAGGTCGTTGCCCGAGACATCCAATGCCGCCGTCTGGTTGCCCCCGGCGGGCAGAGGTACGTAGACCTGCGCCAAGGGAAACTCGTCGTAGGTCGCTTTATTGTAGCTCGCGGCGACTCTGATCGACAGATCTGGAGTCGGCATCGCCGTGACTTCCAGCTCGCCGCCCCAAATGTCGGCCTTCGCAGCGTTCTGCAGGATATAGGCCGTGCCGTTCTGGTCGCGCGCCGTGACCTGCAGGTCGTCATAGACATATTTGAAGATCGCTGCGTTGGTGCGCAGCCAGGACAGGGGATCAGCTTTGAACCCGACTTCCAGCGCCTTGATCCGCTCCGGATCGGTCGGGACGGGCGATACCGAATAGGTGTTGAACACCCCGGACTTGAAGCCGGTCGAGTAGCTCGCATAGACATTGGCGGTCGGCGAGAGATCATATTTCAGCGAACCGCGGTAGGTCAGCTGTGAGAACGAGGTATCGACGTCATCGACGAAGATGCGGCCGTTCGCGCCCGCGGTCATGTCCCGCTTTTCGTCGCTGTACCGCGCGCCCACAGTCAGTTCGAGTCGATCGGTCAGCGCGTAGGTGCCCTCAGCGAAGCCGGCGAAGGCGGTGGTCGATCCGCTCGCGTTGATGACGGTACGGTTGACCGGGGCGGGAGGGCCGGCGGACGTGATCACGTTTACGAGTGCCTCGCCGGTCTGGCGGAACGCATAGAGGCCGGCGATCCACCGGAACGGCCCGCCGCCGCCCGACAAAAGGCGGAATTCCTGGCTGTAGGCCTCTGATTGCGGATGGATTTCGTTCTGGGCGAGGAGGATGTTGGACGCATCGGAATCGGACTGCTGATCGATACTGCTGCGGGTGTAGGCGGTGGTCGATTCGAGATTGGCGAAGCCGATGTCGGTCGACACCTTGAGCGCGGCATTATACCGGTCGAACTTCATGAACGGCTCGAGATTGAGCGAAGCCTGGTACGGGCGGGACGCCAGGATGTTGCCCGGGAAGGCGCGACCCCGGGCGTTGTTCTCATAGGGCTGCACGGCGTTCGCCGCGAAATCCTCGGAATTGGCGTAGCCCAGCGTCAGGACGATTTCGACATTGTCCGACGGTTCGAAGAGCAGCTTGCTGCGAACGTCGAAATAGGACGTCCGCCCGATCTGGCCGCCGTTCACCAGATCGTCGATATAGCCCCCATTGTGCCGATAGACGACCGCCAGGTCCATCGCGACGGTGTCGGACAGCCCGCCTGTCACGTATCCGCGCAGGTTGACGTCGTTAGCACCGCCAAAGCGCGCGTAGCTGCCGACGACCTTTCCGCGGAAATCATGTTTCGGATCCGGGGTGATGACGTTGACCAGTCCGCCGGTCGCATTGCGTCCGAAGATCGTGCCCTGCGGCCCGCGCAGAACCTCGACGCGCTCGACCTCGACCAACTCGAGCATCGTCGTGTACGAGTTGGGCTGGTAGATCCCGTCGATGTACACCGCCACGTTCGATTCATCGAGCAGGGTGATGCCGGTCGATCCGACGCCGCGGATCACCGGCTGCATGACCGCGAAATTGCGTCCGCCGTTAAAGCCCGGCACGACTGCCGTGAGCTGACGGATATCGGTCACGCCCGCGCTGGCAAGCTGGCTGCCACCGATCGCGGTGACGGCGATCGGAACGTCCTGGAGGCGTTCGGCGCGGCGGGTGGCCGTGACGACGATGTCTTCGATGCTCGAGGAAGGGGTGTCCTGCACCGGTTCGACGGTGCTGACGGCGGGATCAACCGGGGCGGCGGATGGCGCGGCTTCCGGCACCGGCTGTGACTGAGCCATCGCCGGCACTGCCGCTACGGACGCCAACAAAATCCCGATTGTTCCAACCTTGAGCAACATATATCCCTCCCCGGATCTGCTTTAAGCAATGTCTCATATATCGTATTCCCTTTGTGTCAACTAATCGGGTCCCCGCGCGGAGCGGCATCAGGACGCCTTGACAAGAGGAAGCATATATACAGTATATCGAACTTAATGGGCCTGCCGGCCAACTGCCCGCAATGACGGGCGAGTGAGAGGACGCATGACGAAGGTGGTCGAAACGCTGTGGGTCGAGGGGGCGGGGCTCCGCACGCGCGTCTTGGCGTCAGGCGACGGCGTACCGCTGTTCCTGCTGCACGGCATCGGGCCGGGCATGGATGCCGATCTCAACTGGGGTGGAACCATGGTGCCGCTCGCCGACCACTTCCGGTGTTACGCCATCGACCTCGCGGGGTTCGGAGAAACCTCGATGCCGGATCCGCTGCCGGAGGGGCCGGCGGCATGGATGGCGCTCCGGGTGGCCCAGGTCGAAAACGTAATGGACGCGCTGGGCGAGCCATCGGCATATATTGTCGGAAACTCGCGCGGCGGCGGCGCGATCCTGCTGCAGATGCTGCTGCAGGCGCCGGATCGCGTGCGCGGCGCCGTGCTTATGGGTGCGGCCGGCTATTCCGCCGACGAGGAGCCGGGCACGGCCAGCGCGCGGGAATCGCTGATCAAAGATTTCTACACGGCGCCATCGGTCGAACGGATGGCGCAAATCGTGCCCCTGTTCTTTCACGATCCGGCGGCGCTGCCGATGACGGTCGAAGCGCTGACCGAGCGCCGTTACGCCCAAAGCATCCGGCCCGGCGCGGTCGAGGCCTTCCGCGCGATGGTGCGCGGTGGCCTGCCGGCCGCGCCCACGAATCCCGAAGCCTTCCAGCGCATCCGCACTCCGATGATGCTGATCCACGGTGGCGAAGACCAGATCAGCGACCCACGCAACAGCCTGGCGCTGGCTCGCCGCCTGCCTGGCGCCAGCCTGCACATCCTGCCGGCCGCCGGACATTGGAGCCATATCGACCAGCCGCGATTGTTCGTCAGCCTACTGCGGGCGTTCGTCGACGGTGCGCTGGCACCAAGAGCCTGATTGCAAGGAGATGTACGTGAGTAGCGCAGCTGAACTGGCCCCCGGGCCGTCGCGAACCCTGTTCGATCGCACACGCGACGAGATCGCCAACGGCAGTTTCGGCCTGCCGCTCGGCTTGTTCGCCGACGAGGGTATCTATGCGGCGGAGATAACGCGGATATTCGGGCGTGCGTGGAATTTCCTCGCGCATGAAACCGAGGTCCCAAATCCGGGCGACTATGTGCTGCGCCACATCGGCGCCGACCCGATCCTGGTGGTGCGCGGCGACGATGACCAGGTGCGTGCCTTCCACGCGATCTGCCGCCACCGGGGGATGCAGATCTGCCGAGCCGAGGCCGGCAGCACCGATCGCTTCGTATGCCCCTATCACGGCTGGGCCTATGGATCGAACGGCGGGTTGCTCGGCGCGCCGGAGAGCCGCAAGGCCTACGGCGACCAGTTCGCGCGCAAGGACTGGGGCCTGTTGCCCGTCGCGCATCAGGATTCACGAAACGGCTTCATTTTCGCAAACCTCGATCCCGATGCGCCCTCGCTGGTGGATTACATGGGCGAATACAGCTGGTATTTCGATCTCTACACGCGCCTGACCGAACAGGGCATGGAGGTCCGCGGCGCACCGCACCGGTTCATCGTCCCCTGCAACTGGAAGCTGGGCGCCGAGAATTTCTTCGGCGACGCCTATCACACGATGACATCGCACCGGTCGGTGATCGAGACCGGGCTGGTCGCGGTCGGCGGCAACGTCAACTTCCGCAAGGAAGGCGTGCATTTCAACGCCGGTGGCATCGGCGGCGGCGGTCTGGCGAGCATGGGCGAGATGGCGACCAGCTATGCGCCCGAGGTGGTCGAGGCGGCCCGCGCGCATCTTTCCGACGGCCACAAGGAGACAGTGTTCGACCGCGGCTTCCTGCCGGTGTCGGGCACGCTCTTTCCGAACCTGTCGTTCGTCAGCGGACCCGCGATCATCGACAAGGGCGCGGCACCGGTGCGCTTCTACAGCTTTCGCCAGTGGCGCCCGCTGAGTGCCGACAGGATGGAGATCATCTCGTGGTGCGCCGTCGACAAAGAAGCTCCCGAACACGTCAAGCGACTGAACGAGCGGGCCTACTCGGCGTCGTTCGGCTCGTCCGGCATGTTCGAGCAGGACGACACCGAGAATTGGTCTTACGTGACCGCAGCGGCCAAGGGCGCGTCGGCGTCGGACATCGCGCTCAACTACCGCATGGGTCTCGACAAGGACAATGCGCCGATCGAGCAGCCGATCGCCGACTGGCCGGGGCCGGGCAACGCTTATCCGGTCTCCTATGCCGAGCATAACCAGCGTCAGTTCTGGCGCACGTGGCTCGGCTACATGGTTCAGGACGGGGAAGGCGCATGACCGTGACGATCGACCAGAGCCTCCACTTCGAGATCTCCCAGTGGCTGTTCGCCGAGGCAGAGCTTCTTGATCACGGGCGGTTGCGCGACTGGCTTGCGCTGGTGTCCCCTAGCGTCCGGTATCTAGTGCCCGTACGCGTGACCAAGCCGTCGGGCCAGGGTGAGGGTTTCCAGGACTCGGCGGCGCATTTCGACGACAATTATTTTCTCCTGGAACAACGGATCAGGCGGCTCGAAACCGATTTCGCTTGGGCGGAAGACCCACCGTCGCGCACCCGCCATATCCTCACCAACATCCGCATTCGGCCGACCGAGCAGGACGACGAGGTGCTGGCCGTCTCCAATCTGCTGTTGCATCGCACGCGGGGTGACATAGCCCAGCCCGAGCAGCTGGTCGGGGAACGGCATGATCGCCTGGTCCGAAGCGATGGCGGCTGGAAGCTCGCCGCGCGCACGGTGTATCTCGATCACTCGACATTACCCATGCAGAACCTGGCGATCCTGTTGTGAGCGCTGCGACGTGGGACCTGTCCGGGCTGCAGAAACGCCTGTTCGACATCATCCGCGCGCGGGACGAGGACGAGGGGGCGGACGTGGCGGCACTTGCCGCCGACTTGCCCGAGCCGCACCGTGACGCGGTAACGGGGGGCGACATCGCCGCGTTGGGAGCGATTGGCGTGCACCCCTGCCTTCTGATCGGTTTCGCCTATGCCGTCGGCGTCCAGCGCCCAGCGTTCATGGATCGGTTGCCCGAGGTCCAACTGAGTCCGGAGGTGCCGAGATGGCGGAAGTAATAGGCGGCTTTTGCGCATCGCACGCGCCGGGCCAGATCGTCCGGCGCACGCTTGGCGGCGACGCCGCGGATCGCTTCATGGCGGCGCAGCAGGCGGCGGCCGGGAAGTTGCGCGCGCTGGAACCCGATGTCGTAGTCATCTGCTCTGGCGAACATTTCACCAATTTTCAGCCCGACTTGTTCCCGCAGGCGACAATCGGCACCGGACCGGCCCATATGGGACCTGCGGAACGGTGGATGAACATGCCCATGAGCGCGTTTCCGGGGCATCCGAATTTCGCTCGACATCTGGCGGACCGGCTTCTCGGAACAGGATTCGATCCGTCGACCTCCAACGCGCTGCTGCTCGATCACGGGATGCTGACGACCTATCTGCCGATCGATTCCACGATGACGATCCCGCTGGTTCCGATCATCCAGAACACCTTGGTGTCGCCGATGATGCCCCTGCGTCGCTGCCACGAAATGGGTGTGGCGCTGCATGCCGCCATCTGCAGCTTTCCGGAACCGCTGCGGGTGGCCGTAGTGGGCGCGGGCGGACTGTCGCACTGGATCGGCACGCCGCGCGACGGTGTCATCGACGAGCAGTTCGACCGATGGTTTCTCGAGCGGATCGCGGGCGACGATATGTCCGACCTGCTCGACCTTCCCGACAGCGAACTCGACCATGCCGGGACGGGTGCGCATGAGGTACGAAGCTGGATCACCGCGGTCGGCGCGCTTGGGGCACTGCCGCGGCGCGTTACGGTCTATGAGCCGATCGGCGCGTGGTTGACCGGCATGAGCGTGATGGAGTGCGGGCTGGCGACCTAAGTCGTGACCCGAAACACAAGCGGAAACCAATGTTCAAGATTGATTTCATACAGCCCGACGGCACGGTGCAGTCCGTCCAGGTGCGGGCGGGAACCACGGTCATGCGAGCGGCGGTCGAGCATGATATCGATGGCATCATCGCCGAGTGCGGGGGATCCGGCGCCTGTGGCACCTGTCACGTCTATGTCGCCGACGATATCGCTGGGTTGCTGCCCGCGATGGGTGACAATGAGGACGCGATGCTCGATGGCATCGCGGGCGCGCGGCACGCGAACAGCCGTCTGGCCTGCCAGATCATGCCTTCGGCGGACGTTCCGGAAATCGCGGTCAGCATTCCGGCGGAGCAAGGCTGAGGCGGTGCACTCCCGCCAACGATCTCAGGCGACCAGCGCCGGGCGGAACGGGATCGCGTCGCTCTGCTCCAGATCGAGGTCCTGCGCCAGCAGCAACTCGTGGATGCGCCAGATGTGCTTGTGCATCTCCGTCGACGCCGTCGCGGCGTCCCCGCCCATGATCGCTTGTCCGATACGCACATGAGCGCCCGCGCAATCGACCAGGTGATCGGGCGTGGGGAAGGTATCGCGCGTCATCACTGTGTGAATCAGCGCCGCGGTGTTGTCCGCGCACTGTCTCGCTCGCACATTGTTGCCGGCGTCCGCGATGCGCGCATGGAAGGCGCGGTCATGCTGGTGAAAGCTGTCGATATTGCCGTCTTCCGCTGCATCGAGCGAGTCTTCGGCCGCACGAGTGATGAGGCGCGCCTGAGCCTTGGTCGCCAGCTCGGCGGCGCGGCCGGCGGTGAAACCTTCGAGAACAGCGCGCAACTCGGTCGCTTGCCGAAGGTCCTCGAGCGACAGCTTGACGACGCGCATGCCCCGCCGGCCGTCCGGTTCGATCAGCCCGACCTGCCTGAGCCGCAGCAGGGCTTCGCGAACCGGCGTCTTGGACACGTTCAGCTGATCGGCGAGCGCCTGTTCGGTGAGCTGCGACCCCGGAAGGAGTTCGCGCCCTATGATCGCGGCGTACAGCCGGTCGTATACCAGATCGGTGATTGGCGGGCGGATATCGAACTGGGCCATCGCGGGCCGGGTCTGGGTCATAAAATCCTCCGGCGACTGCGCGTGACCTGGTCCTACCGGTACATGCGAAACGCCATGGGATTGCATATATCGTCCACGATTGGAAGTTGCCAATGCCCGAACGCATGACAGGAAAGCGCGTCTTGGTGACGGGCGCGGCCGGGGGCATTGGCCTAGCGACGGTGCGGCTCCTGGCGCAGGAGGGCGCGCGGATCTTGGCGACCGACCTGAACCCGGATGGAGCACAGGCGCTGCGCGACATTCCAGGCGACATCGTCGTTCAGCGCCAGGATATTGGCGATCCCACGGGCTGGTCGACCATGGTGGATAACATGGCCGAGCGATGGGGCGGCATCGATGTGCTGGTGAACAACGCGGCCTATCTGTCCGACGCGTCGCTTCTCGATCTCGTCGAAGACCAGTTCCGGCGGCATATCGACGTTAACCTGATCGGCACCTGGCTGGGCATGCGCGCCTGTGCGGCCGCGATGATCGCCGCGGAGCGGGGCGGAGCCATTATCAACTTGTCGTCGGTCTCGGGCATGATCGGCCACCCGAACCGTGGCGCTTACGCAGCGACGAAATGGGCCATTCGCGGTCTGACACGGACCGCAGCACTGGAATGGGCGCCGCACGACATCCGCGTCTGCGCGATCGTGCCAGGCCCAATCGATACGCCGATGTCGCGACGCGCCCGAGGCCGCCACCCCGATGAGTCGATGAGCGACGTCGTGCTGCCGGACATTCCGTTGCGACGTTTCGGTTCGGCCGACGACGTTGCGGAGGCGATTCTCTACCTGGCGTCGGATTCGGCGCGCTATGTCACCGGGTCGGAACTCGTCGTCGACGGCGGGTGTCTGCTGCAGCGCTGAGGTCCTGCGCTATCGCAGCCAGCGATGACCGGCGCGAATATGATATATTCCGATTGGGTGCCGGTAGTCCGCCGATGAGATACGTTGGCTTTTGGAACGCCGTGAGTTTCGCAGGCGGCTAAGACGACCTTACAAGCAGATCCTTGAGGGGGATCGTGTCGTCGGCGAGGCTCGCGGCCCTGACGCGGGTGCCGGCGCGGACCAGTGCGCGGCCCTGCACATAATCCCTGACGGCGTTGACGCAATCCAGTGCGATGACCCGGTCGTCCCTGAGGTATATGATGGAGAAACTTCGCTGTCCCGGGTCGCCCCGCAGAACCGCGCGGTCGTGGCCCATCGACAAGCCGACGGTCTGCAGTTGCAGGTCATATTGGTACGACCAGAACCACGGCAGTGCCACATATGCTTCCTCAAGGCCGGTCAACGCCTTTGCGACGACCATTGCCTGGTCGTTGGCGTTCTGAACCGACTCGAGCCGGATGACCGCGCCGTCGGCAAAGGCGTTCGCATGGGCGGCGCAATCGCCGATTGCATAAATGTCCGGCGACGTCGTTCGGCACAGCGGATCGACGGTAACGCCGTTCTCGCCTCCTATGCCTGCCGCGAGCAACGGCTGCACGGCCGGCACGATGCCGATCCCCACGATTACCATTTCGCAAGGCAGCACTGATCCGTCGCCGAGCCTGACGCCGCATGCAGCACCCGCCATTTCCTCGATGCACGTGACTGTCTCGCCGAGGCGTACATCGACGCCCTGTGCCCGATGCTCCTGCTCGTAGAACCGCGACAAGACCTCGCCGGCGACGCGGGAAAGAACCCGCTCCTGGGTCTCGACCACCGTCACGGATTTCCCCAGCGTGGTCAAAACAGCGGCTGCCTCCAGCCCGATGTAGCCTCCGCCGACGACGACCACGCGGGAGACGCGGTCGAGTTCGTGGATCATCCGGTCGACGTCGGCGCGTGTTCTGACGCTGTGCACGCCGCGAAGATCATGACCCGGGCAGGTCAACCGGCGCGGCGACCCACCGGCCGCCCAGATCAGGGCCCCGTAGCCTAGCGTGGTGCCATCGGACAGCTGCAGACTGTGATCCGCTGCTTCTACCGAGATCGCCCGGCGTCCCAACATTAGGCTGATTTCGCGTTCGGCCCAGAATGCGTTCGGCCGGATCAGGATGCGATCGAACGCCTTCGCGCCCGACAGATACTCTTTAGACAGCGGCGGTCGTTCATATGGCGGATCCGCTTCCTCGCTGACCAGCGCTACGCTGCCGCGAAAGCCTCTTTGCCGAAGCGCGATTGCCGCTTGCGCGCCGGCATGCCCTGCGCCGACAATGACGACGTCGTATTTGTCCGCGGCGATCATCTAGAACTATCCTATTGTTCCGCTGCCAGCCTCTCGCGGCCTGAGACCGAGCGTTGGGCGACGATGTCGAGCGCCACATCGACGATCATGTCTTCCTGTCCGCCGACCATCCGGCGGCGGCCGAGCTCGACCAGCACTTCGCGGGTGTCGACGCCATAGTCGAGCGCGGCCTTCTCGGCGTGGCGCAGGAACGACGAATAGACACCGGCATAGCCCAGGCTAAGCGTTTCGCGGTCCACCCGGACCGGACGATCCTGAAGCGGGCGGACAAGGTCCTCGGCGGCATCCATCAGCTTGTTCAGGTCGCAGCCATGCTGCCAGCCCTTGCGCGTCGCCGCGGCAATGAACACTTCGAGCGGCGCGTTGCCCGCGCCCGCGCCCATGCCTGCCAGACTGGCGTCCACGCGGATGGCGCCCGCCTGGACCCCAACAATCGAATTGGCGACGCCCAACGACAGATTGTGATGCGCGTGGATGCCGCGCTGCGTTTCCGGCTTCAACACCCGATCATAGGCCTCGCACCGCGCCCGATAGCCGTCCATGTCGAGTGCGCCGCCGCTGTCAGTCACGTAAACGCAGGTCGCGCCATAGCTTTCCATCAGCCTAGCCTGCTGTGCCAAGGCATCGGGTTCGATCATATGGCTCATCATCAGGAAGCCGACAGTGTCCATGCCCAGATCCCGCGCCGCGCCGATATGCTGCTTAGCGACGTCGGCCTCGGTGCAATGCGTCGCGATGCGGACCGACCGCACGCCCAGGTCATGGGCTCGCTTCAGGTCGTGAACCGTGCCGATGCCGGGGAGGAGCAAGGTCGTCAGGACCGAATGGCGAACGACATCGGCGACGGCCTCGATCCATTCCCAATCGGTATGCGCGCCGAAGCCGTAGTTGAAGCTGGAACCGCTCAGGCCGTCGCCATGCGCCACCTCGATTGCATCGACACCGGCCTCGTCGAGTGCCCTTGCGATCTGGCGCACGTGATCGATGCTGTAGCGATGGCGGACGGCATGCATGCCGTCGCGCAGCGTCACGTCCTGGATATAGAGCTTCGTGGTCGTCGGGTCGAAAGGCATCAAGCGGCGTCCATCAGGCGGTTCACGGCGATCTTTTCGGCGGTGCGCAGCGCCGCCGAGGTCATTATGTCCAGATTGCCCGCATAAGCGGGCAGGTAATGCGCCGCGCCCTCGACCTCCAGGAACACGGTGGTCTTGATACCCTCGAAGCGGCCGTAGCCGGGGATCTCGATCGGATCGTTCGAGCCGAAGCGTTCGAACTGGACCGCCTGTTTCAACCGATAACCGGGGACGTAGGCGTGGACCTTCGCCACCATCGCCTCGACTGCCGCCGCGATAGTGGCCTCATCGGCGCCCGACGACAGCGTGAAGACCGTGTCGCGCATTAGCATCGGCGGTTCCGCGGGGTTTAGGATGATGATCGCCTTGCCCTTCGCCGCGCCGCCGACCTCTTCCAGCCCGCGGCTGGTCGTTTCGGTGAACTCGTCGATATTGGCGCGAGTGCCGGGCCCGGCCGACTTCGACGCGATAGAGGCGACGATCTCAGCATAATGCACCGTCGCCACCGACGACACCGCCGCCACGATCGGAATGGTCGCCTGCCCGCCGCAGGTGACCATGTTGACGTTCGGTTCGGTCAGGTGCGCATCGCCGTTGACGACCGGGATGACATAGGGGCCAATCGCCGCTGGGGTCAGATCGATCATCACCTTGCCCGCGGCGGTCACCACGTCGCTGTGACGCTGGTGCGCGCCGGCCGAAGTGGCGTCGAACACCACCCCGATTGATGGCCAGGCTTCGAGCGCCTGGAGCCCGTCGATCCCGTCGTGCGTGGTCGCGACTCCCAGCTGCCGGGCCCGCTCCAGCCCGTCCGACGCCGGATCGATGCCGACCAGCGCCGCCATCTCCAGCACGTCCGACCGGCGGATGATCTTGATCATCAGGTCGGTGCCGATGTTACCCGATCCGATGATCGCCGCCTTAACCTTATTGGCCATCGCCTGGCTCCCCATAGTGGAACGACACCGCGCCCAATCCGCCGATCTTCGCCTCGATCCGGTCTCCGGGCGAGATGGCGACCATAGGCCCCAGCGCCCCGGTCAGGATGATGTCGCCCGCTCGCAAGGGATCCCCGCTTGCGGCCAGCGTCCGCGCCAGCCAGGCCGCAGCCTCCAGCGGATGGCCCAGGCACGCCGCACCCGCGCCCAGCGAAGCCAGCTCGCCGTTGACTTCGAGCGCCATTCCGCAGGTGTAGAGATCGAGGCCGTCGAGCGGTCGTTCGTCGCGGCCCAGCACGAAGAAAGCGGAAGAACCGTTGTCGGCCACGGTATCGGCAAAGCTGATCCTCCAGTCGGCGATGCGGCTGTCGACGATCTCGATCGCGGCGACCGCGTGCGCGGTGGCGGCGGTGACGTCCGCGGCACTGGTCTGCGCCGAGGGAAGGGCCGCCGCGAGGACCAGCGCGACCTCCGCCTCCGCCTTGGGCTGAAGCACCCGGTCGGCGGCCAGCACGCCGCCGTCTACGATCCGCATGTCGTCGAACAATACGCCGAAGTCGGGCTGATTTACGCCCAGCTGCACCTGCACCGCCTTCGCGGTCAGGCCGACCTTGCGTCCGACGATGCGCCGACCCTGCGCCTGCCAAAAGCGGGTGTTGAGCGCCTGCACCGCGTATGCGCTGGCGCCGTCGGCCGGATCGAGCCCGTCGCGCAACGGCGGGATGGCACCTGCCGAATAGGCCATGCGCAGACGTTCTGCGATAAGGTCGTGCGTGCTCATCTCTCTCCCTTCGAAGCGGTGGCATTCGCTACGGCCTGATCGCTGTTGGTTACGCCCGTTTGATGGAACTCGGCAATTTACGTCGCGGCGTTGCGCTCACATGATGAGCGGATGGCTATTCACGACAGCAACAGTCGAAGTGCGACGCTGGACAAAGGCTTGGCGTTGCTCGCGCTCATCGTGAGCGACGGCGGACGCACGCGATTGAGCACGCTCGCCGATCAGCTTGGCCTTGCTCAGTCGACGACCCGCCGTCTGGCCGCCGGCTTGAGGCGGCAGGGCTTCATCGCCCCAGCCGATCGCGGCCACTATGTCGCCGGTCACATTTTTGCCTGCGCTCGGGATCGCGACATGCGAATGTTGATGGCGAATGCAGGTCGCGCGCCGCTGCGCCGGCTGGCGCGCGAGCTTCGTGCCACCGTCCATCTCGCCGTGCTGGAGGACGACATGGTGACCTACCTGGTCAAGGAACAATGGGGCGCACAGTCGCTGTTCACGCGGGAACTGAAGCAGCTCGAGGCCTATTGTTCGGGGCTTGGCAAGGTGCTGCTCGCCCACCTCCCGGACCGGCAGCGGGACGATTATCTTGGCGGGGGGCCGTTCGTCGCGCTGACCGAGCGTACGATCGTCGATCCCGATATGCTCCGCGAGGAACTCAAGCGCGTCCGATCGGCAGGTTGCGCTTTCGACCGGGGCGAGATCGTCGATGGCCTTTCCTGTGTCGCCGTTCCAATCTACGGGCAGGGCGGCGATGCCATCGCGGCGTTATCCGCGTCGTTCAGAACCGCGCCCGCAAGCGGCTATCACAGCGTAGCGAACAGACTTCGCAATTGCGCTTCGCTCGTGTCGGACCGGTCCGGCATTTCAGTCTGACCGGCTGCATCCCGGACTTCGTCGAGCGTGACATCCACTGATTGCAGCCCGGCGGCCCGTATCACCGGATGCAAGGATGTCGCCGCCAAACCGCCCCCGATCACGACCCAGGTGAACGCTGTCGCCGCGTCCACAGGCAGATTGCCGATGAGCACCGTTCAAATCGCGGCGCAGGCCATCTGCAGGAAACCGAGCAGCGCGGACGCGATGCCAGCACGGTTCGCGGATCTCACGGGTCCGCCGGGGCGCGCCGAGATCGAGAACGGCGGTCTCCGCCACCGGCTGATCCGGCCACGTCCAGCCGCTGCCAGCCTCCATTGATGCGTCAGCAGCGCAGCCGGAGTCTGGACGACGGGAGCTGCCAGGGCCGAGGCCGAATGACAGCCTCTACCCGGAAGCAGACGCCCAGCCGCTCATGCAGGACCACCATTCCGCACATCCGCTTGTCTGCGGTCGGAGCACCTGCGGAACCCAGCTGCCGTCTACCAACGGAGGTTGACCGACAACCTAGGTTGTCACAGTCGGGTCAGCTCCCCTGACGCGTACGCTTTCGTTCCGGAGCAAGAATGGCCGACCACAATCTTCCTGCCGACGTCGCCGGTCGCTTCGAGCTGCTCGTTCAGAGCGTCACCGACTACGCCATCTACATGCTCGACCGGCAGGGTCGGGTATCGAGCTGGAACCCCGGCGCGCGCCGGTTCAAAGGCTATGAGGCCGACGAAATCATCGGCGAGCATTTCTCTCGCTTCTACACACCCGAAGAACGCCAACGCGAGATCCCCCGCATCGCATTGGAGACCGCCGAGCGGGAAGGCCGCTTCGAAGCCGAGGGCTGGCGCGTGCGCAAGGACGGCACCCGCTTCTGGGCCAACGTCGTGATCGACCCCATCCGCGATGCCAGCGGGATGCTTGTAGGGTATGCCAAAGTAACGCGCGACCTGACGGAGCGGCGTGCCGCCGAGGAGGAGTTGCGTGCAAGCGAAGAGCGCTTCCGGTTGCTGGTCCAGAGCGTTACCGACTATGCAATCTACATGCTTGATCCCGACGGTCGGGTCAGCAGCTGGAACGCCGGTGCCGAGCGCTTCAAGGGTTATGCCGCCGACGAGATCATGGGCGAGCACTTCTCCCGCTTCTACACCGAGGAGGACCGCGCCGCCGGGACTCCGCACAGCGCATTACGGACCGCGACTGACGAAGGCCGGTTCGAGGCCGAAGGCTGGCGAGTGCGCAAGGACGGCTCACGATTCTGGGCTTCCGTCATCATCGACCCGATCCGCAACGACGCGGGAGACCTGATCGGCTTTGCCAAGGTGACGCGCGATCTCACCGAAAAACGCGCGATAGAGGAGCAGTTGCGCCAGTCGCAGAAGATGGAAGCGGTTGGGCAACTGACCGGCGGGCTCGCGCACGACTTCAACAACCTCCTGACCGGCATCAGCGGCAGTCTGGAGATGATGCAGGTTCGCATGGCGCAGGGTCGAACGCACGATTGCGACCGCTACTTCACCGCGGCCCAGGGCGCCGTCCGACGCGCTTCAGCGCTTACCCACCGCTTGCTTGCGTTTTCCCGCCGCCAGACGCTCGATCCCAAGCCCACCAACGTCAACCGGCTGCTGAGCGGACTGGAGGAGTTGGTCCGGCGCACCGTGGGACCGGCCGTCAAGGTCGACGTGGTCGGAACAAGCGGGGTCTGGCCGACCCTGATAGATCCCAATCAGCTCGAAAATGCGATCCTGAACCTGTGCATCAACGCCCGCGACGCCATGCCGGACGGGGGGATGCTGACGATCGAGACCGCCAACCGCTGGCTCGACGAGCGAGCGGCACGGCAGCAGGATCTGCCGATCGGCCAGTATGTCTCGATCTGCGTCACCGATACCGGCAGCGGCATGACGGCCGACGTCATCGCCAAGGCCTTCGATCCCTTCTTCACCACCAAACCGCTAGGCGAGGGAACGGGGCTAGGCCTTTCGATGATATATGGATTTGCGCGCCAGTCGGGCGGACAGATCCGCATCTATTCGGAAGTCGGGCAAGGCACGACCATGTGCCTTTACCTGCCCCGCCACGATGAGGACGCACCGGCCGACGACGAGGTCGAACCTCGCCCTACGCCAAGTCCGAGCGGCGAGGGCGAGGTCGTGCTGGTCATCGACGACGAGCCGACCATCCGGATGCTGGTAGCGGAGGTTCTGGCGGAGTCAGGCTATGCCGTGATCGAGGCGACCGACGGGCCGGCGGGTCTGCGCGTGCTGGAGTCGAACGCCAGGATCGACCTTCTCATCACCGATGTCGGCTTGCCCGGCGGCATGAACGGCAGGCAGGTTGCCGATGCGGCGCGCCAGAACCGTCCGGACCTCAAGGTGCTGTTCATCACCGGGTATGCGGAAAACGCCGTGATCGGCCGCACGCGGCTGACGAACGGGATGCACGTGCTGACCAAGCCATTCCAGATGGAGGTCCTCGCCGACCGCATTCGCGAGATCCTGGAACACTGACCCGCACCAGGGTGCCCCTTGACCCACAAACAGCCGTTCAGACCGCTCTAGCCGCTACTCATTGGATCAACGGATGCGGTTTGACGCCGTACCGTTGCACCCATAGCGTTCAAGCATCCTCCATTCGGAAGGCTTCGCATGAAGTGGTTTGCCGTTGCCCTGGCTGCTCTCGCGACGGTTGCTGTCGCGCAACAGCCGCAAGCCGCCCCCCGCCCCGACCAGCTCGCCTTTCGCGCGCTGTACCGGGAGCTGGTCGAGACCGACACGTCGGTCAGCACCGGCAGCTGCACGCTGGCGGCGCAGAAGATGGCCGCGCACCTCAAGCGCGCCGGGTTCACCGACGCGCAGCTGACGCTGTTCACGCTGCCCGAATTTCCGCTGGACGGGGGGCTGGTGGCGACGCTGCCGGGGTCGTCGCGCACGGCCAAGCCGATCCTGCTGCTCGGGCATCTGGACGTGGTCAACGCGCGGCCGGCGGACTGGCAGCGCGATCCGTACAAGTTCATCGAGGAGGGCGGCTATTTCTATGGTCGCGGCACGTCCGACATGAAGGCGCTGGTGGCGACCTGGGTCGACACGCTCGCGCGCTTCAAGCAGGCGGGCTACGCCCCCAAGCGCACCGTCAAGATGGCGCTGACCTGCGGCGAGGAGTCGGGCGCGCGCTTCAACGGCGCGCAGTATCTGGCCCAAAAGCAGCCGGAGCTGATCCGCGCCGAGTTCGCGTTGAACGAGGGCGGAGGTGGGCAGACCGACGCGCAGGGCCGCGTCGTCGTCCAGACGATGCAGGTCGGCGAGAAGTCCAACCGCAACTTCGAGCTCACCGTCACCAATCCGGGCGGACACAGTTCTATTCCGATCGACGACAACGCGATCTATCAGCTCAGTGACGCGCTGGTGAAGGTCCGTGCACTCAAGTTTCCGGTTCGCTTCAATGCCACGACCCGCGCCTATTTTGCGCAGGCAGGGGCGGCGCGCGGCGGGCCATTGGGCACCGCGATGCAGGCGCTGTCGCGCGACCTCGCCGACCGTGCAGCGGAGGCGGTGGTGGCGCGCGATCGTGGGCTGAACTCGATGCTGCGCACCACCTGCGCCGCGACGATGCTGGAGGCGGGTCACGCCGCCAACGCGCTGCCGCAGCGCGCGGTCGCCACCGTCAATTGCCGCATCGCGCCGGGCGAGGACGCGGACACGACGCGTGCCGCGCTGATCGGGGCCATCGGCGATCCGGAGGTTGAGGTGAAGCTGGTCGGCCGACTGCGCCCGATCGCCACCACGCCGCCGCTCGATCCCAAGGTGATGGAGCCGGCGCGCGCGCTGGTGGCGAAATACTTCCCCGGCGTGCCGCTGATCCCGACCATGTCGACCGGCGCCACCGACGCGACCTTCATCGCGCCGATCGGCATCCCGACCTATGGCGTGCCGGGCAGCTGGAGCGATCCGGACGGCAATGGCACGCACGGGCTGAACGAGCGGCGCGGCGTCCGCTCGGTCTATGTCGGGCGCGATTTCCTGTACGATCTCGTCAAGGTATATGCCGAACAGGGTTGAGAAACGCGCCTTCAGGCCCCATCTCACCGGGCTTCATGTCCTTTCCCGATCTTCCGCAACCCCTCGCCGAGGCGCTCCGCGCGCGCGGCTATGAAACCCCCACGCCCGTGCAGGCCGCCGTGCTGCAGCCGGAGGTGATCGGGCGCGACCTGCTCGTCTCCGCGCAGACCGGGTCGGGCAAGACCGTCGCGTTCGGGCTGGCGATGGCGGGCGAGCTGCTCGTGGACGGCCAGTTGCCGACGCCGGGCGCACCGCTCGCGTTGGCGATCGCGCCCACGCGCGAGCTGGCGTTGCAGGTCAGCCGCGAGCTGGGCTGGCTCTATGCCGCCGCAGGGGGCCGCATCTCCACCTGCGTCGGCGGCATGGACGCGAGCAAGGAGCGCCGCTCGCTGAGCCATGGCGCGCATATCGTCGTCGGTACGCCGGGCCGGTTGCGCGACCATCTGGAACGCGGCAGCCTGGACCTGTCGTCGCTGCGCGCGGTCGTGCTCGACGAGGCGGACGAGATGCTCGACATGGGCTTCCGCGACGATCTGGAAGCGATCCTCGACACCACCCCGGCGATGCGCCGCACGCTGATGTTCTCCGCCACCCTGGCCAAGCCGATCGTGACGCTGGCGCGGCGCTACCAGCGCGATGCTCAGCGGATTTCCACGGTCGGCGAGGATCGCGGCCATGGCGACATCGCGTACCAGGCGGTCGCCGTCTCGCCCGCCGATATCGAGCATGCGGTGATCAATCTGCTGCGGCTGCACGAGGCGGAAACGGCGATGCTGTTCTGCGCGACGCGCGACAATGTCCGCCACCTGCACGCCAGCCTGGTCGAACGCGGCTTTGCGGCAGTGGCGCTGTCGGGCGAGCATTCGCAGAACGAGCGCAACGCGGCGATGCATGCCTTGCGCGATGGGCGCGCGCGCGTGTGCGTCGCGACCGATGTCGCCGCGCGCGGGATCGATCTGCCGACGCTGAGCCTGGTCGTCCATGTCGAGTTGCCGCGCGATGCGGAAGCATTGCAGCATCGCTCCGGCCGAACGGGACGCGCAGGCAACAAGGGCACCGCGGTGTTGATCGTCCCCTATCCACGCCGCCGCCGCGTCGAGATGATGCTGCGCGGCGCGCGTATCGCCGCGGAGTGGATCGACGTGCCGACGCCCGAAACGATCCGGCTTGCGGATCGCGAGCGGTTGCTTGCGGCATTGCTCGCCCCGGTCGAGATCGACGAGGAGGATCAGGCGTTGGCGGAGCGGCTGATGGCGGAGCGATCGCCGCACGAGATCGCCGCTGCGTTGGTTCGCGTCCACCGTGCGCGCATGCCGGCGGTCGAAGAGATGATCGAGGCGACGCCGCAGGCGCAGCGCGCTGCGCAGGACGGTCACCGCCCCGGCTTTGATGATGTGCTGTGGTTCCGGATGGACGTCGGACGCCGCCAGAATGCCGACCCGCGCTGGATCCTGCCGCTGATCTGCCGGCGTGGGCACATCACCCGCGGCGAGATCGGCGCGATCCGCGTCGGTCCCGGCGAGACCTGGTTTCAGATCCCCCGCGGGATCGGGGCGAAGTTCATGGCCGCCGTCCAGCGCACCGCCAACGCAGACGGCGAGGACGAAAGCGGCGTTCGCATAGAGCAGGCTCACGGTGAGCCGCCGCGCGCGGGTGGCGGCGGTGCGCCGCGTGGTGGCCAAGGCGGCAATCAGGGCGGCGGCCCAAATCGTCCGCCCGCGCGCCACCAGGCAAAGCCGTACCGCGCCAAGACCTGATGCGCATTCTCGTCGACGCCGACGCGTGCCCGGTCAAGGACGAGATCTACAAGGTTGCCTGGCGGCACGAGGTCGCGGTGACGATCGTCAGCAACTCACCATTCCGTGTGCCACAGCATCCGCTGGTCGAGCGCGTGGTGGTGTCGGACGGGTTCGATGCAGCGGACGACTGGATCGCCGAGCGCGCCGACGCGGGCACGGTCGTGGTCACCAGCGACATCCTGCTCGCGGACCGCTGCCTCAAGGCAGATGCGACCGTGCTGTCGCCTACCGGCAAACCGTTCACACCAGCGTCGATCGGCACAGCGGTGGCGACCCGCGCCATCATGGTCGATCTGCGCGCAGGCGGGGATCAGCTCGGTGGGCCCGCGGCGTTCGCCAAGGTGGATCGTTCGCGCTTTCTTCAGGCACTCGATACTGCATTGGTACAGCTCAAACGCCGCAAGTATTGACGCGGCGCGTCCAAATGTTACGGCGCTCCGAACTGAAGGAGCGCAAACACATGGCCGACGATACCACCGACCTGAACGCCGTCGAACTAGCGGTCGAGCTGACCATCGCCTGGCTCGGCAACCCCAACACCCGCAGCAATGCCGAGGACGTGCCCGCCTTCATGGGCAAGATGCACGACACCGTGCAGCAGCTGATGGGGAGCAATTCCGCCGCTGCCTCGCCCGAACCGACGCAGGACTATGTCGGCAAGGTCACCGCGCGCAAGAGCCTGTCGTCCAAGGACCACATCATCTCGATGATCGATGGCAAGTCGTACAAGACCTTGCGCCGCCACCTAAAAACCAACGGCCTGACCCCCGAGCAGTATCGCGAGCGCTACAATCTGAAGAGCGATTACCCGATGGTGGCCGAGAACTATTCGGAGAGCAGGCGCGCGATGGCCAAGCAGATCGGCCTCGGCCGCAAGCCGGGTCAGCGCAAGCCGGAAGCCGCTCCGGCTGCGGCGGAGAAGCCCGCGAGTGGACGCGGCCGCAGGAAGGCGCAGCCGGAAGCGGGGGCGGAGTAGGCACCCCCAGCCCCTCTCCCGCGTTTGCGGGAGAGGAACAGCCGCACCAGGCGGCACAGTGAGGGCGTGACGCGGGTCCGGACGCCCTCACCTCAAACCCGCGTAGTTCCCTCACCCTGACCGCTGCGCGGTCTGTCCCTCTCCCGCTCGCGGGAGAGAGGGTTAGCTCCCGAACCCGCCCCGGCGATACAGCAGGGTGATCGCCACCCGCCGGTTGCGCGGGTCAGTGGGTGCGTCCTTCACCATCGGCTCGCGATCGGCGACCCCCTCAATCCGCGCGAACCGCGGCTCGGCGATTCCGCCGAGTGCCAGGCGGCGGCGTGTCGCCTCCGCGCGGCCCGATGACAGCATCCAGTTGTTCATCGCGCGCGGATCGCCCCATGGCACCGCGTCGGTGTGGCCGCGGATCATGATCGTGTTGCCCGTGCCGGTGATGGCGGTCGCGATCCTGCCGATCAGCGCCGATGCTTCGGGCGCGAGTGCAGTGGTTCCGAGCGCGAACATCGAATAGTCGGCATTGTCCACCAGATCGATGCGCATGCCCTCGGTGGTCATCACGAATTTTACCTGCGGTGCCAGTTTGCGCAGCTCGGTCGACGCCTGCATCGCCTTTTGCACGTCGCCGCGCATGCGCTCGAAATTCTTGCGGTCCTCATTGCGCAGCGAGCCCTTGTCGCCCGTGCCCGGCTTGTTGCCGCCCGCGCCGGTGACGGGTGTCGCCAGACCCTGCTCGCTGGAGCGACCCGCCTTTTCGCCGATCTTCTGATCCGAGAGCACGGACTCGCCACCGAACAGACCGCTGCCGCCCATGCCGAGCGCGCGGGTGTCGATGATCGTCGGCGCGAAATAATCCGCGATGCCCTTGCGCTGCTTTTCGGTGGTGGCTCCAAGCAGCCATAGCAGGAGGAAGAACGCCATCATCGCAGTGACGAAGTCCGCATACGCGACCTTCCACGCGCCACCGTGGTGAGCGCCGTGACCGCCTTCGATGATCTTCT
The DNA here is from genome assembly GCF_028292945.1 of Sphingomonas bacterium. Lineage (GTDB taxonomy): Bacteria > Pseudomonadota > Alphaproteobacteria > Sphingomonadales > Sphingomonadaceae > Sphingomonas. The sequence goes on along the minus strand of NZ_JAQGLJ010000022.1, from coordinate 16,529 downwards.
TGACGATGACGATCTTGGGCGGCTGGTTCGTGCCGTGCGGTGCTCTCGCCGCCATTACCTGCCCCGCAACCCGTCGAACACTTCGGCGAAGGCTGGCTGATTGGCGTGCTTGATGCCCGAGCGCGCGGCCTCGATCACCAGGGGCTGGGGGTGACCGTGCAGCGAGGCGATGATGATCTGCTTGACGACATGATAGATCGCACCGTCCGCGTCGATCACCTGCTTCAGGCGGGACGCGAGCGGCCCGACCATGCCGTACGCCAGCAGCACGCCCAGGAACGTACCCACCAGCGCCGACCCGATCATCCCACCCAGCACGCTGGGCGGCTTGTCGATCGAGCCCATCGTCTTCACCACGCCCAGCACCGCCGCGACGATGCCCAATGCGGGCAGCGCATCGGCGAGCGATTGCAAGGTAGTGTGCGGACCCTCGACCTCGTGGTGATGCGTCTTGATCGCGTTGTCCATCACCTCCTCGACCGCATGCACGTCCAGCGTTCCGCTCGAGACGACGACCAGCCGCAGCGTGTCGGCGATCAGGTTGACCAGCGTGTGATCCTTCAGCAGCCGCGGATATTCGGCGAACAGCGCGGAGGATTGCGGATCCTCGACATGCGGCTCCAGCGCGATCGGACCTTCGGTGCGCAGCATCTTCATCAGTTTCGACACCAGGAAGATGACGTCGAGGAAGTCCTGCTTCTTGTATTTCGGTCCCTTGAAGACCTTGGCCAGGCCGCCGCCCATCGCCTTCAGCTCGGCGGTGGAGTTGCCGATGATCAGCGCGCCGATCGCCGCACCGCCGATGATCAGCATTTCGTGCGGCAGTGCGTGCAGCACGGGGCCGAGCGCACCGCCGGTGATCGCGAAGCCGCCGAACACCATCGCGATCAGGACGACGAAACCGATGGCTGGAAACATTAGGCAACTCCGGCGGCAGCGTGGCGCTTTACCGTTCGGGTCGAGGGTTACCCGCGAATGGTAAGCGGGCGGTTAACCAGCCGCGTCAGCTCAACGCAGATAGTCGAACAGACTGAGCGCCTGCAGCTTGGAAAAGCTCGCCTGCGTCGCCGACAGGATCGTCATCGTCTTCTGCAACTCGGTGATCGCGACGGTGATGTCGGTGTCCTCGAGCCCGGAGCGCAGCGCCTCGCGGTCGATCCCGGTCTGCCGCAACTGCGCCTGCTCTAGCTCGACCCGCGCCGCGCGCGCGCCCAGCGACGCCTGGACGCCCACCACCTGCGTGGCGGCGAGACCGAGCTTGTCCACCGTCGCGGCCGCGGTCGCATCGACGGCGGTGTTCGATCGCAAGGCGGCGGATAGATCGGCAAGGGTGGCCAGCGTGTTGCCGCCAGCCTGAGCGAAGATGCGCGCAGCCGTATCGCCCGGCTGGATCGCCTGACCATCACCGGTCGGGATCGCGCTTGGCAGCGTGCTGGCAAAGACATAGCCGTCTGGGCCGACCGTCAACGCCGCCGCTCCATCAGCACCGCCGAACAGCGGCTGCCCGCGGGTATCGGTGGTGTTGCCCAGGCTGACGAGTTGCGCGACGATCTGATCGAGTTCGTCGGCGATCGCCTGTCGCGCCGTCGCATCGCCCGTGCCGCTGCGTGCACTGATCGCGAGTTCGTTGGCGCGTGTCAGCTGCGCCGTGATCGCGCTCAGCGTCGAATCAGCCTGCGCCAGCACGCCGGCGGCGACATCGAGGTTCTTCATCGACACCTCTGCATCCGCCTCAGCGCGCGCGAGTCCGCTCAGCCGCGTATAGGCGACCGAGTCGTCGGAGGGTGCGGCCAACCGCTTGCCCGTCGCGATCTGCGTCTGCAACGCATCGGCGCGTCCGGTCAGCGTCGCCATTGCGGTCGCCGAACGATCGTAGAAGAGCCTGGTCGAGACCTGCATCAGCGGATATCCAGTATCGTCTGCATGACATCGCGCGCGACCTGAATGACGCGGCTAGACGCCTGATAGGCCTGCTGGAAGCGCATCAGGTCGACCGCCTCCTGATCGAGGTCGACGCCTGACACCGCCGCTTGCGCGGCAATCGCGCCGTCGCGGATCGCGGACTGTGCTTGCGTCACCAGCGCGCGACTCTCCAGCGCCGCGGCATTGCCGGTGACGAGGCCGGTCAGTGCACCCTCCCAGCCGCGCGAGCCGCGTGCGCTATCGAGCACGGCGAGGTTGGCAGCGTCGCGTGTCCCCCCGCCGACAGCGGCGGCGGCGATCCCGCGGGGATCGGTGAGGATAACGCGGAGGTCCGTCGGCGTGTCGCCGACGTCGAACAGCGCAGCACCGGGCTGGCCGTCCAGATCGCGGCCGGCGGCCTGTACGGCGTTCACCTCGGTCACGAAGTCGGTCGCGAGCGCGTCCAGCGATGCGCTCGTGTCGGCGATACGCGTCGCGCCCTCGGCGATGCCTGCCAGCGCGCCACCAACGGGCGTGAAGGTCTGAAAACTGCCACCCTGCTGCATCACCAGCGCGGTCGCGCCGCCCTGCCGGTCGAAGCTGACGTGCCCGGCCTGTGTGCCGATCACGAAAGTGGGACCACTCGCCCCCAGCGTCACCGTTGCGCGGCCGACATGGTCGGTCGCGACGCCGATGTCGGCCAGCGCGCTCATCTGTTCCAGGATCTGGTCGCGCTGGTCGGCGAGCTGCGCCGCAGTGACCCCGCCCGGCCCGGCACGTGCAAGGCCGTCGTTCACCTTGGCGAGCGATTGGCCCAACGCGTTGAGCTGATCGGTGGCTTGTTTGGCGGTCGAGTCGAGTTCGGCCATCGAGCGGTCGAGCGCGCGACCGGTGGCGGCGAACGAGCTTGCCAGCGCAGCCGCACTCTCCAGCAACACCGCGCGTTGCGGCACGCTGGTCGGGTCGGCGGCAAGCGCGCGTGCCGAGGTGAAGAAGGCGGTCAGGCGATCCGACAGGTGGTTGCCGGTGAGCGAACCCTGGATCGCGTCCAGCCACACGCTGCCTGCCTGCGTCCGTGCGAGATCCGCGCCGGCGCTGCGCACGGCACTGGCGCGCCACGCTTCGGCCTCGCGGCTGATACCGGTTACGGTGACGCCGCTGCCGGTGATGCCGCGCCCGGCGATGCCGCCGACCGACGTGACCTGCGCCAGTGTCGTCGTGCGGCGGGTGTAGCCCGCGACGCCGGTGTTGGCGATGTTGTCGCCCACCGTCGTCAACGCGGTCTGATACGCGCGCACGCCGGTAGCGCCAATCGAGAGCATGTCGCTCATACCGGCGGGCCTTCCTCAAGGTCTTGCGCCTTGGCGAGGAACTCGGTCATCGCCTTGCCGATCCCCATCGGCTGCGCCTTGGCCATCGCCTCGGCCACCTTCGTGTCCTGCATGTCGCGGAACGTGTCGAGCGCCTTGGAATCGAACAGCGGGTCGGCGAGCTTCGCCTTGCGCATCGAGGTCAGCATCATGCCGGTGAACACCGCCTCGAACTTCTCGCCGGCCTGTTTCAGGTTCGTCGAGGTCGCGAGGCGGGTGGTGTCGCCGGCTGTCGTCAGCTTGAGGGGCGTCATAGCACGATCAACTCCGCCTTGAGCGCGCCCGCTTCCTTGAGCGCCTCCAGGATCGCAACCAGGTCCGCCGGCGACGCGCCGATCGCGTTCACCGCCTTGACTATGTCGGCGAGGCGGGGGCCGGGGGCGAGCACGAACATCGGCCTCTTTTCCTCCTCGATCGACACGCCGGACCGCTGCTCGACCTTGGTCTCGCCATTGGAGAACGGTGCCGGCTGCACGACGCGCTGCTGCTCGTCGATGCGCACCGTCAGCTTGCCATGCGTCACGGCAGCGGGGCCGACGCGGACGGCGGAGTTGATGACGACGGTGCCGGTGCGTGCGTTGACGATCACCTTGGCGGAGGGTTCTGCGGCAACCACGTCGAGATTCTCGATCCGCGCCATCATGGTCGCGCGGCCCTCGACGCCGGGCAGCGCGCGGACGGAGACGGAAACGGCGTCGATCGCCTGCGCGAGGCCCGGATAGGCGCGGTTGATCGCGCCGGCGACATTCTGCGCGGTGGTCCAGTCGGCGCGCTGGAGATTGAACGTCAGCGTCGGCGTGTCGCCGAACCCGGTCGCGACCTGGCGTTCTACGGTCGCGCCCTCGGGGATACGGCCCGACGAGGGGATGTTGACGACGATCTTCGACCCGTCCGCGCCTTCCGCGCCCAGACCACCGACCGCGAGGTTGCCCTGCGCCATCGCATAGACCTGACCGTCCGCGCCGTAGAGCGGGGTCAGGATCAGCGACCCGCCGCGCAAGGACTTGGCCTTGCCCATCGAGGCGACGGTGATGTCGAGCCGCTGGCCCGGTTTCGCGAAGGGCGGCAGCTCGGCGGTGATCATGACCACGGCGGCGTTCTTCATGCCGGGGTTGGCACCCGGCGGCAGCTGCAGGCCGAAGCGGCTGGCGACCGCCTTCAGGCTCTGTACCGTATATTCCAGATTGTCGTCGCCCGTGCCCGGCAGGCCGACGACGACGCCATAGCCGGTCAGCTGGTTGGCGCGGATGCCCTGGAACGCGCCGAGGTCCTTGATGCGGTCAGCGGAGGCGGGAGTGGCCACAAGGCTGACGAGCAGGGCGAAGAGAAGACGGTACATGGTGTCACGTCCTAAAGAGCAATGGTTACCGAGCCGCTAACCAGAGCAGTCCCCCCAAGCGCCTCCCCGGCGGAAGCCGGCGTCCAGTCGGCCGCGCCGCGGACCAGGCCGCGGCTTCCGCCGGGGAGGGCTGCTAGACCAACCCGTGTCACCGAAATTAGAACGGGCTGATCACCTGGAAGAAGCGGCTGAGCCAGCCCTGCCGGCTGGCGCGCGCGACATCGCCCTTGCCGGTATAGCTGATCTCCGCATCGGCGACGCGCGTCGACGGCACGCGGTTGAGCGCGTCGATGTCGATCGTGCGCACCAGCCCGCGAATGCGGACCCACTCGTCGCCTCGATTGAGCGTCACGCGCTTCTGCCCCTGCACCAGCATGGTGCCGTTGGGGAACACCTGCGCGACCGTCACCGACACCTCGCCCGACAGCGAATTGGCCTGATCGGTCGAGCCGACGCCGTTGAAATTGCGCTTGCCGCTGATCGACGCGTCCGTCGGGTTGAACAGGTTGAGCGGCCCGGTGCTGGGCGGCGTGATGCCGAAGCCGCCGCCGGAGTCGAGCTTGGACGATGCCGATTTCGACGCGGCGGTGCGCTCGACGAGAACGATCGTCAGGGGATCGCCGACGCGGCGCGCGCGCGTGCCCTCGTGCAACGCGGCGTAACCGTCGCCCGCATCGAAGATCGATCCGGTCGCCAGGCGCGGCGGGGGTGCGGGCGGCAGCGGCGCGGTGGCGGCGAACTCGATCGGGGGTTGCTTGCGCTTCGCCTCCGCCGAAGCGGGCACGAACGCAGCGGCGACCAGCGTCGCGGCGAGCGCGGCGAGGCCGAGTTCGATCCAGTGAGCGAATGAGGGTGTCGGGACGCGACTTGCCATCAGATGTTCTGATTGACGTATTTGAGCATGTCGTCGGTCGCCTGGATCATCTTGGAATTGACCTCGTACGCACGCTGGGTCTCGATCATGTCGACCAGCTCCGCGACGACGTTGACGTTCGAGGCCTCCAGCATGCCCTGCCGGATGCGCCCACGCCCCTCCTCCCCGGCCACGCCGAGGCTGGCGGCACCCGAAGAGGCGGTCTCGACCAGGAAGTTGTCGCCGGTCGCCTGCAAGCCGGCGGAGTTGGCGAAGCTCGCGACCTGGATCTGGCCGATATTGGCCGCCTCCGTCTGCCCCGGCACGGTCGCGGAGACGGTGCCGTCGTTGCCGATCGTGATGTTGGTCGTCCCCTCCGGCACGGTGATGCCCGGCTGGACCTGATAGCCTTCGCTGGTCACCAGCAGCCCCTCGGGCGAGCGTGAGAAATTGCCGGCGCGGGTGTAGCCGAGCTGGCCGCCCGGCAGCTGCACCTGGAAATAGCCGTCCCCGTCCAGCGCCAGGTCGAGCGAATTGCCGGTAGTCTGCATCGACCCCTGCGTATCGATCCGCGCCGTGCCTTGGATACGCACGCCCGTGCCGAGGTTCAGCCCGGTGGCGTATTTGCTTTCCGAGGACGACGCCGCGCCCGGCGCGGTGACGAGCTGATAGGCAAGCGTCTCGAACGCGGCGCGGTCCTTCTTGAACCCGGTCGTGTTGACGTTGGCAAGGTTGTTCGAGATCACGCGCATGCGCATGTCCTGGGCATCGAGCCCGGTGCGCGCGACGTGCATGGCTGCGGATGACATCAGTCTTTTCCTTTAGCTCGGCAGGCGCATGATCGATGCGCCGCTTTCGTCCATGTCCTTGGCCGATTTCATGAGGCTGGCCGTCACCTCGTAGCTGCGCTGGTTCTCGATCATGTCGACCAGCATCCGCGTCATGTTGACGTTGGATCCTTCCAGCGCGCCCGCGGTGAGCGTCGCGTCGAGATCGTCGGGCAACGCGCCGCCGCCACGGACGCGGATCAAATTGTCGAGCCCCTTGACGGTGTCCGAACCCTTGGCGCTCGCCAGCTTCAGCCGGTCGACGATCTGCGGCTCGCCGCCACCCGTGGGGACGATCGAGATCGAGCCGTCGCCGGCGATCCATAGCGACTGGTACGGCGGCAGGGTGATCGGCCCGGACTGGCCCATCGCGATGAAGCCGTCGCCGGTCTGCAGCACACCCGAGGGTGCCACCTGCAGATCACCGCGCCGCGTGTAGGCCTCGCTGCCGTCCGGTGCCTGCACTGTCAGCCATGCATCGTTGCCGGTCACCGCGACGTCGAGCGGCCGCCCCGTCTGCATGATCGCGCCCGCCGTGCGATCGGCGTCGATCACCTCTTCGCTGGAGGGGCTGCGCGCCTCCAGCGTCGTGCCGTCGCCCTTGAGCGCGATACGATCGAAGACGACGCGATCGGCGCGAAAGCCGGTGGTGGACGCGTTCGCCATGTTGTTGGCGATCGCGGTCTGCGCCGCCATCCGCGCGCGCAGTCCGCTCGCGGCGGTGTAGACCAGCTTGTCCATCTATCGGCTCCGAGCGTCTGCGATCACGAGCGGATGTTGAAGATGGTCTGCGAGATCTGGCTCGCGGTATCCAGCGCCTTGGCGTTCGCCTGGAAATTGCGCTGCGCCGCGATCAGGCCGACCAGCTCCTCGGTAATATCGACATTCGAGCGTTCGATCGTGCCCGACATCAGGTTGCCGAAGCCACCCGCGCCGGCCGAGCCGAGCTTCGCTTCGCCCGACACGCCGGTCGGCGACCAATAGCTGTTGCCGAGCTGACGCAGGCCGGTCGGGTTGGCGAAGTTCGCCAGCACGACCTGGCCGATCGCCTGCGTGTCACCGTTGGAGAAGCTCGCCCTGACCAACCCGCGCTCGTCGATGGTGACGCCCTGGATCTGACCCACCGCCTTGCCGTCCTGGCTGCGCGCGCCGACATTGAATGGCTGCGCGGTCTGGGTCGTGTCCGCGCCGAAGGTGAAGGAGAATTGCTGCGGGATAGTCGAGCTGGCCACGGTGAACGGATCGAAATTTGTCGCGGTCGGCGTGCCGACCAGCGCGCCGGTGCCGTCGAACGCCAGCGGGATCTTGTCCGCGCCGCCTGACGCCAGCTGCTGGTCGCCGACAAAGGAGAAGACCGACCATTCACTGCCGCCCGCGGTCGCGGTGTCGCGCCGGAAATAGTTGGTCAGCGTCTGTGGATTGCCCTCGCCGTCATAGACCGTGGTCTGCGTCGACTGGTTGTAGCTGGTGGGATCGAAGCGGCTGAACGTGGCCGTCGCGGGCACCGCCGAATTGGCGTTGAGGTTGACCGACATCGTCACCGCGCCCGTCGCCTCGGCAGCGCCGCTGGTCGAGGGCAGACGAAGGGACGTCGCCGAGTCGATCCCTGTCGCGACCACCGTGCCCGAGCCATCGACCGGATACACCTGCAGATGCGCGCCCTGAGCGTCGACGACATAACGGTCCGAGTCGACTTGGAAGCCACCATTGCGCGTGAAATTGACCTTGGCCGCGTCTATGTCCGGCTTGACCGCGAAGAAGCCATCGCCGGAAATGGCGAGATCGAGCGTGTTGGCGCTCTGGATCAGATTGCCCTGCCCGAACTGCTGCCGGTTCGCCTTCACGACCGTACCTGACCCAACCATCTGCGTCGGCGACAGGCTGACCGAGGACGCGATCACGTCGGCGAATTCGGTGCGGCTCTTCTTGAAGCCGTTGGTGCCGACGTTCGCGAGGTTGTGCGAGATGGTCGACATATCGGTCTGCGAGGCCTGAAGGCCGGAGAGCGAGGTATAGAAGGACATCGAATATGCTCCTTTGGAAGTGCTTCAGCCGATCTGGCGAACGGCGGTGACGGGGACCCGGCCGATGCCGGGCAGGGTCAGGACGGCGGCGCCGTTGGCGGTCGAAACCGACTCCACGGGTGCCCAGACGAGGTTGGTGGCGGCGACGGACTTGCCGGCCGCCTGTGCCGACACGCGGACGGTGAACGGCCCCGCGCCGGCGTCATCGCCGGTCGCGGTCTTGCCGTCCCATTCGTAGCTTACAGTGCCGGCCGCCTGCGCGCTCAGCGAACGGCTGTGCAGCACCTGGCCGTTCGCGTCCGCGATCGAGACAGTGACGTCGGTCGCTGCGGCTTCGAGTTCGATTGCGCCGGCGATGCCGCCGGTGGTCCGGCCGTACGCGACCTGACCGGGTGTCAGGACTGTGCGGCCGATGTAGGCGGTCGCGTCGGACACGGTCGTCGCGCCCAACTTTTCGGAGATCGCCTTCAGCGTCGTCGACATCTCCGAGATGCCGGCGAGCGACGAGAACTGCGCCATCTGGGCGACCATCTGCGTGTTGTCGACGGGATCGAACGGATCCTGGTTCTGCAGCTGCGCTGTCATCAGCTTGAGAAAGTCGGACTGGCCCAGCGCCGCCGACGCGTTCGGCTGTACGACCGGACCGGTGTTCGCGCGCTGGATGCCGAGGCCCGCGAGCGTGGTGTCGAAAGAACTCGCCATGATCAGCGACCCAGCTTCAGCGTGTCGATGACGAGCGACTTGGCGGTCTGCATCACCTCGACATTGTTCTGGTAAGAGCGCGCGGTCTCCATCATGTCGACCAGCTCGCGCGTCTCGTCGACCGCCGCCTCGAAGATGTTGCCGTCCTTGTCCGCGAGCGGATTGGACGGATCGTAGCGCTTGGTCGGTGCCTCGCCGGCGGTTACGATGCGCTCGACATCGACGGTGGCGAGGCCGCTGGCGGCGTCGAATTGGGTGCGGAACACCGGCTTCATCGTCCGGTATGCGGCCTCGGCCGTCGTCGCGGTGGCACCGGCGTTGGCGAGGTTCGACGCGGTGGTGTTCATCCTGACGAGCTGCGCCGACATGGCACGGCCCGCGACCTGGAACACGGAGAGCGGCTGGCTGCCCATGGCTTATTCCCCCTTCAGCGCGCGCGAGATGGTGGAGATGCGGCCGTTCAGGAACGACAGCGTGGTCTGATACTGGATCGCGTTCTCGGCAAACGCAGTCTGCTCGTGGGAGAGCTCGACGGTGTTGCCGTCCATCGAGGTCTGCGTCGGAACGCGATAAAGCGTCGCGGCCGACATATCGCTGCCTCCCCCGATCTTGGCATTCTCCATCAGCTGCAACGCGGCGCGGAAGTCGATGTCCTTCGCCTTGAAGCCGGGCGTCGAGGCATTGGCGATGTTCGACGCGAGCACGCCCATGCGCGCGCCCCGCACCTGCAGCGCCGCGCCATGCACTCCGAACAGACTGTCTGTGGCCATCGGCCTCGCTCCACACGCCCCAACGGCGTTCGGCGGGGTAAAAGCAATGGCCGTGCCAAGTGGGGTTCACGGGGCTGGATTGCCGGCTGTCGTTGATGTCGGCATCAGAGCGGCAGCTCATAGCGGCAAGAGCTTGCCGGTTGCCGGTGGCGAGTTGCCGGTCATCTCCTCTCCCGCATGCGGAAGAGGGACAGACGCAGGCGGGCGGGTGAGGGTACGACGGGAGAGTAACAGGGGTCGTTTCTCGGAACTCACGTCAGACCCTCACCCTGGCTTGCTGGCGCAGGCCGGTCCCTCTCCTTCATGCGGGAGAGGGCAAAGGTGGCACGGTGCTTGCTTATGTCGCCACGCATGCAAGTCGCCACCTTCCTCGATCCCGTTGCGCTGGCCCTCGTCGGCGGCGGCACCATGCTGGCCGCCCTCCTCCGCACGCCTGCGCATGACCTCGTGCGGAGTGTCAAAGCTTTGCGGACGCTGCCGCGCCATCCTTTCACGGCCGAGCCGCTACTCCACCAAATCGCCGCACAAGGGCGGATCGCGCACCGCCATGGCGTGATGGCACTCGATCGCTCCGTCATTACCGATCCCGATGTCGCCGCCGGCCTTGCCGCCGTGGTGGACGGGGCAACCCCGGCTGGGGTCGCCGCGCTGCTCAGCCACCGCAGCCACAAGCGCATGGAGCGCCACGCCGCCGCCGCCGATGTCTGGGCGGCCGCCGCCGAGACTGCGCCTGCGATGGGGATGATCGGCACGCTGATTGGCCTGGCCGCCATGTTCGCGAGCATGACCGACCCCGCCGCCATCGGCGGCGCGATGGCAGTCGCTTTGCTCGCCACCTTGTACGGCGCGCTGCTCGCCAATCTGGTCGCTCTTCCGATCGCGCATCGCCTGCGCGCCGCCGCCCGCACGGAAGCGTTCGAGCGCGCGCGCCTGGCGGAGCCGCTGGCCGCGCTCGCCCACCGCGAGGCGCCCAAGAGCCTCTCAGGCACCCGGATCGCGGCGTGACCCCGGGGCACTCTGGCGATCCGCTGCCACCCCCCGTGGGCAAGCCGCTGTGGCTGATGACGCTCGCTGACCTTGCCTTGCTGCTGGTCGGCTTCCTCGTCCTGATCCAGGCGACCACCGACCGCGACGCGCTCGCGCGCGGCCTGCGCGACGCCTTTGGCCGGATCGAGACCGCGCCCATTCCCGTTGCGGCTGCGGTCGCAAGTTTCGCGCCGGGTTCGGCGGTACTCACCGACCCGGCCACGCTCGTCAGCTGGGCGCGAACCGAGCTGCGCGATCCGCGCGTGACGATCACGGTTACGGGCGCAGCCGAGGCAAGCGAAGGCGTGCTGCTCGCCGTCGATCGTGCCCGCGCCGTGCTCGCCGCGCTGGTTGCCGCCGACCTTCCCGCCGAACGCCTCCAGCTCGCCACTGCGCGCAGCCCCGGCCGGCGCGCGACGCTCACCCTCGCCTTTGCCGGCGAACCGAAAGCCCAGCCATGATCCTCACCCTGCTCGCGGCCGCCGCCTTTCAGCCCACTCCCACGCTCGACCGCGCCGTCGCCAGCTTCACCGGCCATGCCATTGGCGAGGAAGGCGGCGCGCGCATGGCTGTGGACCCGCGACTGCGCCTCGCCGCCTGCCCGACCGTCGCGCTGTCGTGGCGCTCTGCGGTCCAGGACGCGGTGGTGGTGACCTGCAGCGGTCCCGACTGGCGGATCTTCGTTCCGGTCCGCCGCGCGACTCCGGTGCCTACCGCACCCGCCGCTGGGACGCCTGCATCGGCCATTGTCGCCAAGGCCGAACCGGTGATCCGCCGTGGCGATCCCGTGCTGATCGAAGCCGGACAGGACGGCTTCTCCATCACTCGCCAGGGCCTTGCGCAAGCCGATGCGGTGCCCGGCGGCCGCGTGGCCGTTCGCGTCGACGGCACGGCGCAACCGGTACAAGCCGTCGCGATCGATACTGGGCGCGTCACGCTGCCCGGCTGGACACGCTGAGCGCGGCGTTAAGCACCTCCGGCAGAAAGCGCTTAAGCCGCACTCATTACGGCCGTTTACTCTGGCGACAGGCGCAAGCGAACAGGGGTGCGGTCATGATGGACGCAGTGAGGACGAAGGGAGTGGCGACCGACAGGGCCGTTGCACGCGTGCTCGCCGCTCAGGCGGCAACGCCTGCGTCGGCACCGACCAGTCCACCGCAAGCGCCCGCTGCCGATATGGCGAGGCTGAGCGGCATCCGCGCCGAGCTGTCCGCTCGCCCGCCCGTGGATGGCGAGCGCGTCGCGCAGATCAAGCGCGCGATCGCCACCGGCACCTTTCCCATCCTGCCCGCGACCATCGCAGACCGGCTCCTCGCGGTGCGCTACGAGTGGATGTCCGATGAGCAGGCGTGACGCGCTGACCCGCGTCATCGACGCGCTGCACGCGGAGATCGGCGCGCTGAAGTCGAACGACGTCGCCGCACTGGAGCGCGCCACGGCAGACAAGCTTCTACATCTGGACGCGGTCGCCGCCGCCGGTGTCGGCCCTGCTGGTCCGGAACTGCGCGAGCTGGCCGACGAGGCCAACCGGCTGAACGAGACCGCGCGAATCTACGTCAACCTGATGGCGGCAAATGTCCGCCGCCGCCTGCAGACTTTGACCGGCGAGAGCGGCAATGCTGGGTATCGTTCGATGGTGGCTGCGGCTTACTGCTGACCTGAAATCCTCCCTCGGAGGGGGGAGGTGGCAGCGCGCAGTGCTGACGGAAGCGGCTCTCGACCGAAGGCACCGCTGGTGGCTGCCCCCTCCACCACTCGCTACGCGAGCGGTTCGACTGCCCGTCCCAGCGGAGGGTTTGAGAATGGCATAGCGCTTGCAGTGCTGAGCGCATGCCAGCCGTCACTCCCGTTGCCGCCGCCCGAGTCCAATCCGCGATCGCGCTCGCTGCGAACCGAACCGGCGTCGATTTCGGCTACCTGCTCGGCCAAGCCAAGCTCGAGTCCGGTCTCAACGCATCGGCACGCGCGGGCACGTCCTCGGCGACCGGTCTGTACCAGTTCATCGAACAGAGCTGGCTCGCGGTCGTAAAGAAGCACGGGGGCGAACACGGCCTGGGTTGGGCGGCGAACAACATCCAGCGGCTGCCGAGCGGCCGTTACACCGTCGGTGACGCCGGCACGCGCCAGGCGATCCTGAACCTTCGCACCAGTCCTGAGGTCGCCAGCTTGATGGCGGCCGAGCATGCCGGCGACAACAAGGCGGTGCTGGAGCGCAAGCTCGGGCGTCCCGCCACGGGCACCGACCTGTACATGGCGCATTTTCTGGGGCTGGGCGGCGCGTCCAAGTTCCTGACCAAGTTGCAGAACGACCCGCGCGCCTCTGGTGCGGACATGTTCCCGCAGGCCGCCGCTGCCAACCGCAACGTCTTCTACGACAAGGCCGGGCAACCGCGCAGCCTCACCGCCATCTACCAGCGCTTCACCGACAAGCTGGGCGCTAGCGCCGCCTCGGCAGGGCAGACGGCGATCGCGCATGCCACCAAGGCGATCGAGCTGGACGGCGCCACGATCATCAACGGCGCGGGCGAGAGCAGCGCGCAGGCGATGGAATGGGCGGCGACCACGCTCGGCCGGATCGGCCGGCAGACCATCGATACCGCAAGCGTGCTCCGCCCGACGCCCGATACGGCGCGGCTCGCCTATCTGATGCTCGCGGGCATGGGGACCCGTTGATGGGCCGCTTCCTTCCCGGCGCGCGTGCCAGCGCGCTGCCGGTCGCCATCCTGCTGCTCGTCCTGGTGATGATGGTCCCCATCCCCAAGCAGCTGCTCGACGTCTTCTTCATCACCAACATCGCGATCAGCCTCGCCGTGCTGATGGTCGCGTTGAACGCGCGCAAGCCGCTCGACTTCTCCTCCTTTCCGACCGTGCTGCTGTTCGCGACGCTGTTCCGGCTTGGCCTCAACGTCGCCTCGACGCGCGTCGTGCTGGTCCATGGACACGAGGGCGAGGCTGCGGCGGGGCATGTCATCGAGGCGTTCGGGACGTTCCTGATCGGCGGCGATTACGTCGTCGGCATCTTCGTGTTCGCGATCCTGATGATCATCAATCTGATCGTCGTCACCAAAGGCGCGGGCCGTGTGTCCGAAGTGTCGGCGCGGTTTACGCTCGATGCGCTGCCCGGCAAGCAGATGGCGATCGACGCCGACCTCAACGCAGGGCTGCTGACGCCCGACGAAGCCAAGGCGCGGCGCATCGAGGTGTCGACCGAGGCCGATTTCTACGGCGCGATGGATGGCTCGTCCAAGTTCGTGAAGGGCGATGCGATCGCAGCACTGCTGATCCTGGCAGCGAACATTATCGGCGGTTTGATCCTGGGGCCACTCAGCCACGGCATGTCGATCGGCGACGCCGCGCGGACGTATGTGCTGCTTGCGATCGGCGATGCGCTGGTGGCGCAGCTGCCCTCGCTGATGCTGTCGATCGCCGCCGCGATGATCGTCACCCGCGTCGCCTCGACCCACGATCTGGCGGGCCAGATTGGCACGCAGTTCGGCGCGTCGCGGACGTGGACGCCGGTCGCGGTGATACTCGGGCTGCTCGGCGTGCTGCCGGGGATGCCGCATTTCGTCATTCTGCCCGCTGCCGCCATCGCCGGGTTCGCGGCGTGGAAGTTGCGGCAGATCGAGCGGCGGCCCGCACCGGTCGAAGTTGCGGTTGCCGAGGTCGTCGACCCGTCGCGGATCGGCTGGGACGAGGTCACCGACGCGCAGCAGGTCAACATCGACATCGGCTATGGCCTGGTGCCGCTGGTCGACGAGCGGCGCGGCGGACCGCTGATGGGGCGCATCACCGGCGTGCGGCGGCAACTGTCGAAGGAGCTCGGCTTCGTCGTCCCGCAGGCACGCGTGCGCGACGACATCAATGTCGGGCCGTACAGCTATCGCATCGTCATCAATGGCGTCTGCGTCGGCGAGGATCAGGTCTCGCCCGACGACATGCTCGCGCTCGACACGGGGCAGGCGGTCGGCTCGCTGATGGGCAAGACGGTCAAGGACCCGACCTTCGGCCTCGACGCGACCTGGATCGCCAAGGGCGACGCGGACGCGGCGACCGGCATGGGGTTCCTGGTGGTCGATCCGGGCACCGTGATCGCGACGCACCTCAATCATCTGCTGGGCAGCCACGCCGCCGACCTGCTGGGGCCGGACGAGGTCCAGTCGCTGCTCGACGGGCTGAAGGATCGCGCCGGGCATCTGGTGGCGTCGCTGACCCCGCAGCCGCTGCCGCTCACCACCTTGACGCAGGTGCTCAAGGGGCTGCTCGCCGAGGGCATTGCGCTCAAGGAATTCCGCCGCATCGCGTCCGCCATCGCGGTCGCGGCGCAGCGCACGCAGGACGCCGAAGACCTGCTGGAGCTGATCCGCCCGGCGCTGGGCGCGTTGATCATCCAGAAGCTGTGCGGCGTGCGCGAGCCGTTGCGCGTGATGACGCTGGAGGGGCAGCTGGAAGGCTTGCTCGGCCAGGCGATGCGCGCCGACACGCAGCGCCGCCACGTCATCGAACCCGATCTGGGCCGCCGCATCGTCGACGCGCTGCAACGCGCGGCACAGCCGCTGGTCGCGGAGGCCAAGCCCTTCGCGCTGGTGGTGCAGCCCGCGATCCGCGTCGCGATCCGCAAGCTCGTCCGCACCTGCCTGCCCGACACGCCCGTCCTCTCCTTCTTCGAGGTGCCCGAGGAGAAGCAGGTCGAGGTCGTCGCGGTGATCGGCGCCCCCGGAGCCCTCCCGGCATGACCTTTCAGTCCACCTCCGAGGCGTTCGCCGACGCCGCGCCCCTCACCTACGCGCCCCAGAAATCCATCGGGCCGCGCGTCGACGCGAACGCGCTCGTCCGCCAGCACCTGCCGCTGGTCCGCAAGCTCGCCTGGCATGTCCACGGCTCGATGAGCACGCTGATCGACATCGAGGATCTGGTCCAGGTCGGCCTGGTAGCCTTGGTGGAAACGATGCGACAGGAGCCCGAACAGGGCCCGGCATTCCGCGCCTACCTCGTCACCCGCCTGCGCGGCGCGATGATCGACGAACTGCGCCGCCAGGCCACCTCGACCCGCGGCGCGATGCGCCGCCACCGCCAGTACAAGAGCGCGGTCGCCGCCCTCACCCAGCAAACGGGCCACGCCCCGGGAGAAGCCATGATCGCCGCACATCTGGGCATCGGGGTCGACAAGCTCCGCGCCGACTACGTCACCGCCGACGCGATCAAATTCGACTCGCTCGACGAGGTCTATGCCGACGACGTGCCCTGGTTCGCCGACGATGCGCCCGACGCCTTCGCCAACCTCGCGGAGGGCGAGTTGCGCGACAAGCTGATCGCCGCGATCTCCGCCTTGCCCGAGCGCGAGGCGATGGTGGTGCAGCTATACTATGTCGAGGAACTGAACCTCGAAGAGATCGGTGAGGTGCTGGGCGTCGGCGCCGCGCGCGTCTGCCAGATCAAGGCGGCGGCGCATGGGCGGTTGAAGAAGGCGTTGGGGAACATCTAACGCGAAGCCGGCACCAGCTTGCGCGCCGCCGCTACGGCATGACGCGCGGCCTCCTGGAGAACCGGGACCGGATCATCCGGACCGTTCAACACACCTGCTTTGACGTACACCCAATCAGCCGCATCATGTTTTGCGAAGGTGGTAGGCAACGCTTGCAGCAAAGCCTTCTGCTTAAACTCGTCGACCCGGAAAGACAGCTCCGTCTTGGTTCGCGATATTTCAACATCTGCC
>NZ_JAQGLJ010000015.1 GCF_028292945.1 Sphingomonas bacterium | reverse complement strand
GCTTCAGCTTTCCAGGTACCGACAAGGTGAAGGTATTCGGCACCAACCTATGGCGTTCAGGTCGTTTCGTCAGTCTGAAGGGCTTGGGATATTGGCCGGAAGCGCATCCGCTTCCGGCCGAGTACCGCAGTGCCGAGCAGCGCTCGTCGATGCTCAAAGGATAGGGCAGACGGACACGGCTCACTCCGCAGCCGGCAGGTAAACGTCCCCACCCCTCTCCCGAAGCCGCTCACTCATCTCCGCCATCCCGGCCTCCGCGTCCTCCACCGACACGAACGTCTGCACCGGCGCATTCTCCATCGCGGCAAAATCCCGCACCTCCTGCATGATCTCCATCGAGCAGAATCTGGGGCTGCACGTCGAGCAGAAGTAGGCGGCCTTGGCGGCCTCCCCAGCGGATGCGCGGCCAGTGGATCACCTTCATTCGAAAATCTCGCTGGTATCCATCCGCACGCCCCGGAGTCTTTCCGTTTCACGGTGCTCCGCCTGCAGCGCCGCTGCCGCATAGAGTAGCAGCAGCGACCGGCGGGGGGCGCCGCTGTGGTTGGTGGTCGCGCCGTGGAGGGTGTCGGGATCGAAGATCAGGATATCGCCCGCTGCACCGGTCAGCACGGTCGGCTCTGCCGCCGCCTCGCCCCCCTCGCCCTCCTCGCCGCGATGCGAGGCGGGGACGATCTGGGTCGCGCCGTTGTGTTGCGCGTAAGGGTCGAGCCAGATCATCGCCGCCATCAGCTGCCTGGGGGAGCCCGCGCCGTCCCGGTGCAGTGGCTGCGCCATATTGCCCCGGCACGGCGCGCGCCCCTCCACCTGCGACAGGAAGAACGGGGCGTTCAGCACATGCCGCGCGGCGTCGAGCAGGACCGGCAGGCGGCAGACGCGCTGCACGTACGGATCGGTGTCGAGCAGCGCGTGCTGCCAGTCGCGGCCGCGCGGCACCGGCCACTGGTCCGAAGGGAGCACGCCGGCATCGAAGGCGGCGCGCAGCGGGCCGATCCAGTCGTCGGGGACGCCGGCGCGCACCACCAGATAGCCGTGCTCGTCCAGCTCGCGTAGCGCCTGCGCATCGAGGCCCCGGCCGGCGCCAGGTGTCGCGACGGGCAAGGCATCACCGCTTGCCGTCACTGGCGGATGGTCAGTCATGCTCCCGCGCGGCTGCTCCCATGTACAGCTCGCGACCAGTCTCGTTGTAGAGCTTGCTCATCCCGGCCATCCCGGCTTCCGCGTCCTCCACCGCGACGAACGTCTCGACCGGCGCGTTCTGCTTCGCGGCGAAATCGCGGACCTCCTGCGTGATCTTCATCGAACAGAATTTGGGGCCGCACATCGAGCAGAAATGGGCGGTCTTTGCGCCCTCTGCCGGCAAGGTCTGGTCGTGGTAGTTCTCGGCCGTGTCGGGATCGAGCGACAGGTTGAACTGGTCGCGCCAGCGGAAGTCGAAGCGCGCGCGTGACACCGCGTCGTCGCGGAGCTTCGCGGCGGGGTGGCCCTTGGCGAGGTCGGCGGCGTGGGCGGCGAGCTTGTAGGTCACCACGCCGACCTTGACGTCGTCGCGGTCGGGCAGGCCGAGATGCTCCTTGGGGGTGACGTAACAGAGCATCGCGGTGCCGTACCAGCCGATCATCGCAGCACCGATGCCGCTGGTGATGTGGTCGTAACCGGGCGCGATGTCGGTGGTGAGCGGCCCGAGCGTATAGAAGGGAGCCTCCCCGCACGCCGCCAGCTGCTTGTCCATGGTCTCCTTGATCTTGTGCATCGGCACGTGGCCGGGGCCTTCGATCATCACCTGGACGTCCTGTGCCCAGGCGCGCTTGGTGAGTTCGCCCAGCGTGTAGAGTTCGGCGAACTGCGCCTCGTCATTGGCGTCGGCGATGCTGCCGGGGCGCAGGCCGTCGCCGAGGCTGTAGGCGATGTCGTACGCCTTCATGATCTCGGTGATCTCGTCGAAACGCTCGTAGAGGAAGCTCTCCTTGTGGTGGCTGAGGCACCATTTCGCCATGATCGAGCCGCCGCGGCTGACGATGCCGGTGACGCGCTTGGCGGTCAGCGGCACGTACGGCAGGCGGACGCCGGCGTGGATCGTGAAATAGTCGACGCCCTGCTCGGCCTGTTCGATCAGCGTGTCGCGGAAGATCTCCCAGGTCAGCTCCTCGGCGATGCCGCCGACCTTTTCCAGCGCCTGATAGATCGGCACGGTGCCGATCGGGACGGGCGAGTTGCGGATGATCCATTCGCGGGTGTCGTGGATGTTGCGGCCGGTGCTGAGGTCCATGACCGTGTCGGCGCCCCAGCGGATCGACCAGACGAGCTTGTCGACCTCGGCGGCGACGTTGGACGCGACGGCGGAGTTGCCGATGTTGGCGTTGATCTTGACCAGGAAGTTGCGGCCGATCGCCATCGGCTCGGTTTCGGGGTGGTTGATGTTGTTGGGGATGATCGCGCGGCCTCTTGCCACTTCATCACGAACAAACTCGGGGGTGACATGGTCGGGGATCGACGCGCCGAAATCCTGGCCGTCGCGGATGTGCGCGACCAGCGCGTCGCGGCCGATATTCTCGCGGACGGCGACATATTCCATCTCGGGGGTGATGATGCCGCGGCGGGCGTAGTGCATCTGGCTGACGTTCGCGCCGGCCTTGGCGCGCAGCGGGCGGCGGACGACGTTCGGGAAGGGCTGAACGCCGCCCGAGCGGTCGGGACCGAGCTGGCCGTTGTCCTCGGGACGGAGTGCTCTCGCGTCGTAGCTCTCGACATCGCCGCGCGCGACGATCCACTCGCGGCGGCGCTGGGGCAGGCCGGCGCCGATGTCGATGCGGGCGTCGGGGTCGGTGTACGGGCCGGACGTGTCGTAGACGTTGAGCGGCTGCTCACCCGAGGAGGGGTCGAGATCGATCGCGCGCATCGCGACGCGGTGTTCGCCGACGTGGATCTTGCGGGATCCGCGGATCGGGCCGGTGGTGACGCCGATGTCGAACTTACTGGGGATGTCGGCCATGCGTTTCGCTCCAAGGAAACGGAGCGAGCGCGGGTTTCGGGATCGAAAGCCGCTCCCTCCCTCCGCCGGTATCAACCGGATCAGGTTCGGCGGGTCCTGGACGCTCTTGCCCAATCTCAGCCGTTTGGCGGCTCCCCGGGGATGGGAGGGTAGTAGTGGCGTTGTTACGGCGGGTCCAGCGAACATCACGCGTCTGTCGATCCACCACGGATGCCATCCGGACACGAAAAGGCCGCGCGGGGTCGCCCTGCGCGGCCATTCGTTCTGCGCCTTGGATCAGTTGGCGGCGCTGGTCCTGAACACGCCGTTCAATCCCGCCGGGAAGAATGCGCCGGCGCTGACCGATGTCCGGGTGCCGTACACGATGTTCAGCACCTGCTGTGGCGTGCGGCTGTAGGCCAGCGCGTTGGCGCTGGTCGGGACCAGGTTGGACACGCCGGCCGTGCTGGGCGTCGCCGTGATGCCCTGATCGTCGTCAGGTCCGATGCCGCGGATCGCGTCCTCGGTCGGCGTGCCGTCCACCGTATCGCGAAGGTCGGAGACCTGCTGTGCGGTGGCGATCAACGCAGGCGTGGTCTGCCCGCGCGAATACAGGATCGCCCGCACCAGACCGGCATGAGAGGCCTCCGCAGCCAGGATGCCCGCCGCTGCTTCCAGGAAGGTCGCGCTGGTGAGCAAGGGCGCCGCGCCCTTGTACGCCGTCACGCCGACATCCTCGAAGATGAATGCACCGATCAGGAAGTTGTTCGGCGACTCATAAGGATCGAAGATCCCGGTCGGGCCGACCACGCCGGCGGCACGCGCCACCGCCGTGAATGCACCCGTGGCATCGCCGGAGATGTTGATCGCCGGCTGCGCCACCGCAGCCGATGCCAGCGCGGTGCGCAGGGTCGTGTGACTGCCGGCGCTAGAACGTCCAGGCCAGCCCGACCGCGCCCAGCCATTGACTGCGACTCCCCGCGACGCGGGTCACCGGGCTGTCACCGAAATCGTTGAGCAGTCGCGCATAGGTGACGCCGCCGACCAGCTTGAGCCCGTGCAGCAGGTCGCCGGTCAATGCGACGGTGGCGAGCGCGCCGACCGTATAGTTCTTCCACCCACCGCGCGCGGCATAGGCGGGCAGGCCCGACGACAGCGTCTGCGCGGGCCTGACGGTGAAATAATAGGCGGCATAGTCGTCGTCGGCATGTTCGGCCGAGGCGAACAGACCGATCGCGGCCTTGCGGCTCAACGGGGTCAGATAGTTGATCGACGGCTGCCAGATGCCGCCCTCGTGCGCGCCGGCCACGTCCTTGCGATAGGAAACCGACACGCTGAGCCGATCATAGTCGCTGGTGAAGACGCCCGTCTTGCCGATGCCGACGAAGCCGCCCAGTTCGATCGCGGTGTCCAGTTCGCCCAGCGCCCTGACGCGCGCGTCGTCGATGCCCTTGATCGACGAGCGGTTGAAATTGACCACGGCGACCGGCCCGAGCTGGAAATCGACGCCGGGGCCAGACGCGTTGGGGATCAGATCGGCCGAGAAGCGATTGCCCGCCAGCGTGAAGCTGAACCCCTTGTACGACCCGATCGCGCCCGGCGCGGCGGTGAAGCGATAATCGTCCGAGCCTTCATAATCGGGCAGGTACACCCCGCCCGCGCCGATCGTGATCGAGTCGCCGTCGGCATCCTCGGCCACACCCCCGATGTCGGGCGGCGTCGCGGTGGGCGCGCTCTGCGCCAGAACCGGAGCGGCGACGAACAGGCCAAGGAGTGCAGAGGCGAGATAGATGGGGTGCAAGGCTGTGCTCCGATAGGAGATTGTTTCCTTTGCGTAACACCTGCGCCGGCGTTTGTGTCCGGTCAGCCGTTGCTTCGCGTTGGTGGTGTTGCGGCCCTGCATCGGTGGCGAAGGTTGGGACTTACGTCGCGGCAGAGCCGCGCCGTCACGTCGGACGGGTTCGACTGCGTCGACCCGCCGGCCGAGCCTGTCGGTCGCGCGCGCAACTGCGCTGCGCGCGGACCGCCTGCGCTAGAAGATATACCGCATCCTCACGCGCTCCGCTCCCTCGTCGCCGGCCACCGCGAAGCGCGCGGCGGTGAAGCGGGGCGGGCCGAAGCGAGCGGCGGGATTGCGCGAAAAGCCATAGCCCTCGCGCGGGATGCCGGCGAACGTATCGAGCCGGCCGTTGCCGTTCTCGTCATGGATGACCGCCAGCGCGTAGAGGCCGTGGCGCAGCGCCGGCACGGTGAAGCGGCCTTGCGCGGCGGGAACGCTGAGCGTCACCGCGTCCGCGTCGTCGATGCAGGCGGGGAAATTGGCAGGGTCGGCGGTCAGGCAGACCCGGATCAGCCCCTTGGCGGAGCGCAGCTGGTCAATCGTGACGTCCAGCCGCGCCACCGGCGCCGCGCCCGCCAGCAGCGTGCTCGCCAGCGCCAGCGCCGCCGTGCCGTACAGCCGCCCTGGAGTGGTCTCGCGTAAAGTCGCCAACACCCCGGTCGGTGCCGCAGAGCCGATCCCAGACGCGGAAGTAGAGGCCATAGTTACACCCGTATTGTTCGTGGTGCCGCTGGTGATGACTGGCGGTGATCAGCCAGCCACCCAGTGGACCGCGCCACATGAACCGGGGGAAAACCTCCCATCCCATATGATTGGTCACCCCCATAACCGTCATGATCGCGAGCACCAGTCCGAGGGCGGCGACATGGATCGGAATGAGGAAGACCAGTAGCGGAATGGCCACAGCCCCGGTCAGCGCCTCCAGCGGGTGAAACGCCATTGCCGCCCAGGCGGTCGGCGGGCGGCTGGCGTGATGAACGGCATGGGCGAGCCTGAACGGCCGAGGCCGGTGCATCCAGCGATGCGTCCAGTAGAACCAGGTGTCGTGCGCGACGAGGAAGAGCAGCACGGACACCGGCAGCCACCACAGCGGATAGGCGGCGACATCGGTGTAGATCAGCGTCCACCCGCGGTTCTGCCACCCCCAGGCGACGATCCCCGCTGGCACGCCGTAAATGGCGGCGGAGGCGAGGCTCCAGCCGATCTCGCGCCGCACCTGCGCGTCGAGTCCGCGATACAGGCCAGGATGCCGCAGCCGCGTCGCCCACGCGAACCCGCCGGAGGTCAGCAGGTAGCGCACGCCGACGATCGCGGTCATCGCGACGGCGGAAAGGAAAAGCGCGAGGACGGCGGTCATCGCGGGGGCGATACAGGTCCTTGCCGTTCGCTGCCACCTTCGTCGACCTTATGCCGCCCCCAGCGTCCAGATCAGCCAGTCGCGGAACATCCGCACCGGCTTGGTCTGCAGCGCGCGCGGACGGCAGACGAACCAGTAGGAATACGGGCTCTCGACCACGATCTCGAACAGTCGCGCCAGCCGGGGATCGTCCGCGTCGACGAAGTGGCTTTCGTGCATGAACGCGACGCCCAGCCCCTGCGCGGCGGCCTCCAGCATCAGCGCGCCCGAATCGAAGTAATCGACCGCGAGCGGCTCGATGCCGCCGACACCTGCCGACTGACGCCACGCGGAGAAGGTATCGGGCATGTCGCGGTGGACCAGCACGGTGAGCTTCGACAGCTGCTCCGGCCGCATCACCGGGTCGGGGCCCTCGACCAGCGCGCGGGCGCCGATCGCGAATACGCTGTTGCGGTCCAGCCGGTCGGCGTGCAGCGCCGGGTCGACCTCGCGCGCCAGCACGATCGCCGCGTCCAGCCCGTCGCCGAGCCGGGTCACGCCGTGGCCGGCGGTGTCGATGTCGAGGTGCAGTTCGGGATGATCGCGGCGCAGATCGCCCAGGTGCGGGAACAACCGCTGGGAGGCATATAGCGGCAGCACCCCCAGCCGCAGCCGCAACAGCTCGGTCTCGCTGGTCATCGCCTCGACCGCGTCCGACAGCTGATCGAGGGCGGGCGCGAGATGCCCGAGCAGCCGCTCGCCGTCCGCGTTCAGCACCACCGCCTGGTGCCGCCGGTCGAACACCGGCTTGCCGATGAACCGCTCCAGCGACTGCACGCGACGGCTGAGCGCGGGGGCCGACAGCGAGAGTTCCTCGGCCGCCGCCTTGATGGAGCCGGTCCGCGCGACCTGGACAAAGGCTTCGATGGCTCCCAGCGGCGGCAAGCGACGCATCCGCGTTCTCCGGCACGATCCAAGTTCGCGCGATTGCACGAAACGCAAGCGTAAGCGATCACTTCGCACTTGCAACATAAAATGCCGCACTGCACATAGGACAGGCCTTTCAGGCATCCTCTCCTATAAACTTTCAAGCGCCGGCGGCCTTCGGGTAGCCGGCGTTTTTTTGCGCAGTTCGCACGCGAGCAGCAAAGCTGCGCGCCCGACGAACAAGCACGGCGGCGGGAAGCGCAGCGCTCCCGTTCGACGACGCGGCTGTGCCGCAGGGTGCCGCGAAAATGCCACCCTCGCAATCCCGGAACCCTACCCCCACTTCCCGCGCTTCCCCTTCTCCACAGGCTCGAGAAAACGACAGATGGCCGACGCCGACCCCACGACCCGCAAGATTCAGGTCGCCAACAGCCGCCCGGATGATTCCGGCCGTGGCCTCGCCCATGTCCCGCGCGCGCTGATGGCGGCGCTGGGGCTGACCGAAGGCGATGTCATCGAGGTCATCGGCAAGCGAGCCACACCGGCGCGCGCGGTGCGCCCGTACCAGGAGGACGAGGGCCTCGACATCCTGCGCATCGACGGCCTGCAGCGCGCGAACGCGGGCGTCGGGTCGGGCGATTTCGTCGAGGTGCGCAAGGTCGAGTCGAAGCCGGCGACGCGCGTCGTCTTCGCACCGGCGCAGCAGAATCTGCGGCTGCAGGGCTCGACCAACGCCTTGAAGCGGACCTTCGTCGGCCGGCCGCTGGTCAGCGGCGACATCGTCGCCACCGCCGGGCACCAGCGCGTCGACGAGATGAACCCGGTGGTGCGCAGCCTCATCACCCAGCCCGCCTATGCGTTGCAGGAGATCAGGCTGCTGGTCGTTTCGGCCGTGCCCAAGGGCGTCGTCCATATCGACGAGAATACCGAGGTCGAGCTGCGGTCGGAATATGAGGAGCCGCACGCGGCGCGCCGCGCCGACGTTACCTATGACGATCTCGGCGGCATGGCGACGACGATCGACCAGCTGCGCGAGATGGTGGAGCTGCCGCTGCGCTATCCCGAGCTGTTCCAGCGGCTGGGCGTCGACCCGCCCAAGGGCCTGCTGCTCTATGGCCCGCCCGGCACCGGCAAGACCCGGCTGGCGCGCGCGGTGGCGAACGAGAGCGACGCGCAGTTCTTCCTGATCAACGGCCCCGAGATCATGGGTTCAGCCTATGGTGAGTCGGAGGGCCGGCTGCGCTCGGTGTTCGAGGAAGCGGCCAAGAACGCGCCCTCGATCGTCTTCATCGACGAGATCGATTCGATCGCGCCCAAGCGCGGCAATGTCACCGGCGAGGCCGAGAAGCGGCTGGTCGCACAGCTGCTGACGCTGATGGACGGGCTGGAGCCGCGCGCCAATCTGGTCGTGATCGCCGCCACCAACCGGCCCGAGGCGATCGACGAGGCGCTGCGTCGACCGGGCCGGTTCGATCGCGAGATCGTGGTCGGCGTGCCGGACGAGCGCGGCCGGCGCGAGATCCTGGGCATCCACACGCGCGGCATGCCGCTGACCGACGGCGTCGATCTGGGCGAGCTGGCGCGTACCACCTATGGCTTTGTCGGCGCGGACCTGGCGGCGCTGACCCGCGAGGCGGCGATCGAGGCGGTGCGGCGCATCATGCCGCAGCTCAATCTGGAGGAGCGCACGATCCCGCCCGAGGTGCTCGACCAGCTGTCGGTCACACGCGACGATTTCCTCGGGGCGCTGAAGCGCGTCCAGCCGTCGGCGATGCGCGAGGTGATGGTGGAGGCGCCGCGCGTGCGCTGGGAGGATGTCGGCGGCCTCGACGATGCGCAGATGCGCTTGAAGGAGGGCGTCGAACTGCCGCTCAAGGATCCCGAGGCGTTCCGTCGGCTCGGCATCCGTCCCGCCAAGGGCTTCATGCTCTATGGCCCGCCCGGCACCGGCAAGACGCTGCTCGCCAAGGCGGTCGCGCGCGAGGCGCAGGCGAACTTCATCGCCACCAAATCGTCCGACCTGCTGAGCAAATGGTATGGCGAGAGCGAGCAGCAGATCGCGCGGCTGTTCCAGCGCGCGCGTCAGGTCGCGCCCTGCGTGATCTTCATCGACGAGCTCGATTCGCTGGTCCCGGCGCGTGGCTCGGGCGGCGGCGAGCCGCAGGTCACCGAGCGCGTCGTCAACACCATCCTCGCCGAGATGGACGGGCTGGAGGAGCTGCAGGCGGTGGTGGTGATCGGGGCGACCAACCGCCCCAACCTCGTCGACCCCGCGCTGCTACGCCCGGGCCGGTTCGACGAGCTGATCTATGTCGGCCTTCCCGACGAACCCGGCCGCCGCCGTATCCTGGGCATCCAGACCGCCAAGATGCCGCTCGCCGAGGACGTCGATCTCGACGCGGTCGCGCGGCGCACGGAGCGGTTCACCGGCGCCGACCTGGAGGATGTGACGCGCAGGGCCGGCCTGTCAGCGCTGCGCCGCTCGCTGGAGTCGGCGGAAGTGACGATGGCGGATTTCGAAGCCGCGCTGACCGACTCCCGCGCCAGCGTCACCCCGGAGGTGGAACGCGACTACGAACAGATGGCGTCGCGGCTGAAGCAGGACGCGAACGCGATCCAGCCGCTGGGCTTCATCTCGCCGGGCCAGCTGACGCCGAGGGGGGCGAAGGGGGTGGATTAGCCAGCCAGGTCGGCGACACGTCGATCGAACAGGCTGTCGACGACCGTAGCAAGTCCAAGCGTCGGATGATTCCGGAAGCCAGAATAGCTTTCGTTAGCAGCCGCTATCGCCGATCTCGCCGCCGCTTGCGCAGCGTCCGCTTGTCCAATGTCGTCGAGGATCAACGCTCGCGCTCCATGCCCATGATGTCGCTCTACTGGAAACGCGGCCTGCGGGACCTCTCGTTGGAGGATCTCAAGGGCGCGTGAGTAATGCACCGTTAGACCCGCCTCTGCGACCAACATCGCAAATCCGAGCCACGAGGAGGTCCGGTGACCCGGCTGCAATGCTTGCTCAGCCAGTGCTCCTTCAAATGCGTCCAACGCCGCATCAATATTGCCGGTGTCCCGGTAAATTTCGGCTCGCGTAACATAAGCGGCTGCCGCGTCGGGCTGCTCGCCAAGCTCGAAATACTGTTCGAGCAAACGCAGCGCCACATCCGGGTGTCGCTTAGCGAGGTGGATGGCTTGTATTCGCAGCGGCTGACCTTTGTTGCGAGCCCTGCGTAGCTTTGCATAAAAGCCTGATCGATCGCTGCGTTCCAGGATGTGTTGCGGAACCAAGAGTCCCGCACGCTCATGCCGGCTTTTCCCTAAGCGCCACCCACGCATAGACCGCCATCACCACGCACGCCGCGCCCGCCGTCAGATACGGCAGCGACTGCTGCATCCCGTACAGTCCGACGCCGATCGACGGCCCCAGCACGAAGCTGGCGCCGTTGACGCTCGTCACCTTGCCCGCGACCGAGCCCTGCGCCTCCGGCCCGACCGCCAGCGATGCGCCGGCGGTAAAGCCGGGGCGCGAGAAGCCGAAGCCCAGGCTGGCCAGTGCGAACGCGGTCGCGATGCCGAACAGCGACGTCGCCAGACCCGTCAGCGCCGTTCCCACCGCCGAGATCGCGAGTCCGATCAGCACCAGCTGGCGCGGGTTGAGGTTCAGCATCGGGATGATCCCCCATTGCACCAGCAGCGCCGCGCCCGCGCCCATCATCAGCACGATCCCGGTCGGCTCCAGCGCGGCGATGGGGGCCAGGTTCAACCGGTCGATGACCAGGAAGCCGATCGCCTGGCTGGTCATCGCCTGCGCATGCCCCATCACCAGACCGACGATCACCCAGGCGCGGATGCGCGGGTCGAAAAACCCGACCGGCTCGCTGCGCGACGCGGTCGCGGCGCGAACGCTCGCGCCGGTCGGCGCCCCGCCGATCGAGGGATAGGCCGACTGGGCGCCACTCGCGTCGCCCTCCGCACGCGGTTGCGGCCGGTCGTCGGGGAGCATGCGCCGCACGAACAGCCACACCAGCATGCCGAACCCGGCCATGATGAACGCCGGCCCGGCCAGCCCGACCTCTACCCCGCCGATGCTGCCCAGGATCAGCCACGGCGCGATGGCGGGGCCGACGATCGTGCCCAGCCCGAACGCCGACGCGAGCAGCGTCAGCGCCTTGGTCCGTTCCTCGCGTGTCGTGCTGCCCGCCACCAGCGCCTGCACGGCAGGGGGTGCGGCCGCCCCGAGGCTGCCATAGATCAGCCGCCCGACGATGAAGAGCGCGAACGCCGCCGGGCCCGAGATGTACCCGTTGATGCCCATCAGCAGGAACACGCCGCAGATCATCAGCGACGCCACCAGCCCGCCCATTCCGAGCAGGATCATCGTGCGCCGCCCCTGCCGGTCCGACCGGTTCGCCCAGAATGGCGCCGCCACCACCCATAGCAGCGCCGACACGGAGAACGCCGCCGCCACCGCGGCGTCGCTCACGCCAAGCGAGCGCCCCAGCGCGGGCAGCACCGATTGCAGCGCGGTGTTGGCCGCCGCCACCGTCAGCATGACCAGGAACATGAGCGCGAAATTGCGGTCGACGCGCTTGGTCACGGGACGCTCCAATCGTAATCACGCCGCACCTCGGCGACCGTTACCGTATAGCCGTCGTACCACCGCGCCCGCCCCGCCTCGCGGGTGAGGGCATGGTCGGGCTGATCGCGCCAAGCCCTGGCGGCGGCATCGTCCGCCCAGTAGCTGACGGTGATGCCGAACCCGTCGCTCCCGCGTGCGCTGACAATTCCGCGATAGCCCGGCTGCGCTTCGGCGAGCGTCTCCATGGCCGCCGCCGCCGCGCCGTACCCAGCCTCGTCGCGGCCGTTGCGCTGCGAGGTGAAGATCACGGCGACCTGACCGGCACGGCTATCGTTCATGGGCCGGCGTTACGCCGCCGCACGCGGCGCGCAACCCTTCGCCGCCAGAAAAGGTTGTGCCAGAAAAGGTTGTGCCAGAAAAGGTTGTGAGAGCGGGGCGGCTCCATTACCGCCGCGAAAACGTTGCCATGCCGCCGCCCAAGGATCAGGGAGCCCTATGCCGAGTTCGACCACTGCCACCAGGCGCGCCCGCTCCCGTGCCCCCGGCGTCCCCACCCCGTGGGGAATGTTCTTTCAGGGATTCCTGAAGCACCCGGTGATGGTCGGATCGGTCATCCCGTCGTCCGACCGGCTGATCGACAGGATGCTCGCTCCCGTCGACTGGGAGAATGCCAAGCTGTTCGTCGAATACGGCCCCGGCGTCGGCACCTTCTGCCGCCCGATCCTCGATCGTCTGGCGCCGGACGCGAAGCTGATCGCGATCGACACGAATGCCGACTTCGTCCGCTATCTGCGCCACACGATCACCGACCCGCGCTTCGCCGCCGTCAGCGGCTCGGCGGCGGACGTCGAACAGATCGTGCGCGACCACGGCCACGACGCGGCGGATTACGTGCTGTCGGGCCTGCCCTTCTCCACGCTGCCCGAAGGGGTCGGCCCGGCGATCGTCGCCGCCACGCATCAGGTCCTGCGCCCGGGCGGCGCGTTCCTGGTGTATCAGTTCTCGCCCAAGATCCGCCAATATGTCGCGGTCCATTTCGACCGCATCGACCACGGCATGGAATGGTGGAATGTGCCGCCGGCGCAGCTTTACTGGGCACACAAGGACTGATGGACCAACCCTCTCCCGCAAGCGGGAAAGGGTTTAGCGGCTCACCCTAAATTCAGCCGTCGCGACACCGTCGGGTCCACCACGGCGAGCAGCGCGTAGGCCACGAACTGCTTCACCCGCCGCCCCCAGCCCGTGCGGGCGCGATGCACCGCCGGGGTGATCGCCTCGCTGTTCGCGATCTCGCCGTCCACATAGGTCCGCATGTGCGCGGCGAACGCCGCGTCGTCGATTCGCAGCATCAGCTCCAGGTTGATGAACAGGCTGCGCATGTCGAAATTGGCCGAGCCGATCATCGTCGTGTCGTCGACCAGATACAGCTTGGTGTGCAACTTGGAGGGCAGATACTCGAAGATCCGCACCTTCTTGCGCAGCAGCCCGGCATAGGTGAAGCGCGCCGCCTCCACCGCAGCCGGGTGATCCGACAGCGCCGCGGAGACGATACGCACCTGCGCCTGCCGTTTTCCCGCGCGGTCGAGCTGGCGCAGGATCGTCGGCGAGGGTGCGAAATAGCCCGCGATGATGTCGATGCGCCTGGCGCCACGCATGTCCGCGCGCAGGCAGCGTGCCCAGGGTGACAGCCGCTTGACTGGCCCGCCCATCAACCAGCGCACCGACCCTTGCGACTCGCTGTACCGCCGCAGCACGCGGTTGAGGTGGCGCAGCTTGGCCTTGGGCTGGCTGCTCCAGGCGCGCAGCGCATCGAAATAGCCGACCATCCGCGCCGCTGCGGGGCCTTCCACCACCAGGCCCAGATCGCGCCAGATCAGCTCCGGGCTTTCCGCCCTGCCGACATAATCGTCCTCGATGTTGAAGCCGCCGACGATGATCCGCTCCTCGTCGGCCAGGGCCAGCTTCTGGTGATTGCGCAGCAGATAGCGGCGACCCCAACGGGGCAGGAACCAGCACATCGCGACGCCGGCTTCCTCCAGCTGATCGAAGAACGACCGCGGCGCCCGCAGGCCCGCGCCGAACCCGTCGACGATCAACGCCACCGATACGCCGCGCCGCGCGGCGCGGATCAGCGCGTCGTTGACCTGCTGCCCGGTATCGTCGTCGGCATAGAGGTAATAGACGAGCCGCAGCGACCGCTGCGCCCCGTCGATCAAGGCAAGCAGCGCGTCCAGCCGCCGCCGACCCGTGTCGAGCAGCGTCAGGCGATTGCCGTCGACGGTAAAGGAGGGTTGCGGTGCCGGTGGAGGTGGCGGTGGGGCCATGGCGCGCGGGCATGGGGCAGCGCCGCGCGGAGGGCAAGCGCGAGCACTTTCGTTGACTTGCGCGACCCCGTGCGCTAGACGATCGCGCTTTCCGGCAGCTGCTGAACACTTAAGGAAACGCCATGGCGCGCGTCACCGTCGAGGATTGCGTCGACAAGATCCCCAATCGTTTCGACCTGGTGCTGTTCGCCGCCCAGCGTGCGCGCCAGATCTCGGGTGGCGCGGACCTGACGATCGATCGCGATCGCGACAAGAACCCGGTCGTGGCGCTGCGCGAGATCGCGGAGGAGACGGTGCGGCCCGATCATCTGGAGGAGTCGGTGATCAACGGTCTCCAGCGGGTCCAGATCGACGACGAGGACGAGGCCGACGCGATCGGCTCGTTGCAGGCGTCCGCCGAAGCCTTGCGGCTCACTGCGGCCGCGCCGCCGCGGAACCAGAATATGGGTGGTGATTACGAATAACGCCTGAGGCTAACGGCTTGCCGCTAGCTGAAGATGAGCGTTATTCACGGCCAGCGACCGCGCGAGCTCGCACTCGCGCGTGTCGACCGACGGCGCGGCTTTGCCGCGGCGTGACCACACAAACAGCATCCAACCCACCGACCTCGCCCGACGGCGTGGCCAGTCTGCGCCGCAGAATAGCGCTACTGCGCTGACTCACCCTTGAAGCCCTGGCAGACAACGAACCACTCGACGCTGCCCTTGCGCGACGCCGGCGGCTTGGCATGCTTCACTGTCGTGAAGCGCCGCTTCAGTTCCGCGACCAGCGCCGCATCGGCGCCGCCCGCGAACACCTTGCCCACGAACGCGCCGCCGGGGCGCAGCACGCCATAGGCGAAGTCCGCCGCCGCCTCGACCAGCGCCATGGTGCGCAGGGCGTCGGTCTGCGGGTGGCCGACGGTGTTCGCCGCCATGTCCGACAGCACGAGGTCCGCCGACCCGCCCAGCGCGTCCTGCAACATGCCGGGCGCAGCGTCGGTCATGAAGTCCAGGTGCAGGATCGTGACACCCTCGATCGGGTCCACCGGCAGCAGGTCGATGCCGACCACGGTGCAGTTGGGCACCTGCCGCCTGATCACCTGGCTCCACCCGCCCGGCGCCAACCCCAGATCGATCACGCGCCGCGCGCCCTTCAGAAAGCCGAATCGCTCGTCCAGCTCGAGGAGCTTGTATGCCGAGCGGCTGCGATAGCCGTCGGCCTTGGCCTTGCGGACATAGGGATCGTTCAGCTGCCGCTCCAGCCAAGCGGTCGATTGCGGCGTGCGCTTGCGGGCGGTCTTGACGCGCTGCGGGCCGACGAGCTTCTTGGTCATGGCGTCCCGATCATGGCCGGGCGGCTCCCATCAGCCGCCGTAATATGCCTTCGCGGATGCCGCGATCGGCGATGCCGACCCGCTCGGCGGGCCAAAGGTCCATGATCGACTCCAGGATCGCGCATCCCGCCACCACCAGGTCCGCGCGTTCGGTGCCGATGCAGCTCAGCTGCGCGCGCTCGCTCACCGCCATCGCCGCCAGCTCGCCGCTGATCCGCCGCATCGCATCCGCCGGCACGATCAGCCCGTCGACCATCGAGCGATCATAGTGGCTAAGTCCCAGATGCACCGAGCCCAGCGTCGTCACCGTTCCCGACGTGCCCAGCAGACGCGGCCGCACGATGCCACGCGGCAGCCGTTGTGCGAAGGGCGCGAAGCTGTCGGTCACCATCGCCCGCATGCGCGCATAGGCGGCAAGCAGCCCGTCGCGCCCCTCTCCACCGCCGGCACTTTCGGTCAGCGACACCACACCCCAGGGCGCGGAATGCCAGTCGAGCACGCGCGGCACCACCCCACTGGTGTCGACCAGCACCAGCTCGGTCGAGCCGCCGCCGATGTCGAAGATCAGCGCCGGGTCCTCGCCCGGCTCGATCAGCACGTGACAGCCCAGCACGGCGAGCCGCGCTTCCTCCTCCGCCGAGATGATGTCGAGGTGGATGCCCGTCTCGGCATAGGCGCGGGCGATGAACTCGGCCCCGTTCTCCGCGCGCCGACACGCCTCGGTCGCGACCGACCGCGCCAGCGTGACGTTGCGCCGCTGCAGCTTGTCGGCGCAGATCCGCAGCGCCGCGAGCGTGCGGTCGATCGCCGCGTCGCTCAGCCGGTTGCTCGCCGCCAGCCCCTCGCCGAGCCGGACGATTCGCGAGAAGGCGTCGACAACGGCAAAGCCGGTGCCTTGCGGCCGCGCGATCAACAGGCGACAGTTGTTGGTGCCCAGATCCAGCGCGGCAAAGGCTTGCGCGGTTGACCAGCGACCCCGCTGGGGCCGTATCGCCGCCGATCGGTCAGGCTGCTGCCGCCGCGGCTCGTGGGCGGACGCATCCCCCATCGGCCAGAACACTCGCTTCTTCTGTTATGCCGGCGCGAGGGGTTGAGTCCCCCGCTCGGTGCTTGGTCGAGATGCTAGCGCGCCTGACGACCACCGGCAAGCCGGCCTTGATTCGCCCCCGCTTGCCGCCTAAAGCGGCCCGGACTGCCCGATCCTCTAATGGTAAGAGAGCGGACTCTGACTCCGTCAATCAAGGTTCGAGTCCTTGTCGGGCATCCATCCTTCCGCCAGCGCCGCTACCTCGTCTCCTCATAGACGTCCGCCCAGTCGGAATAGGCGTTCCAGACATCGTGCGCGAAGAACACGATCGGCACGCCCTTGCTCACGACCTTGCCCGCGGTGGCGATGTTCTTGTTCGTCGCCAGCTGCTTGCCGGCCTGAGCGGCGATCTGCCTGGGCGCTTCGGCCTTTCGCGTCAGCTTGGCGATCTTGCTGGCACTGCGCTTGCGCTCGATCGCGGCGTTGATCTCGGCGACCTTCTTCTGCGCGGCCTCCAACGCCTTGGTGTTGGCGTCCGCGTGGCTGGCGAGTGTGCCTTTCACGATGCCCTTGCTCGCATCCATGCCGGTGCCCAGCGATGCCTTGCCGACCTCGGTCTGGATGGCGACCGCGCCCGCATCGCTCAGTTGCCCGGCGTCCTTGATGAACGTGCCCGCGATATTGTAGCCCAGCCCGACGCCGGTCGCCGCGAGCGCCGTGCCGGCGGGCACGACCAGCGCCCCGACGCCGATCGCGCAGCCGACCCCGGCCAACAACAAGGTGGCGCCGAGCTGGATGTCCGCCATCCGCCGTGCACCCTGTCCCGCCAAGCCCGCGATCTCCCGGTTGATCTCGCCGACATCCTTGAACAGCTCCCTGGTCGACAAGATCGCCTGCTGCTTCACGCCCTGCATCTGCGCGGCATAATTATACGCGATTGCCGGGCCCTTGGTGGCGAGCTTGTCGAGAAAGGTGAGCAGCAGCTTCTGCCCGCGTTCGTCGGCTTCCTTGCGAATCCTGCCCCAGTTCTGGCTGACCTCGACGGTTCCGGGCTTCTGCATCCACGGCACCAGCCCATAGGCGATGTTGAGCACGGTGCTCTCGTCGTAATCCTTCCACTCGGCGCGGGTATTGCCCTGGATCGCGACGGCGAGACCGATGCTGCGGAAATAGCCGGTGAGGTGCTTCAGATCCATGCATGCGACGGTAACGGGCTTGGTATTGGCGGCCATCGGTTCCCCCCAGAACGAATCGCGTCAGCCAAGCAGAGCCCTACTCAGAGTCAAGTCCCCTGCGACACCTTTGCTTCGGCGATCAGCGCGCGCGACTCCGCCGACGCCCAGTCGCGCGCGCCAGCGACGCGCCAGATCTCGCGGCCCTGCGCGTCGTACAGCAAGGTGGTCGGCAGGTTGGCGGGCAACGCGACGCTGACCGCCATCTCGGGGTCGAGCACAGTCTGCAGGTTGGAGACCTTTACGCGTTGCAGGAACGCCTCGACCTTCGCCGCATCCTCTCCCTGATTGAGCGCGATCGCCGGTATGCCCACCGCCGCCGCGTCCAGCGCGGGCATCTCCGCGACGCACGGCGCGCACCACGTCGCCCACAAATTGACCAGCAGCGGCTTGCCGCCGAACAACGCCAGCGCGATCGGCTTGCCGTCCAGTCCGGTCATCCTGGCGGCCGGCATCGCCTCGCCCTTGTGACTGCGGTCGACCGCGCCCGCGCGCGCAGCCGGCGCGCTGGGCGGCGCTTCGTCGGGCGATGTCATGTTCGCGTCCGCTTGCGGGGGCGCTGCCGGCTCCTTAGTGCAGCCGACGGCGGTTAGCGCCAGGAGACAGGCGATCGCCGAGCGCCCCGACAGCGAAAACGACATGAGCGGCTCCAACAGCATGTGGGGTGGCCGCTTCGCCGAAGGCCCGGCGGCCGTGATGCGCGAGATAAACGCCAGCCTGCCCTTCGACAAGCGCATGTGGCGGCAGGATCTTCGCGGCAGCCAGGCGCATGCGGCGATGCTGGGCGCGCAGGGGATCGTCGATGCGGACGCGGTCGCGTCGATCGCCGCTGGCCTCGATCGGGTGGCGGACGATTACGCCGCCAACGGCGTGCCCGACGATCTGGCGCTCGAAGACATCCACATGCTGACCGAAAGCCGGCTCGCCGACGCGATCGGGCCCGATGCCGGGCGGCTGCACACCGCGCGGTCGCGCAACGATCAGGTCGCGACCGACTTCCGCCTATGGGTGCGCGACGCGATCGACGAGGTCGAGGTGGCGTTGAAGGCGTTGCAACGCGCGCTGCTGACGCGCGCGGAGGAGCATGCCGCCAGCGTGATGCCGGGCTTTACGCACCTCCAATCCGCGCAGCCGGTGACGCTCGGCCACCATCTGATGGCCTATTTCGAAATGCTGCGTCGCGACCGCAGCCGCTTCGCCGATGCGCGCGCGCGGCTGAACGAATGTCCGCTCGGGTCGGCGGCGCTGGCGGGCACCGGCTTTCCCATCGACCGCGACGCGACGGCAACCGCGCTCGGCTTCGGCCGCCCGACGCGCAACAGCCTGGACGCGGTCAGCGACCGCGATTTCGCGCTCGATTACCTGCAGGCTGCGACGCAATGCGCGCTGCACCTCAGCCGGCTGGCGGAGGAGTTCGTGCTGTGGGCGTCGCAGCCGTTCGGCTTCGTGGCGCTGTCGGATGCCTGGTCGACGGGCAGCTCGATCATGCCGCAAAAGCGCAATCCCGACGCGGCCGAGCTGGTGCGCGGCCATGCCGGGCGGATCACCGGCTGCCTCGTCGCGCTGACCGTGACGATGAAGGGGCTGCCGCTCGCCTATTCCAAGGACATGCAGGACGACAAGCCGCCGGTGTTCGAGGCGCACGACCTGCTGGGGCTGTGCCTCGCCGCGATGACGGGCATGATCGCGACCGCGACGTTCCGCACCCAGCGGATGCGCGAAGTAGCGGAGGCGGGTTTCTCGACCGCGACCGATCTGGCAGACTGGCTGGTGCGCGAGGCGGGCGTGCCGTTCCGCGAGGCGCACCACATCACCGGCCGTGCGGTGAAGCGGGCTGAGGAACTGGGATGCAAGCTCGACCAGCTGCCGCTCGACGATCTGACTGCGATCGATGCAAGGATTTCGGCCGGGGTGTACGACGTGCTGTCGGTAGACGCATCGGTAGCGAGCCGGACCAGCTATGGCGGCACCGCGCCCGCCAATGTACGCGCCGCGATCGCCGTCGCGCGAAAGGACCTGTCGTGAAGCAGTTGCTGATCTTCGCCCCGCTGGCGCTCGCCGGCTGCGGCTCCGCGGTCGGGCTGAAGCCGCCGCCCGGTGGGACGTTGCCGCCTGCGCCTTATGGCGCGAGCGCACAGCCGACGCCGACGCAGCTGGTGACGCCGACGCCGCAGCAACGCCCCCAACGTTCGGACGAACTGCTCACCAACGCCCAGGAGCGCCGCGCCGACGAATTCGATCTGCCGCCCGAATAATGGATCATTTCAGCTTCAGGAACGGCGTGCTGTATGCCGAGGACGTGCCGATGCCCGTCATCGCCGAGCAGGTCGGCACGCCCGTCTATGTCTATTCCGCCGCCACCTTTCGCCGCCATGCGCGCGTATTCCGCGAGGCGTTGAGCGGCCTGTCGCGCGTGCATCTGGCCTATGCGGTCAAGGCCAATCCCAACCTTGCCGTGCTGCGGCTGATGGCAAACGAGGGCTACGGCGCCGATGTCGTCTCGGGCGGCGAAATGACGCGCGCACTGGCGGCGGGCATGCCGGCCGACGCGATCGTCTTTTCCGGCGTCGGCAAGACGCACGCCGAGCTGGCGGCGGCGCTGGACGCGGGCATCGGCCAGTTCAACCTCGAGCTGGAGGAAGAAGGCGAGGTGCTCGCCCGCCTCGCGCACGCTCGCGGCCGGCGCGCGCCCGCGGTGCTCCGCGTCAATCCCGATGTCGACGCAGGCACGCACGCCAAGATCTCCACCGGGCGCAAGCAGAACAAGTTCGGCGTGCCGATCGCCGACGCAGCCGCGATGTTCGACCGGCTCGCGAAGCTCGACGGGCTGAATCTACGCGGCGTGGCGCTGCACATCGGCAGCCAGCTCGCCGATCTCGCACCGCTGGAGGCCGCGTTTGGCCGCATCGGCGACTTCGTCCGCACGCTGCGCGCGGCCGGGCACCGCATCGACCGCGTCGATCTGGGTGGCGGGCTTGGCGTGCCGTATCGCGAGGGCGAGCTGCTCCCCACGCCGGCCGATTACGGCGCGATGGTCGCGCGCGCCACGGCGGGCTGGGACGTCGAGCTGATGTTCGAGCCGGGCCGCGTCATCGCCGGCAATGCCGGCGTGCTGCTGACGCGGGTGATCTGGAACAAGCCGGGCGAGCCGAATCCCTATGTCATCGTCGACGCGGCGATGAACGACCTCGCCAGGCCGGCGCTGTACGATGCCTGGCACGATTTCGTCGCCGTCGAGCCCACCGGCGAGCGGATCACCGCCAATATCGCCGGCCCGATATGCGAAAGCGGCGACACCTTCGCGATGGGCCGCGACATCGATGCCGTGCGCAGCGGCGACCTGGCGGTGTTCCGCACCGCCGGCGCGTACGGCGCAACGATGGCGTCGACCTACAACAGCCGCGCGCTGGTGCCCGAGGTGCTGGTCGACGGCGACCGGTTCGCGGTGGTCGCGGACCGCGTCGAGCCGGCGGCGTTGATCGCCGCGGAGCGGGTGCCGGACTGGCTGTGAGCTGGCCGGGCCTGCCCGTGCTGGTGAAGGTGACGGGGCAGCCGGTCATCCTGCTGGGCGAGGGCGAGGCGGCGGACGCCAAGCGGCGCGTCCTGGAACGGGCCGGGGCGCGGGTCGTCACCGACCACCCCGACGCACGGCTGGCGATCGTGGCGATCGAAGAGGACGCGGCGGCGGTGGCGGCGGTCGAGCGGCTGCGCGCGCGCGGGGTGTTGGTGAATGCGGTCGACCGGCCGACGCTGTGCGATTTCACGCTCCCGGCCGTCGTCGACCGCTCGCCGGTGCTGATCGCGGTCGCCACCGGCGGCGTGTCGGCGGGCCTGGCGGCGGCGGTGCGGCAACGGCTGGAGGCGCTGCTGCCGGCCAACCTGGGACGGCTCGCCGACGCGCTGTTCGCCGCCCGCGATCGGTTGCGTGCCGCCCTGCCCGACGGTGGCGAGCGGCGGCGGGCGATCGGCGCGGCGCTGGCGGGAGAGCTGAACCCGCTGGATGGCGCCTCGGCGGGCCGGGTAGAAGGCTGGCTCGACGACCTCACCGAGGCCACCGCTGTCGACCCGACGCTTGTCCCCATCCTGCTGCGTTCTCCCGACCCCGACGATCTCACGCTGCGGGAGGCGCGGTGGCTGGCGCTGGCCGATCGCGTGTTTCATCCGCCCGACATACCTGCCGCCATGCTGGAACGTGCCCGTGCGGACGCGGCGCGGATTGCATGCGATGCGCCGCCGGGCGATGAACTGCCCGGACTTAGCGTTTGGGTGGGATGGGCGTGAACGGGTTCGGCTATCGGGTCACCGGCGAATCCGCGGAATCCGTGCCGATCGAGGCGGCGCTGGCGTGTGACGACGCGCTCGTCTGGGTGCATCTCAGCACCCATGCCGAAGAGGCGCGCGCCTGGCTGGCAGACGAGGCGAAGCTGGACCTGCACGTCGTCGAGGCGCTGACCGCGACGGAAACGCGCCCGCGATGCGACGAGTTCGCCACCGGCGCGCTGGTCAACCTGCGCGGCCGCGCCAAGGAAGAGCTGTCGCAGTCCGATCCGCTCGCATCCGTCCGTATCTGGGCCACCAAGGGCCGCGTCTTTTCCGTCAGTCGCGCACATCTGGTCGCCACGGACGCGGTCGAGGCGGTGGTGGCGGCAGGAAGCGTGCGCGATCCCGGCGACCTGATCGCCGCCTTCGCGACCGCGATCACCACCGACCTGGATCCGGTCGTCGCGGCGCTGGGCGACAGCCTGGACGATTGCGAGGAGCGGCTGTCGGCCGACCACATCTTCGACCTGCGCCGCAACGTCAGCGATGTGCGCAAGCAGGCGATCGGCTTTCGCCGCTTCCTCAACCCGCAGCGCGACGCGCTGGAGCGGCTGGGCGCGCTACCCGGCGACTGGCTGGAGGCCGACGACCGCGTCCATCTCGCCGCCGCCGCCGACCGTGCCGCGCGCATGGCGGAGGAGCTGGAGAGTATCCGCGAGCGATCGGCGCTGATGCACGACGCGCTCAGCGACCTGCGCGCCGAGCAGCTGGACGGGCGCGGGCTGGTGATCTCGATCGTCGCGATGATGTTCCTGCCGCTCACCTTCGTGACGGGCTTCTACGGCATGAACGTGAAGCTGCCGGGCGCGCAATCGCCGCATGCGTGGCAATGGATCACGCTGACCTGCGCCGCGATCGTGCTGCTCGTGCTCGGCTTCTTCCTGCGCAAGCACTGGTTCAAGGGTTAAGCCGCGCGCGCCGTTCGCCAGGCGCCGGCGATCTCTTCCAGCGTATCGGCGGTGTCGCGGAACGGGCGCGGGTCGTCGCCCATCGCGGCGTCGAGCACCGTCGCGCGCGCCCCGGCGTACAGACGCGCCAGCGTGCGCGACACGTCGCCGCCATTGTCGAAATCCAGCCCCGCTTCGAGCGCGAAAAGAATGGCGGTAGCGCGCGTCACCCGCTCGCTCTTGCCGCGATACTGCCCGTGCTCGACCGCGTGGCCGGCGGCCCGCAGCGCGGAGACCAGTTCCTCGTACAGCAGCTGCACCAGCGCCGGGCCGTCGGCGATCGCGGTGCGACCGGCGACGTCGATCTGGCGATAGGTGGCGGCGGGATCGCGACCGAGCGCGGACGCATACATCACGCCGGCCATCAGTCGCTCTTGTTCCAGGCTTCGACCTGCTGCTTGAGGAAGTCCTGCGTCGACTTGTACGCGGCGACACGCGCGTCCATCGACGCGAACTGGCGGACGAGGCGGGTCTCCATCTGCTCCGCCGCTGCCGCCGCCTTTTCCTTCGCCTGGGCCAGGTCGGCCTGGACGGCGGTGTAGCGCTGCACCTCCGCGTCGAAGCCGAAGCTGCGGTCGGTGGCGCGCGTGGTGATCGCGCCCAGCGCGGCGGCGAGGCCGCCGTTGCTCGCGCCGGTGCCGTCGGCGAACATCGCCTCGACCGCCGTCGGGAAGTCGGTCAGCGCCTTGGTCAGCCGCACCGTGTCGACCGACAGCGTGCCGTCGCGGCCGGTGCGCACGCCGATATCGCCCAGCGTACGCGGCGCGCCATCGGCATTGGTCGCCAGCGACACGGTGGTGAGCTGACCCAGCGAGCGGCGCAGCGTGGCGGCGGCGGGGTCCGCGCGCAACGCGCCGGTGACGGGGTCGAGCTCGGTCCTGATCACCGCCTGCAGCTCGTTGAACGTGGTGACGAAGTCGTTGACCGCCTGCGCCAGGTCCGCGCCCGGCGGCGTGGCCCCCAACGTCGTCGTGCCGGTCGCCTTCAGGTCCAGCCGCACGCCCGCGAGCAGGTCCGCGACGCTGTTGGTCGCGCGACGAAAGATCGCGCCGTCCAGCACCAGCTCGGCATCGGCGGCGGTGGTGCCGATGGTGGTGCCGCCAGC
This sequence comes from Sphingomonas bacterium, assembly GCF_028292945.1. Classification (GTDB taxonomy): domain Bacteria; phylum Pseudomonadota; class Alphaproteobacteria; order Sphingomonadales; family Sphingomonadaceae; genus Sphingomonas. Next base: position 24,158 of record NZ_JAQGLJ010000015.1, on the reverse strand, counting down.
GCCTGTGCCGACGGACAGATCCGCGAGGCTCATGCCGGCAGCGGCGGCATCGATGTCGCTGCCGCTAATCGTGAAGGCGTTCGCCGCGCCCGTCGCGCCCTTGATCGTCAGCCGCGCGCCGGCTCCGTCGGTCACGACGGTGGCGGTCAGACCCAGCGTCGTCGCGCCGTTGATCTTCGCCGCGATCGAATCGAGCGTGTCGGTGGCGGCAATGGCCAGCGACGTGGTGGCGCCACCCTTCGTGATGTCCAGCGTGCCCGCGCGGAAGGTATCGGTCCGGGCGACGGCGGTGTTGGTGGTCGCGGCCTGCGCGGCGGCGAGCCGGGTGACGGTGAGCGTTGCCGACAGACCAGCGACCCTGCCAGCCGCAGTGGCGGTGGCGACGCCGGGAACGCTGCTGGTCGGCTGGGTGGCGAGACTGCCGCCCTTCACCAGCGCGCGCAAGGCGGCATCGAAGCCGGTGATGCCGCTCTTCAATTTGGCGATGCCGGATATCTGCGCGGTCAGCGCGTCGGATTTCTGGGTCAGCTGCGCGGTCTTGGCCGCGAACTGCGCCTCCACCAGCGCGGAGACGATCGCGCCGGTGTCGAGCCCCGAGCCGGTCCCCAGCGTCTTGACGATCGAGGCGGTGGAGCTGGTGGGTGCGGTCGTCATGATCGACTTGTAGAACGGCCGATTGCGCTGAACTTTTAGGTGTTATCCAACCTTGCCTTACCGGCCTCCCTTGCTGCGGCTGGATCGCATAAACCGGGTTTCCGGTGCGGGTCTAACCCGGAACGACCCCGTTCTCGTCGAACCGCGCCCCCGTCGGCACGTCGACCGGCGGCGGCGACCCCCCGGCGGCCGCGTTCAAGTTGAACACGAAGGCGAGCACCGTCGCGATCGCGAGATACAGGTCGTCGCGCACCTCCTGCCCTTCGCGGCTGGTATAATAGAGCGCGCGGGCGAGCTGCGGATATTCCAGCACCGGCACCGCCGCTTCGCTTGCCAGATCGCGGATCGCCAATGCGGTCGCGCCGCGCCCCTTCGCCACCACGACCGGCACCTGATCGCGCCCACGCTCATAGCGCAGCGCGATCGCGAAATGCGTCGGGTTGGTGAGCACGACATGCGCCTCGGCGATCGCCTTGCGGGTGTTGCGGTTCATCATCGCACGCGCGCGGGCACGTTGCTGACCCTTCACTTCCGGGTTGCCGTCGCTCTCCTTGTGTTCGTCGCGGACCTCCTGCTTGGTCATGCGCAGCTTCTTGAGCAGGCGGATCAGCTGAACCGGCACGTCGACGCCGGCAATGATGACCAGCCCCGCCGCCATCGCGAACAGCACGGCGGTGAAGGTATTGCCCAGCGTCGCGAGCGCAGCCCCGAGGTCGGAGCCCGCCAGGCCGATCGACTCGGTGGCGACGCGGCGCAGCATGTACCAGCCGATCACCGACAGCAGCACCAGCTTGAGCAGCGACTTGCCCAGCTCGATCCAGCCGGTCGGGCCGAAAACGCGCTTCAGGCCCGCGCCCGGGTTGATGCGCGACGCCTTGGGCATCAGCAGCTTGCCGTTCCAGCCCTGCGCGCCGAAGCTGACCTGGCTCAGGATCGCGGCGGCGATGCTGACCGCGAACAGCGTGAGGAGCGAGGGCAGCAGCTTGGCGCCGGCCTGCGCGATCGGACGAAACGGCGAGAACGCTTCCACCTCGTCGCGCCCGAAGGTGAACGAGGCCGCCATCACCTCCTTGCACGCGGCGAGCAGCGACGGGCCGGCGAACGCGAACCAGGCCGCGCCCGCGAGCACCACCAGCGCGGTGGCGAAGTCGCGCGAACGCAGAACCTGCCCGTCCTCACGCGCCTTTTCCAGGCGCTTGGGAGTTGGGGCTTCTGTCTTGTCGAGATCGCTCATGTGCCGAGCACCAGCCGTTCGGTGGCGGACAGGCCCTCGCGGACGATGATCAGCATGTAATCGCCCATCGCCGGAAAGGCGATCGCGAGCGCGATCACGCCGACGGCGAGGCTGGCGGGCAGGCCGACCGCGAACAGGTTCAACGCCGGCGCGGCGCGGCTCATCATGCCGACGATCATGTTGAGGCAGAGCAGCAGGAAGCCGACCGGCAGCGCCAGCAGCAGCCCGGCGAGGAACAGATACCCGCCGAACAGGGCGACACCCTGAACCTGACCGGCCGACAGCCACGCCCCGCCCGGCGGCAGCACCTCATAACTGCGCACCAGCATCTCGACGAGCACGAGGTGGCCATCGACCGACAGGAACAGCAGCGTCAGCATGATCGAGAAGAACTGCCCCAGCGCGGGCGTCGAGCGGCCGTTCTGGGGATCGATCGCGGACGCGAAGCCCAGCCCCATCGACGTGCCGATCACCTCGGACGCCACCAGCGGGCCGGCGAACGCGATCTGGAGGATGAAGCCCAGCGAGAACCCCACCAGCGCCTCCGCCCCGATCGCGGCGAACGTCGCGACGGAGAACACCTCGGCCGGCGGGGTGATCGTCTGCGTGCCCAGCACCAGCACGCCGATCGCCGCCGACAGCGCGATACGGACCTGCAACGGCACCCCGATCGCGCCGAACACCGGCGCGACGATGAACGCTGCGCCGATCCGCACCATCACGAACACCAGCGCCCACAGCTGGGGTTCGATGGCTAATCCGAACCCTAACAACTCGGCACTCCGTCATGCTGAACTTGTTTCAGCATCCACGCGAGACGGTCGACCGACGGACCGCGCTTCGAGGTCTCGCATGGACCCTGAAACAAGTTCAGGGTGACGGTGCTCATTTAACGACGTCCCCGATCCGCTCGAATTGCGCGACGGTAAAATCCGTCAGCAGGCCCAGGATCAAACTCCCGAAGATCAGGATCGAGAACGCGACCACCACCAGCTTGGGGATGAACGACAGCGTCTGTTCGTTGATCGAGGTCGCCGCCTGCACCATGCCCAGCACCAGCCCGGCGACCAGCGCGGGCACCAGGATCGGCGCGGACGCGAGCGCCAGCACCCACATGGTCTGGTTGGCGACGGTCAGGAAATATTCGGCGTCCATTACGATCTTTCCGTTCGTGTCGAGCGCAGTCGAGACGCATTGGTCGTTGTCTGTCCCTCGACTTCGCTCGGGACGAGCGTTGAAGGTGGCGGCGGTGGCGTCAGGTCACGAACGAGTTCGCCAACGACCCCATCGTCAGCGCCCAGCCGTCGACGAGCACGAACAGCAGCAGCTTGAACGGCATGGAGATGATCGTCGGCGACATCATCGCCATGCCCAGGCTCATCAGCACGGTGGCGACGACCAGATCGATGACGATGAATGGCAGGAAGATCAGGAAGCCGATCTGGAACGCGGTCTTCAGCTCGCTGGTGACGAACGCCGGCAGCAGCACGGCATAGGGGATGTCGGCGGGCGCGGCGTAGGGGCCCGACTTCGCCATCTCGGCGAACATCGTCACGTCCTTGATCCGCGTCTGCTTGACCATGAAGGCGTGCAGCGGCTTGCCCGCCGCCTCGATCATCTGTGTGCCGGCGAGCTGCCCGTTGGCATAGGGCTGGATCGCGGTGCGGTTCATCTCGGTGATGGTCGGCGCCATGACGAACAGCGACAGGAACAGCGACAGCCCGATCAGCACCTGGTTGGGCGGGGTCTGTTGAAGCCCCAACGCCTGGCGCAGCACGGCGAGCACGATGACGATGCGGGTGAAGCTGGTCATCATCAGCACGATCCCCGGCAGGATCGTCAGCAGCCCCATGATGATGAGGACCTGCAGCGACAGGCTGAGGCTGCCCGACTGGCCCTGCGACTGCCCGCCGAGCTGGCCGAGCGCGCGGTCGACTGCATCGCCTACGCCGGGTGCCGGAGGTGCGGTTTGCGCGAAGGCGGGGACGGCGATGAAGACCGCGACGATCAGCGCAAGGATGATCACGATCAGCCGAGATGCCCCATCGCCCTTCGCCGGCGAAAGCCGGGGCCAAGTCGCGCGCATCGGGCCAACCCCGGCTTTGCCGCCGGCGCGGCCGACCAGGCCCCGGCTTTCGCCGGGGAAGGGCTTTGAGGAACGCTCCTTGATCAGCGCCGGTCCGTAACCGTGACGAGTGACACTGGCCTTCACGACCCCGCCCCGCCCTCGACCTTGTCGAGGAGATTGACCCCGCCGCGCCCGACCGAGACGAGCAACCGCTTGCCCTCGAAATCCAGCACCGCGAGGCGCAGGCCGGGCGAGATCATCATGGTTTCCTTGACGCTAATCAAGCGTGTCGACGGCTTGCCCGGGATGCGGCTCTCCAGCCGCCGCCACAGGTACAGACAGCCGATCATCAGCCCGCACACCAGCGGCAGCAGGATCACCAGCTTGAGGATATAGGTCCACAGCATGGGCCTCAGGCCGCCTTCTTGTCCGGGTTGACCAGCTCGGTCATGCGCACGCCGAAGCGATCGCCGACGGTGACCACCTCGCCGCGACCGATCAGCGTGCCGTTGACGAACACGTCGAGCAGCTCGTTGGCCTGGCGGTCGAGCTCGATCACCGAGCTCTCGCCCAGCGCCAGCAACTCGCGCAGCGTCAGTTCGGTGGAGCCGATCTCGACGGTCAGCTTGACGTCGACGTCCTGGAGCAGCCGGAAATTGGTCGCCAGCGCAGAATCGACAGGAAACCCGCCGCTCATGTCGTTCATGGGTGTATTCCTTCGATGCGGTGTAGCGACGTTAACTGGATGGCGGCGCGGCCGTTCGATGTACCGACGGTGCCCGCGCCCAAGCGGTCGCGGCCGACCATCACCGGCACGGCGGCGGCGACGGTGATCGGGATGACGTCGCCGGGCTTCAGCGCCAGCAGCACCTGCAACGGCACCACCGGCTCGGCGAGCACCGAGCGGACGGGGAAACGCACGTTCATCACCGACCGCGCGAGGCCCGAGCGCCAGGCCGGGTCCGGCTCGGCCTTGTCAAGCACCTTGCCGGTCAGCGTCGCGGCGTGAGGCTTCAGCGCGCTGACGGGGTAGAGGATATCGACGAACACCGGCGAGCCCGTGCCGCCGGCGAGACCGAAACGGGTGACGACGGCGGCGTCATCGGCATCGATTCCGGTCACCGCGGCGGCGTTGTTCTCGACCCGGCCCGGGCGGAATTCCAGCTTGGCGAGCGGCTCCCACGCCGCCTTGAGCTGACTGGCAAGGCTGCTGCCGAGCCGCGCGATCATGGCGTCGGCGGCCGGCGAGAATTCGGTCGGGCGGTGCGCGATCGCGGCCCCGTTGCCGCCGAAGAACAGGTCGAGCATCTCCAGCACGAAGCCGCCGTCGAGCACGATCAGCGCGGTGCCAGGCTGCCCCCCGGCCAGCCCGATCGTCATCGGCAGCCAGGCGGTCAGCGTATCGGAGCGCTCGGCGCGATAATCGGCGAAGCGCTGCACGGCGAGCGGCTCCGCCCAGCTGCGCACTTCGCGGCGCAGCAACGGCTCCCAGACACCCTTCAGCGCCCGCGCCAGGCGGGCCGACAGGTGCTGGAGCGTATGCAGGTCGCCGAACGGATTGAGCTGCGTCTGCCCCAGCGCATGCTGCGACGCATCCGGGCGGATGCGCTCGCGGCGGTCGGTCGTTGGCGGGGCGTTAACCATGCCTCACTGAACGACGAAACTGGTAAAGTAAGTGTTACCGATGCCGCCGAACCCCTCCTTTTGCTTGAGGGTGGCATTGATCGCTGCGGTGAGTCGCTTCTGCAGCTCGCGCTTGCCCTCGCTGGTGAAGATCTGCTCTTCCGTGGTGTCGCCCAGCGCCATCAGCACCGCCGAGCGGACCGCGATCTCGTTGGTCTTCAGGTTCTCGACGACCGTCTCGTCATAGGGCGTCGACACGGCCACGCCGACCTGCACGAAGTGAACGGAGTCGCGCAGGTTGGAGGTGAACTCCTTTTCGAACGAATAATAGTTGGAGGCGTATGGGTCTCCGCCTTGCCCCTCCGGCGTCGGCTTGCCGACGCCGCCGCTCGCGCCGGCCTCCTCGGCCTGCCCCTCCCTGGGAACCCCCTTCGTCTGCTCGCTCTTGGGCACCAGTCTGGGGCCGGCATGCTCGCTCCCATCGCCTGCGCCGGCGGCATAAAGGCCACCGGCGACGCCGCCGCCGACCAGCACCAGCATGGCGGCGGCCATGACGATCAGCTTCTTCTTGCCCTTCTTTTTGGGCGCATCGGTTTTCGCGTCGGTGTTGGCCATCGATCGGGTTCCTGCTTAGGCGAGACGGGTTTCGGATGAAGACTCGGTGACGTCGCGTGCCGATGCCGGACGCGGCGGAAGCACGGCTTGCGGCGCGGGCGCCTGCCGGCGGTCACCACCGGGATTGCCGGCGCCGCCGTCGACGCCAGACTGCGCGAGTTTCAGCCCCTTGGCATCGGCGAGCTCGACGAGGCGCGGCTGCGCATCGGCGAGCAGCCGCGCGGTGGCGGGATCGGCGGCGGCGAGGTGGACGTGCACCGCCTCGCCCTCCCGCCGAACCGTCACGTCGATCGGCCCGAGCGCGTCGGGGTGGAGGCGGATGCGCGTATCGGCCGCGTTCTGCGCGTCGCGGATGTGCTCGATCCGCGCCACCATCGCCTCCGGCCAGCGCGCCTGCATCACGTCGATCGGCGCGGCGATGCCGGGCGCGGTGAGGCTCGGCGCCACCGTCGCAGGAAAGACGAAGAGCGGCGGCAACTCTGCCCCACCCGGTGCGGGACGGCGCTCGGCGGCCGCGGCGCGGTGCAGCGCTGCCCCGAACGCCTGCAGCGCCGGACGAACGATCGGTCGCGGCGCACCGGGCGCCGCTGGTATGACCGAAAGCGCCGATGCAGGTTGATCCGCGCGCGCGCCCGTCACCGGCGCGTCGTCAACCGGTGCGTCCCGTAAGGTAGTGACCGGCGGATGCCACGCAGCAACGATGGGCAGCGGCGGCGCGCCGGTGGGCGGGGCGAGGGCAGAATTCGGTGCGACGGATATTGGTGCTTGCGGTGTGGCTATGGCGGTGGGCAGCGTCACGGGCGGCTGACCGCCGGTCAGCGACACGATCGCTGCCTGCGTCACGGCGGAACCCGGGCTACCGCCCCCCGGCGTGGAGACCGTCGTGGGGGAGCCAATCGGTTCGTCCGGTGCCGCTGTCGGTGCCGCGTCCAGTCGCCGGGTTGCCGACGGCGCGGTCATCCATCGATCGACCGGGTGGGCGTGCCGCGTCGCGGGCGCGAGCGAGACAAATGACGGTTGCGGCAGCGCCGCAACCCGCATGGCAACGGGCGCAGTAGGCTGGGCAACCGGCTCCGTGACGGCCGCCGCTTGCTGCCCCTCACTTGCGTGCACAAGCGGGGCGACGGCCAGCTTGGCAGCACGGCCGCGTGCGGGCACTGCAGCTCGCTCCGCCATCGGCAACACAGGTTCCGGTGCTGCGACGACGGTTGGCAGTGGCGAGGCCGGTGACGGCAACCGGGCGCTTGCCTCCCTTGGATGATCACCGGCCGCCCCCGTGGCGAGGTGCGACAAGGTGGACGGTGCAGACTGCTCGTTGTCCGGCCGAGGGTCCGCCACGGGTCTTGGCGAGCGGAGGTCAGGCCGCGACGATGGTGCCGATGCCGGCACATTCACGGGAGAGATCGTCACCCCGTCAGGCACGCGATGCTCGTCCGGCATCGGTGCTCGCGAAGGTGAGGAGGTCGATGCCGGCGCGCTAACAGGACCGGCCTCGTCGGGCGTTGGAGCAGGCGGAGAGCCGAGCACAGCTGGTAAGGGCTGACACAGGGCGGGTTGCTCGAGCGGCAATGGCTCAGTCGAATGAGCCTCCACCGATCGAACCGGACCAGCTGCCGCTTCAGCGCTCGCCAGCTCGGGCACGGGAGCAGCGAATCGGAGCGGTCGTGCTCCGGGTTCAGACGCAGCGTGTGGGCGTCGAGAAGGCGTGAGCTGCGGGTCGGATTCCACGGGCAGTTCGGGCTTGGCAAGCGCACCGCGCCCGACCGGCGGCTCGGTCGGACCCACTTCCGCTCCCGCCTGCCCTGACTTCATCAGGGTCTGCTCTGGCTTCGCCGGGACGGCTCCAGGCTCTTCCGCGGCGGAAGTCGGGGTCCAGTCGGCCGCGCGGGACCGGACTGCAACGGGCGTGGCGGAAGGCGTGGGGGCGAGTTCGGGCACGGCAACCGCAACCTCGATCGGCAATCGGCTGCCGTCCGGCGGCAAGGTCGTTCCGGGCGACGGCACCGGCACGCCCGCCACTTCCATTCCTGTTGGCGGAGAGGTGCCGAGCAACGCGGCCAGCACCGGGGCGAATGCCTCGCCCGCGCCGGGCGTGGAGGTCGGCGGATCGGTCGGGGAGAGGACCGGCGAAAGGGCTGCAATCAACGTCACGCAGCTCGATCAGCAAGGATCGTGCCGAAGCCGGCGGACGGGCATCGGTGCACCCTCCATTGCCCGGATCGCCGCCAGCGCCGCATCGGCATCCGCGCGGGACTGGAGCTTTTCCACCGCCTTGAGGTCGCGTTCGGCCGCCTGCGCGGCATCGCTCGCGGCAACCGCGCGCTGCTCGGCAGCTTCGACGCGCGAGGCCGCGAGGTGCGCGGATTGGTGCAGCCGGTCGCGATAATGCGCCGCTGCCGACAACGAGAAGCCGGCACCCGCTACCGGCGCGGGCGCGATCGCCGCCGCCAGCTGCGCGATGCGGCTGTTGAGCGCGGACTCGCTGGCGGCATGCGCCTCCGCCTGCGCCTGCGCTGCGCGTGCGAGCGAGAGCTGAACGGTACGCACGCGATTGACGCGCGCGAGCTGCTTCGCGCTCGCCCCCATCGCTAGTCGGCGCCGAACACGCCGGTCAACTCGGCGGCCGAATCGGCCAGCGACACGACTTCGTCGGCATCCTGGCGAATGAAGGCGGTGATCGCGGGATGGCTGGCGACGGCGGCGTCGACCTGCGGGTCCGCGCCGGCGCGATAGGCCCCCATCAGGATGAGGTCGCGATTCTCCTCGTAGGTCGCCAGATGGCGCCTGAGCACGCGCGCGGCGCGGACGTGTTCGACCCCGACAATGTCGGTCATCACGCGGCTGACCGACGGGCCGATGTCGATCGCGGGATAGACGCCGCGCTCCGCCAGCGCCCGGCTGAGCACGATGTGGCCGTCCAGGATCGAGCGCGCGGCGTCGACGACGGGGTCGTTGCCGTCGTCGCCGTCCGCCAGCACGGTGTAGATCGCGGTGATCGAGCCGCCGCTGGTCACGCACGCGCCCGCGCGCTCGATCAGATTGGGCAGCATCGCGATCGCCGACGGCGGATAGCCGCGCGCCGACGCGGGTTCGCCCAGCGCCAGCCCGATCTCGCGCCCGGCATGCGCCACGCGGGTCAGCGAATCCATGATCAGCAGCACGCGCTTGCCCTCGGCGCGGAAGCCTTCGGCGATGGCGTGCGTGCGCAGCGCGCCGCGGATCCGCAGCACCGGCGAATGGTTGGCGGGCACCGCGACGACGACGGAGCGCGCGCGCGCCTCGCCCGCGACCTTGGTCTCCATGAAATCCGCGACCTCGCGCGATCGTTCGCCGATCAGGCCGATCACCACCACGTCGGCGGCGGCGGCCTTGACGATCATGCCGAGCAGCACCGACTTGCCGACGCCCGATCCCGCCATGATGCCGATCCGCTGCCCCTGGCCGATGGTGAGCAGGCCGTTGATCGCGCGCACGCCGACGTCGAGCGGCTCGCGCACGCGGCCGCGATCGAGCGGCCCCTGCAGCTTGCCCGCGAGCGGCCAGTGCCGCGCGCCCCTGATCGCGCCCAGCCCGTCGATCGGCTTGCCGGCGCCATCGACGACGCGGCCGAGCAGCGCGGTGCCGACCTCGGCCTCACCCGGCGGCCCGACCGGCTGCACGCGCGCGCCCGGCAGCAGCGGCGCGGGCCCGCCCAGGTTCATCAGCAGCGTCCGGCCCTGGCGGAAACCGATCACCTCGGCCTCGACGCGATCGCCGACCCGGCAAACCGTGCCGACGGGCAGCTGCAGGCCGATCGCTTCCATCAACAGGCCGTCGAACGACGACAGGCGGCCGGACACGCGCGGGCGCGCGGTGAAGTCGGCGCCCGCGAGCGTGTCGAGATAGTCGGTCGCGAAGCGGTTCAGCATGACGGAGTGCTAGGCACCGCCACCTTGTCGATCGCCGCAGCAAGCTGATCGAGCCACAAATCGGGTCCGTCCTCGACCACCGTCGACGCGCTTTCGAGCACGAATCCGCCACGCGCCACTGCGGCATCGCCGACCGCGAATACGGTGGACGGCAGCCGCCCCTCGACCAGCGCGACATCATCGGGATGCAGTCGCAGCAGCGCCGACTCGGCGGCGTCGGCGAGCAGCTCGGTCGCGGTCGCCACCCGCTGCGTGAGCAGGTCCGGCGAGACCCCCGCCTCGCCGACCAGCTTCGTCACCAGCAGCAGCACCGTATCGCGGATCTGCCGGGCGACACGCTCGCGGTCGATGCGCCCGGAGGTGGCGAGCGCCGCCGCGAGACCGGAGAGGAGCGCCCGATCCACCGCACCGCGCTCGGTGGCGGCGGCGAGCGCGGCGGCCTGCCCCTCGGCGAAGCCGGCGGCATGGGCGGTGGCGACGGGATCGAGGAACTCGGACGGCGCGGCGTTGGCATCCAGCGGGTTCCACCCCGCCGTCGGGTTGGTCCCGCGATCGGCGGGGCTGAAATGACGCGGCGTCGCGGCACCTACGGCCACCGCAGCGAAATCGCGCGGCACCGGCGAGAACGCCTGCTGCAACAGCTCGGCGGCGGCGGCGTGGCGGGCGGCGAAGCCGGCCCGGAATGTCTCAGACATAGTCGTCGTCGGCCCCGCCACCCATCTGGATCGTGCCGTCACTCGCCAGCGCGCGAGCGATCTTGATCATCACCTTTTGCGCTTCCATCACCTCGGCGAGCTTGGTGGGCCCACGCGCTTCCATCTCGTCGCGGATGCCGTCGGCGGCGCGTGCGGACATGCAGCCCAGGATGCGGTTGCGCACGGCCTCGTCGCAGCCCTTGAGCGCCTTGACCAGAATCTCGCCGTCGACGTTGCGGATCAGCGAGCCCAAATTCTTGTCGTCCATTTCCAGCAGGTTCTCGAAGACGAACATCGCCTCTTCGATCTGCTTGGCCAGTTCGCGATCCAGCTTGAACAGCTTGGGCATGACGCGCTGCTCGGTCGCCTTGCGTGCACCGGACAGGATCTTCGCCGCCTCGCGCGCGCCACCCAGCGTCACGCCGCCCTGCGTCGAACCGCCCGTGTGGGCTGCGAGCACGCCCTTCAGTGTCTCCACCGCTTCAGGCGTGATCGGGCCGAGCCGCGCGATGCGGTGCAGGATGTCGGGCTGACAGGCATCGGGCAGCAGCTCCAGCACCTGGCCCGCGACTTGCGGGTCCAGGTTGGCGATCAGCACGGCGGCGATCTGCGGATGCTCCTTCTCGATCATCGCCGCGATCTCGCCCGCGTCCATCCATTCGAGCATCTCCAGCTCGCACGCGGCGTCGGACGGGGTGATGCGCGCGAGCACGCTGTCCGCCTTGGTGGTGCCCAGCGCCTTGTTCATCACCGCCTCGATGCGCGGGCGCGGGTCGAACTGGATCGACGAACGCTCACGGGCGCGGTCGACGAAGTCGTCGAGCACGTCCTCGACCGCCTGCTCGCTGACGTCCGCCACCGCGAACATCGCCTTGCCGAGCTGGCGCACTTCTTCGGGGTCGAGCTTTTGAAGGATGGCCGCGGCCTCCTCCTCGCCGACCAGCATCATCAGCACCGCGGCGCGCTCGACGCCGGTGTAGGTGCGCTGCGCAACCGCCGTCACTTCGCGTCCGCCTTGATCATGTCGCGCACCGCCAGCGCGGCGCGCGCGGGATTGTCGCGGGTGAAGCCACGCACCACGCCCAGCCGATCGTCCATCGCCCGCGCCCCGGCGAGCTGGTCGAGCCCGATGGGCGCGGCGACCGCGATGCCGTCCGCGCCGACGCTCAGCATCTGTTGTGGGGTGGCGTCCTCGCGCTTCTTCATCAGCGCCTTGGCGAGCGGCCGCACACCCAGGAACAGCACCAGCAGCGCGATCAGGATCGCAGTTGCATTTCTTGCAAGTACCGGCAGCCAGGCATTGTCATACCACGCCGGACCGCTCTCGACCGCAACTTCCACCCCTGCGAACTTGCGTGAGATGACGGTAACCTGGTCCTGGCGCACCGCGTCAAATCCGACCGCGCTCTTCACCAGATCGGTGACCTGCTGCACTTCCAGCCCCGACCGGCGGCCCTTGTCGGGCTCCCGCAGCAGCACCGCTACGGACAGGCGACGCACCGTGCCGGGCATGTTGCGCGTGACCGATACTTCGCGGCCAAGATCATAGGCGCGCTGGTAATTGTCGGACTGCTTTTCGCCGTTCACGCCTGATCCGCCCGCTACCGGCCTCGCGTCGCCGCTTGTGCCGATGGCGGGCTGCGGCGCTTCCAACGTCGAGGCAGGCGGCGGCGTGTTCGACAGCGCGCCGGGAATCCCGCCCGGCGCCGCAGCACCTGGTGCCTGATTGCCCGTCCAGCTGCCCGTCTCGGCACGCAGCGCGCCCTGCTTGTCATAGCTCTCGCGCGTCGCCTGCGTCTCGTCGAGATTGACCTCGGCCTGCACTTCGGCGGTGAAGTTGCCCGCGCCATAGAGCGGCGTCAGCAGCTGGGTGAGCTGTTGCCGATACTTTTCCTCGACGCGGCGCTGAAACGCGATGCGCTTGTCGCCCGCCGCTTCGCCCGCGTCCGCACCGCCCGATTTCGACAGCAGCGCGCCGAGCTGATCGACGATCGTCACCGCATCGGGCTTCATCCCCGGCACCGAAGAGGCGACGAGGTTGACGATCGACGACACCTGCGCATCCGACAGCGAGCGTCCGGCCTGTAGCTTGACGATGACGCTGGCGCTCGGTGCCGCCTTGTCGCGCACGAACACCGATTGTTCGGGCGTGGCGAGATGGACGCGGGCGTCGGCGACGGCGTCGATCTCCTGGATGGAACGGGCAAGCTCGGTCTCGCGGGCCTGGCGCAATCGCTCGCCCTCTACGGCGCGACTGACGCCCATCGGCAGCTGGTCGAGCAGCGCGTACCCGCCGGGAGCGGCTTTGGGCAGGCCCTGCCCCGCCAGCAACATGCGGGCGCGGCTGTAATCTTCTTCGGCCACGGTCAGCGAGCCGGTGCCCTCGTCGATGCTGCTGGCGATGCCGCCCTGTTGCAGCGCAGACGTGACCGCGGCCTTGTCGGCATCGGGCAGGCCGCTGAACAATGGCTTCTGCGGCGCGGACGACAACGACATCCACGCAAGCGCGGCGGCACCGATCAGCGCCACCATCAGGATCATCGGCAGCGAGCGGCGCACGGCGGGTTGTGCCAGCATCCCGCGCATCTGTTGCAGTGGGTTGGCGAAGCGCTCCGGAAGCGCCGTTGCGCCAGAAGCTATTGGGGTGGTGAGAGCCGTGCTCATCTTACACCGACATGCTCATGATGTCCTTGTAGGCGGACAGGATCTTGTTCCTGACCTGCAGCGTCGCCTCGAACCCGATCGACGCCTGCTGGCGGGCGAGCATCACCTTGGCGATGTCGACCGTCTCGCCCCGTTCGTACGAGGCAGACAGGCGCGACGCTTCCGACTGACCGTCATTGACCTGCTTGAGCGCCGTTTCGAGCGTGTCGGCGAAGCTGGTCGGCCCCGCCTTCGACGGCGCTTCCGTCGGCCCGGTTGCGCCGGCACGCGACAGCGCCTCGTTGCGCGCCAGGATCTCCGCACGCAATTGCATGACGCGGTCGACGCTCATCGCGCCGCCGATGGACGAGATGCCGCTCATGCGCGGCGTGCCCAGCTATGCGGGGCGACGATGTCTTCGCCCTGCTCGCGCGCCTTGGCGAGGCGATAGCGCAGCGTCCGCTCCGAGATGCCGAGCCGACGCGCGGTCTCGATCCGGCTGCCGTTGCACGCGTTGAGCGTGTCGCGGATCGCCTGGAACTCGCTCATCTGCACGACCTTGCCGAGCGTGGCATCGGCGGGCGGCGCTGCGGACGGCACCGGTGTCGCAACCGGCATCGCCGGCAGGAAGGTGAAGGAGATCGCGCGATCGAAGACGATGTGGCTCGCTTCGATCGTGTCGCCACCAGCGAACAGCAACGCACGCTGGATCACGTTTTCCAGCTCGCGGACATTGCCCGGCCAGTCGTGGCGCAGCAGCGCGTCTAGTGCGTCGGAGGTCGGCCAGGGCACTGTCGCACGGTTGCCGACATGACGCAGGATCATGGTCGCCGCGAGCGAGGCAATATCCTCCGGCCGTTCCGCGAGCGGCTTGGTGGCAAGCGGAAACACCGCCAGCCGATAATAGAGATCGGCACGGAAGCGGCCGGCGGCAACTTCGGTCTGCAAGTCGCGATTGGCGCAGGCGATGACGCGGACATCAATCGATTGCGGCACGGACGCGCCGAGCGGCACTACCTCGCGCTCCTGCAGCACACGCAACAGTTTCGCTTGTAGCGACAACGGCATCTCGGCGATCTCGTCGAGCAGCAGCGTGCCGCCGTCGGCCGCCCGGAAAAAACCTTCGCTGGCTCCCGCCGCGCCGGTGAACGCACCCTTCTGATGCCCGAACAGCAATGCTTCCAGCATCGATTCCGGCAACGCGGCGCAGTTGATGGCGATGAACGGCCCCGCGCGCCGGGGGGATTGATTGTGGATGGTGCGTGCCAGCACTTCCTTGCCGGTGCCGGTCGGACCGTTGATCAGCACGGTGATGTCGGCCTGTGCGACGCGCTCGGCGAGCGCCAGTAGCGCCAGGCTTTCCGGATCGGCGGCGGTCGGCATGTCGGGCCCGGCGACGAGCGCGCGCGCAAAGCCGTAGCCGATGCGTGCGTCCGCCTGCCCAAACGAAATGCGCGCCGGATTACCGTCGCGGGCGGGCTGCACGAAGCGGCCCTCCTCGCCGATGATGACGGTGCGCGCCGGCGCCGGTGCCACCTCGCCATCGGCGATCAGGAACAGGTCGCCCGGTGCGGGCAGACCGCTGCCGAACGTGCCGACGCCGAACCCCTGCGCACGAAGCGAAGAGACCAGCGCGAAGCGGCGGGTAGTGATGGCGGCTGACGGGAAGATCGAACGCATGAGAAACCCCTCTGACGGGTCCAGATGCGGCCAAGGTGGTAAAGCGACCGTTAACCGCGTTGCCGCCCGGCAGGTTTTTTCCGGGCGCGACGCCCGCTCACGCGCACGCGAGGCCGCCGTCGATTTTCTCCTAAAGCCACCGGCGACACGGCCGTTATCCATCGTGACGGCTCGGCCCTTCCGCTCAGGGGGCGGCGGGGGGGCGTCAGGCAACGAAGGAGTTTTCTCATGACTGTGATCGGAACCAACACCGCATCGCTGCGCGCCGCGAATGCGTCGACCAGCGCCAACATGAGCCTGCAGACGGCGATGGAGCGCCTGTCGACCGGCAAGCGCATCAACACCGCCAAGGACGATGCCGCCGGCCTAGCCATCGCGTCGTCGATGACCAGCCAGGTGCGTGGCATGAACCAGGCGATCCGCAACGCCAATGACGGCATCTCGATGGCGCAGACCGCCGAGGGCGCGCTGGGCGAACTGACCAACATGCTGCAGCGCGTCCGCGAGCTGGCGGTTCAGTCCGCGTCGGGCACGTACAGCGATGACGATCGTGCCAATCTGCAGGCCGAAGTGTCGCAGCTGACCACGCAGATCAGCGACATCATGAGCAATTCGAAGTACAATGGCGTGACGCTGTTCACCAATGCCGCTTCGACCGAAACGGCGACGGCAGACGGCAACACCAAGGTCGTGTCGATCCAGACCGGCGCCAACAGCGCCGACACGGTCGACCTGAAGATCAAGGCGTTGAATCTGACGTCGATCACTGGTTCGGCTGCAGTCGCGGCGAGCAGCGACTTCGTCGCGGCATCCGATGGTGGCACGCCGGCCGATACGTCGGACGATACCGCGCAGGTCGGCACCGCGGCAACGGCGGCAACGACCGGGCTGAGCATCACTTCGCAGACGACGGCGAGCAGCGCGCTGGCGACGCTCGACACCGCACTCAAGGACGTGAACTCGGTTCGCGCCAACCTGGGCGCGGCACAGAGCCGCATGCAGTCGGTGGTCAACAACCTGACCAACAACGTCACCAACCTGACGGACGCACGCAGCCGCATCGAGGACGCGGACTTCTCCGCCGAGACGGCGGCGCTGGCGAAGGCCCAGATCCTGACCCAGGCGTCGACGGCGATGCTCGCTCAGGCGAACCAGAGCCAGCAGGGCGTGCTGAAGCTGCTCCAGTAATCCGGCTCGGCGCCGGCACCGCCCCCGAAAGGGTGTCGGCGCCGGCCCTCTGGCGGAGGGCAAACGGACCCCGGCACGCGGCAACGCGCGTCGGGGTTTCGTGCGTGCTCGCTCGTTGCATCGCGCGACGTGCCGACTATCGTGTGGCCGTTCCTTCGCCAGAAAGGCCACCATGTTCCGCTTGTCCCTCGTGCTGCTCGCCCTCGCTTCCCCCGCCCATGCGCAACTGACGCGGCAACCGCCCGCGACCACAGCGACAGCGATCGAGGATGCCCGATTGGTCGCGTTCCTCGACAAGGCGTTCGACGAACAGGTGGCGACCAGCCCGGAGACGCAGACCGCGCTGGGACTGAAGACCAATTACGATCGGCTCAACGACCATACCGATGCCGCCAATGTGCGCCGTCGCGATCTTGGCGAACGGCAGCTGGCCGACATGCGGCGGCAGTTCTCGCCCGAGCGGCTCGGGCCGAGCGGGCGGCTGAGCTATCGCTTGTTCGAACAACAGGTGGTGCGCGGCCGCGACGGCTTTCGTTTCCGCAAACACGGCTTCCCGGCGTCGACCAACGGCAGCCCGATGGGTTCGATCCCCGTCTTCCTGATCAACAATCACCGTGTCGGCAGCGTCGCCGATGCCGACGCTTACGTCGCCCGCCTGCGCGATACGGAGCGGGTGATGCGCGAGACGGCGGCGCTGATGCGCGAACAGGCGGCGCTGGGCATCGTCCCGCCGCGCCTCAACTTCGCGCCGGTACGGGCGGACGGTCGCAAGGTGCTCGCCGGTGCCCCCTTCGTGGATGGTCCTGATTCGGCAGTGATGGCGGATTTTCGCAAGAAGGTCGGCGCGCTATCCGTGGCACAGGCCGAGAAGGACCGGCTGATCGCTGCCGCTGGCGCGGCGCTGACCGGGCCCTTCAGGCGCGGCTATGACACCATGTTCGCGGCGCTCGACGAGGTCGAACTCAAGGCGACCGGCAACAACGGCGCATGGGCGCTACCCGACGGCGCCGCCTTTTACGCCAACCGCCTGCGCGGCGCGACGACGACCGAAATGACGGCAGACCAGATTCATCAGCTCGGCCTGCGTCAGGTCGCTGCGATTCGCGCCGAGATGGAGGCCGTCAAACGCCGCGTCGGCTTCGCGGGCTCGCTGGAACAGTTCTTCCAACAAGTCCGCACGGACCCGCGCCATAAATACCCGAACACCGACGCCGGTCGCGAAGCCTATCTGGCCGACGCACGCAAGGTGGTGGCGACGATGATGACGGCCGCGCCGCGCTTCTTTTCCGTCCTGCCCAAGGCCGGGCTGGAGGTGCGGGCGGTGGAGAAGTGGCGCGAGGGCACCGCGTCGACCGCGTTCTACAATCGGCCGGCGCCTGACGGATCGCGGCCTGGCATCTTCTACGTCAATCTTGCCGACATGACGCAGTCGCACAAGATCCAGCTGACCGGCATCGCGGTTCACGAAGGCGCGCCGGGCCATCATTTCCAGATCGCCCGCGCGATGGAGCTGCCGTCGCTGCCGCGCTTCCGCACGATGGGCGGCTATGGCGCCTATTCCGAGGGCTGGGGCCTCTACACCGAGCGGCTCGCGAAGGAGATGGGCGCCTATGGTGACCCCTATGCCGAGTTCGGGATGCTGTCGCTGCAGGTCTGGCGCGCGATCCGGCTGGTGCTCGACACCGGCATCCATGCCAAGCGCTGGACCCGCGAGCAGGCGGTCGCCTATTTCAAGGCGAACAGCTCGATCAGCGATACCGACATCGCGCGCGAGGTCGATCGCTACATCAACAATCCCGGCCAGGCGACGAGCTACATGGTCGGTCAGCTCAAGATCGCCGAGCTGCGCGCGAAGGCGGAGCGCGACCTGGGCGCGCGGTTCGATATCCGCGACTTCCATGAAGCGGTGCTGGCGCAGGGCGCGCTGCCGCTGGACGTGCTGGAGGAGGAAGTGAACCGCTACATCGCGACGAAGAAGAGCTAGGCGCGCTCCAGCGCCGGCATTGTTCAGGCGCGCTCCAGCGCCGGCATTGTTCAGGCGCGCTCCAGCGCGCGGGCACGGCGGCGCTGGACCGAGCTGCCGATGCCCATGCCTTCGCGGTATTTGGCGACGGTGCGCCGGGCGATGTCGAAGCCCTTGCCCTGCAATCGCTCGACCAGCGTATCGTCCGACAGCACCTGATCGCCCTCCGCCGCGATCAACGCCTTGAGCGCGCTGCGCACCGCTTCGGCCGATACCGCATCGCCCCCGTCTGCCGCCTGGATCGCGGAAGTGAAGAAATATTTGAGCTCGTACAGCCCGCGTGCGCAGCTCAGATACTTGTTCGACGTCACGCGGCTGACCGTCGATTCGTGCATCTCGATCGCGTCGGCGACGCGGGCGAGCGTCATGGGCCTGAGGTGCGCGACGCCGTGAAGGAAGAACGCTTCCTGCTGCTTCACGATCTCGGTGGCGACACGGATGATCGTTCGCTGCCGCTGGTCGAGCGCCTTTACCAGCCAGTTGGCGCTGGCGAGCATGTCGCCTAGCCACGCTTTCGCCGCCTTGTCCTGCGGTCCCGAGGACAGCTCGGCATGATACCGACGGTTGACCAGCACGCGCGGCAGCGTCGCGGCGTTGAGCTCGATCGCCCAGCCGGCCTTTGTCCGTGCGACGAACAGGTCGGGCACCACCGACTGGACCGGCTCGCCGCCATAACGGCAGCCCGGTTTTGGATCGTACCCCCGCAGTTCGCGGATCATGTCGGCCATGTCCTCGTCGTCGACGCCGCACATGCGCTTCAATCGCGCCAGGTCGCCGCGCGCGAGCAGATCGAGATTGTCGAGCAGCCGCGCCATGCACGGATCGTAGCGGTCCGCCTCCTTGGCCTGCAGCGCGAGGCATTCCGACAGGTCGCGCGCGCCGACGCCGGTCGGGTCGAGGGTCTGGACGGTGGCGAGCACCGCCTCGACCCGTGCCTTGGGCACACCCAGCCGCAGCGCGATGTCGAGCAGCGGTACAAGCAGATACCCGGCCTCGTCGATCTGATCGATCAGGTGGTGGGCGATGAACAGGTCGGCGGCATCCACCGCCGCCCCCGCCTGCGCGAGCAGGTGATCGGCGAGGCTGGCCGGCGGCGCGCCGAGCGAATCGAGGTCGGGCAGTTCCTCTCCACCAGCACCGCCGCCGATCGAGCCGATGGACAAGGCGGCTTCGGTGGGCCCGTCGTCGAACCGCTCGGCGGCGACATCGACGTCCAGCGCCGCCTCGCCCGTCGCGGTTCCGCCCATCACCAGTTCGTCCGCACCCGCCGCCTCGCGCTCGACCGGCTCGGCGCGCACGACCTCGTCCGTCTGGGTCGCGTCGAGCAGCGGGTTGCGCTCGACCTCCTCGGCAATGAACGCCTCGATCTCCAGATTGGACAGCGCGAGCAGCTTGATCGCCTGCTGCAGCTGCGGCGTCATCACCAGCGACTGCGACTGGCGCAGATCGAGGCGGGGAGCCAAGCTCATGATTACAGCTCGAAGCTCTCGCCCAGATACAGCCGGCGGACATTCTCGTCGGCGACCAGCGCTTCGGGCGAGCCGGTGAACAGCACCCGGCCGTCATAGATGATGTAGGCGCGGTCAACGATGTCGAGCGTCTCGCGGACGTTGTGATCGGTGATCAGCACGCCGATGTCGCGGCGTTTGAGGTCCTTTACCAAGTCACGGATGTCGGCGATCGAGATCGGATCGATGCCGGCGAACGGCTCGTCGAGCAGCATGATCGACGGATCGGCAGCCAGAGCACGCGCGATCTCCGCGCGGCGGCGCTCGCCCCCCGACAGCGCCATGGCGGGCGCGGCGCGCAGGCGGGTAAGGCCGAAATCGTCGAGCAGCGTATCGAGCTTCTGCTGGCGAACCGCCTTGTCGGGCTCGGACAGCTCGAGCACGGTGAGGATGTTCTTCTCGATCGACAGCCCGCGAAAGATCGAGGTTTCCTGCGGCAGATAGCCCAGCCCCAGGATCGCGCGCCGGTACATGGGCAGACCGGTGATGTCGTCGCCATCCAGCATGATGCGACCCGAATCGGGCTTTACCAGGCCCATGACCGAATAGAAGCAGGTCGTCTTGCCCGCCCCGTTGGGGCCGAGCAGCCCGACCACCTCGCCACGGCCCACCGATACGGAGACATCGGCCAGCACCGTGCGCTTGTCGTATGACTTTGCGATCGACACGACCTGCAGACCGCGGTCGACCGGCGGCTCGTCCAACGACGAGGGCAGCGTCTGGGTCAGGGCATCCATGCGTCGCGGGCCTCGCAGACAGTGGTTAACGGTTCGTTACGCCCAACAGCATCGCCAACCGCCTTGGCAGGATTCCTGCATGAGTTCGCGACGCTTCGCCAGCCCGTATCGTGTTTAGCCGCTCAGTTGCGGTTGGGAACGGAGAACGTGCCCGTGACGCGGCCCCCGCGCGTCCTCGTCCCGGCCGCGCTGGCGCCGCCGCTGCCCACCGAGGAACCGTCGATCACCGCGCGGCCGGTGTCGAGGTTGAGCGTCAACCGCCCGCCATTGACCGTGTTCGGCCCCTGCGTCAGCGTCACCGCGCCCAGCATGGTGATGACGCGCCGGTTGAGGTCGTAGATGGCATAGGACGCGCGCGCCGTCTGATCGGGGCGGCGAACCGTCACTCCACCCGAAGCATCCAGCCGCGACACCTGCGGGTTTCCGCCCACCACCTGCCCCGTATAGGCGACCGTCATCCGGGCCGCAGTGAGGTTGAGGTCAGCCTGACGCACCGAAACGTTGCCCGACAGCACCGCACGGTTGGCGCGGTCCTGCAATTCAATTTGATTGGCGCCGAAGTCGATCGGCGCGTTGGTGTTGTGGCGGGTTTGCGCATTCAGCGGCGTGACGAGGGCAAGGATCAGGAGCAGGGACGCGCGCATGGGTCCTATCTTGGTCCTCGCGGCTGGATGCGCAAGCGGGCGTTGCCATCCAGCAACACCGTGCGACCTTCCAGGTCGGCACGCAGATGGTTGGCGGAAAAGCTGCCCTGCCGGACGTTGCCGGTCACCGCGCCGCTGCCGACGAGGCGCCGGGTCTTGAGGTCGACCAATGCGTCGTGCGTGTCGAGGCGATAGCCATTGGCGGCGTCGAAGCGCACCGGCCCGTCCACCTGCACCTGCTCGTTGTCCATGTCGTACCGGCCGTTGCCCGCAGTAAGCCGCGCGGGACCGTCGCTAAGCCGGATGCGCGCGTTGAGGTCGTTGAGTTCCACCACCGGTTCGGCCGAGGTGCGCTGCACCGCCGAGCCGGCGTCCAACGTGAATGGCTGGCCCTTCGCGTCCTGCCCGCGATATTGCGCGGCCTGGATCTTCATCCGCTCCTTGGCCACCTCGACCTCGTTCTTGTCGAGCACGAACGACACGTCGCCGCCGGAGTAGATCGGCGCCATGACCAGGAAGGCGGCGAGCACACCGACACCGACGGGCAGCGCGAACGAGAGCAGGCCGATCAGCTTGTCGTGACTGCCGCCCGGCGCCGCCCATTGCTGGCGAGTCGAGCGCTCGCGTCGTGCCGGCGCCGAGACAGGCCCTGAGCCAAGTCGGGCATCAAGCATGAGCAAAGATATCGATCTCGGGCCAGCCGGCAAGATCGAGCGCGGCGCGGGTCGGCAGGAAATCGAAGCAGGCCTGGGCCAACGCCATCCGGTTCTCGCGCACGAGGCGTCGTTCCAGCTCGTCCTTGAGCCGGTGGAGGAAGCGCACGTCCGACGCGGCGTACTCACGCTGCGCGTCCGACAAGTCGGGTCCGCCCCAATCCGACGACTGCTGCTGCTTGGAGAGATCCTGGCCCAGCAGTTCCTTAACCAGCTCCTTCAGTCCATGCCGGTCGGTGTAAGTACGGATCAGCCGCGAGGCGATCTTGGTGTCCCAGGCGGGGGCTGCGAGAATGCCGAGATAATGCTGGAGCGCGGCGATGTCGAAACGCCCGAAATGATAGAGCTTCAACCTTGCCGGATCTGCCAACAATGCCTTGAGGCGCGGCGCGGCATAGTCGCTGCCCGGCGAGAAGCGGACCAGATGCTCGTCGCCACCACCGTCCGACAGCTGCACAACGCACAGCCGGTCGCGCGGCGTGATCAGGCCCATCGTCTCCGTGTCGACAGCGATCGCGGCACCCGGCGCGAACATCGCATCGGCGGGCAGGTCTTCCTCGTGCAGGTGAACGGTCAATGCGCCGCTCCCGCGGTGCCGGCAGCAGCCAGCCGTTCGCGACGCTTGCGCGCCAGGATGTTGAGCAGCTCGACCAGCACCGAAAAGCCCATCGCGGCGTAGATATAGCCTTTGGGCACATGCACGCCGAAACCGTCGGCTATCAAAACCGCGCCGATCATCAGCAGGAACGCCAGTGCCAGCATCACCACCGTGGGATTATGCTCGATGAACCTGGCCAGCGGATCGGCGGCGAGGAACATGATCCCGACCGTGACCACGATCGCGACCGCCATCACCGGGACGTCGTCGGTCATGCCGATCGCGGTCAGGATCGAATCGATCGAGAAGACGAGATTGAGCGCGGCAATCTGCGCAATCGCGGCCCCGAAGCTGACGGCGACATGTCCCTTCTTGTCCAGCATGTCGCCGGACGCCTCAGGGTCGACCGCATGGTGGACCTCCTTGGTCGCCTTCCACACCAGAAACAGCCCGCCTGCGATCAGGATCAGGTCGCGGCCGGAGAAGGCGGTCTCGAACGCCGGTTGCCCGTGTTCGCCGACCGGTCCCACCCATCCCAGGTCGAACAGCGGCGCGCTGAGCGAGATGATCCAGGCGATCGCCGCCAGCAGCACGAGGCGAAGGATCAACGCCAGCGCGATCCCGATCCGCCGCGCGCGGCGCTGCTGCTCGGGCGGCAGCTTGTTCGACAGGATCGCGACGAACACCAGATTGTCGATGCCGAGCACGACCTCCAGCACGATCAGCGTCAGCAGTGCGATCCACGTCGCCGGGTCGGAGAAGAGGGTGATGATGTCTGTCATGCGTCCACCTGTGCCGTTCCGGCCACGGTAAGGCAATGATCCACTTCGCGCCTGCACGAATCGAGTCGCAGGGCGACAAGGAATAGGCTATGGCGGAATTGAGGCGCAGAAGGTTTCGCGCCCGACTCCCTCCGTCTGTCGTCCGACGGGGGGTGGCAAGAGCTTGGACGAGCCGGGAAGACTGACAGGGTTATGAGTTTCGATAAAGGTGGCCGCGGCAATCGTGGCGGGCGTGGTCGTGACAAGCGCGACGGCTTTGGTGGCGACGAGCCGAGCGGCGGCGGCGACTTCGGCGGCGGCGGGTTCAACGCGGGCGGCGGTGGTTTCGGCGGCGGCGGCTTTGGCGGCGGCGGCGGTAGCGGCGGCTTTGGCGGCGGCGGCGGTTTCCGTGGCGGCGGCGGTGGCGGCTTCGGCGGCGGCAATGGGGGCGGCGGCGGTGGTTTCCGTGGCGGCGGCGGTGGCGGCTTCAGCGGCGGTGGCGGCGGCGGCGGCGGCAACCGCATGCCCCCGCAGGTCGTCGGCGAGGGCACCGGTGTGGTTAAGTTCTTCAACGCACAGAAGGGCTTCGGCTTCGTGGTGCGTGATGACGGCGGCGAGGACGTGTTCGTCCACATCTCCGCGGTCGAGCAGGCAGGCCTGACGGCGCTCGCCGAAGGTCAGCCGCTCGGCTTCACGCTGGTGGATCGCGGCGGTCGCATCTCGGCAACCGAGCTCAAGATCGATGGCGAGCCGATGGCGGTCAGCGATCGTCCGGCACCGCGCGAGCCTCGCGAGAGCGGCGGCTTCGGTGGCGGGGATCGCGGCCCGCGTGCGGGCGGGGGCGGCGGCTTCGGCGGGGCCGGTGG
>NZ_JAQGLJ010000011.1 GCF_028292945.1 Sphingomonas bacterium | reverse complement strand
GCGCACGTCGCCGACGTCGTCGGCGTACCGGTGCTCGCCTATGGTTTGCGGACCGATTTCCAGGGCCAGCTCTTCCCCGGCTCGGCGCGACTGCTGGCGATCGCGGATACGCTCGTGGAGCTGAAGTCCGTCTGTGCGTGCGGGCGCAAGGCGACGATGAACCTGCGCGTCGATGCCGCCGGCCAGGCGGTGGCAAGCGGTGCTCAGACCGAGATCGGGGGCAACGACCGCTACATGGCGATGTGCCGCAAGCACTTCACAGCGGCGCTGGCGGGCTGACGCCCCCGCGCCCATATCCCCCTCATGGGTTCCGACAATCTGATCTATCGCGCGGCGGTGTGGATCGTGCCGCTGATCATCGCCATCGTCTTTCACGAAGTCGCGCATGGCTGGGTCGCGCGGCTGCTGGGCGATCCGACGGCGGCCGAGCAGAAGCGGTTGAGCTTCAATCCGCTGCGCCATGTCGACCCGGTCGGCACGGTCGTCCTGCCGCTGGGTCTGGCGCTAGCGGGGGCACCGGTGTTCGGCTGGGCAAAGCCGGTGCCGGTCGATTATCGCCGGCTGCGCGAGCCGCGGACGGGCATGATGCTGGTTGCGCTGGCTGGACCGGGGATGAACTTCGCGCTCGCGATGATCGGCGCGGTCGTGCTGGGACTGACCGCTTTCGCCGCGCCGGACGCGACGGGCGGCGTGCGCTTCGTGATCGACGCGCTGTTCGCGTTTATCGCGATCAACGTCTTTCTCGCGCTGTTCAACCTGCTGCCGATCCCGCCTTTCGATGGCGGGCATGTGGTGGAAGGACTGCTGCCGCGTCGCGCTGCGGCGGTCTGGGCTAGGCTGGGCCGGTTCGGCTTTGTGCTGTTGTTTGGCCTGTTGGTCATTCTGCCGATGCTCGCGCCCCAACTGAACCTGGTGCAACGGTTTGTGGCACCGCCCGCGCGCGCAGTCACCGACTGGTTCATCGGCATCGCGGCGGCGATCGCCTGACCGTGCATGGCTGGCTGATTCTCGACAAGCCGCTCGGGCTTGGCTCGACACAAGGGGTTGCGGCCGTGAAGCGCGCGCTGCGCGACGGTGGCTACTCCAAGGTCAAGGTCGGGCATGGCGGCACGCTCGATCCGCTGGCGACGGGTGTGCTGCCGATCGCCTTGGGCGAGGCGACAAAGCTGGCGGGGCGGCTGCTCGACGGCGACAAGGTATACGAGTTTACCGTCGGCTTCGGTGAGGAGACGGACACGCTCGATCTGGAGGGGCGCGTGATCGCGAGCAGCGACGTGCGGCCGACAGTGGTGCAGGTGGCGGCGGTGCTGCCCCGGTTCACCGGCCTGATCGAGCAGGTCCCGCCTGCGTACTCGGCGCTGAAGGTGGATGGCGAGCGGGCCTATGATCTCGCGCGGGCGGGTGAGGAGGTGGTGCTGGCGAGCCGGAGCGTGAGGGTGCATTCACTCCTTCGTCACCCGGGCGTTGAGCCGGGGTCCGTCTCTCTCCCAGAGCGAACGTCTGCGGCACCATGGATCCCAGCTCAAGGCCGGGATGACGGAGTGAAGCAAGTCACGCTTACCGCGCACGTCTCCAAGGGCACCTACATCCGCTCGCTGGCCCGCGACATCGCGCACGCACTCGGCACGGTCGGCCATGTCACCCATCTTCGCCGCACCCGCGCCGGTCCGTTCGACCTGTCCCGCGCGATATCGCTGGACAAATTGAGCGAGGCGGGTAAGGCGCGCACCCTTGAACACCACCTCCTGCCGCTTGGCGCAGGGCTGGACGACATCCCGGCTCTATCGCTGACCCCCGACCAGGCAGGCGCGCTCCGTCAGGGGCGTGTGCTGGCCGGGATCGATGCCGCCGATGGCGTGACCCTCGCGACGCTCGACGACGTGCCCCAGGCACTGGTCGAGATCGTCGGCGGAGCGGTTCGCGTCGTTCGCGGCTTCAACCTGTAACCCGATGTCGAAGGAATACACATGACGATCACTGCCGAGCGCAAGGGCGAGCTCATCAAGGAACATGGCCGGATCGACGGCGACACCGGGTCGCCTGAAGTACAGGTCGCGATCCTGACCGAGCGCATCCGCAACCTGACCGAGCATTTCAAGGGTCATGCCAAGGACAATCATTCGCGCCGCGGGCTGCTGATGATGGTCAACAAGCGGCGCACGCTGCTGGACTATCTCCGCAAGACCGAAGGCCAGCGCTACCTCGATCTCATCGCGAAGCTGGGCCTTCGCAAATAATCGCAAGGGCGTCCCGCGGGGCGCCCTTGTCGCATCCGCCCGCGCGCAATTCGGTGCTGCGGGCTCGGAGCGACATCTCGCTCCACACCGCCGCGAACCGGCTCTGTTCGCAGATTGGCCCCGCACGCATCGGGCGTGCGGCGTAAAGGAAATCACATGTTCGATACCAAGAAAGTCAGCATCGAGTGGGGCGGCCAGACGCTGACCCTCGAAACCGGGCGCGTCGCGCGTCAGGCCGACGGCGCGGTGCTCGCCACGCTGGGCGAGACGGTCGTGCTGTGCGCCGTCACCGCCGCCAAGACGGTCAAGGAAGGGCAGGATTTCTTCCCGCTCACCGTCCACTATCAGGAGAAGTTCTCCTCGAGCGGTCGCATCCCCGGCGGCTTCTTCAAGCGCGAGCGCGGCGCCACCGAGCGCGAGACGCTTGTTTCGCGGCTGATCGATCGCCCGTTGCGGCCGCTGTTCCCGGAAGGGTTCTACAACGAGATCAACTGCATCGCGCAGGTGATGTCCTATGACGGCGAGAACGAGCCCGACCTGTTGGCGATGATCGCGGCGTCGGCGGCGATGACGCTGTCGGGCGTGCCCTTCATGGGCCCGATCGGCGCGGCGCGCGTCGGCTACAAGGATGGCGAGTATCAGCTCAACCCGTCCGACAGCGAAGTCGCGACCGGCGAGCTCGACCTGATGGTCGCCGCCACACAGGACGCGGTGATGATGGTGGAATCGGAAGCCAAGGAGCTGTCCGAGGACGTCATGCTGGGCGCGGTGATGTTCGCGCACAAGGCCGCAGGCCAGGTGATCGACGCGATCATCCAGCTCGCCGAGAAGGCCGCCAAGGAGCCTTGGGAGCTGAAGACCGGTGCCGATCTGAGCGCGCACAAGGCCAAGCTGAAGGACCTGATCGGCGCCGACATGGCCGCTGCCTACAAGCTGACC
The DNA here is from genome assembly GCF_028292945.1 of Sphingomonas bacterium. GTDB lineage: Bacteria > Pseudomonadota > Alphaproteobacteria > Sphingomonadales > Sphingomonadaceae > Sphingomonas. The sequence goes on along the minus strand of NZ_JAQGLJ010000011.1, from coordinate 2,986 downwards.
GACAAGCAGGCCCGCCAGACCGCGATCGGCGCCGCGCGCACCAAGGCACGCGAGGCGTTCGAGGACCTGAAGCATGCCAACCCGGCCGAGTATCTCGGCACGCTGAAGCTGGTGAAGAAGGTCGAGGCGGAGATCGTCCGCGGCCAGATCCTCAACGACGGCGTCCGCATCGACGGTCGCGACACGAAGACGGTGCGCCCGATCTCGGCCGAAGTGCACTTCCTGCCGCGCGCGCATGGCTCGGCGCTGTTCACGCGTGGCGAGACGCAGACCATCGCCACCACGACGCTGGGGACTCGCGAGAGCGAGCAGATGATCGATGGGCTGACCGGGCTCAGCTATCAGCACTTCATGCTGCACTATAACTTCCCGCCCTATTCGGTGGGCGAGGTCGGCCGCTTCGGCGCGCCGGGCCGTCGCGAAGTCGGCCACGGCAAGCTCGCCTGGCGCGCGCTGCACCCGGTGCTGCCGACCAAGGAGGAGTTCCCGTACACGATCCGCGTGACCTCCGACATCACGGAGAGCAACGGCTCGTCGTCGATGGCGACGGTGTGCGGCGGCTCGCTGGCGATGATGGACGCGGGCGTGCCGCTGAAGCGTCCGGTCTCGGGCATCGCGATGGGTCTGATCCTGGAGGGCGACAAGTTCGCCGTGCTGTCCGACATCCTCGGCGACGAGGATCATCTCGGCGACATGGACTTCAAGGTCGCGGGCACGTCGGTCGGCATCACCACGATGCAGATGGACATCAAGATCGCCGGCATCACCGAAGAGATCATGCGCGTGGCGCTGGATCAGGCCAAGGAAGGCCGCGACCACATCCTGGTCGAGATGGCCAAGGCGCTGGGCGAGACGCGCCAGGAGCTGTCCGCGCACGCCCCGCGCATCGAGAGCTTCACGATCGACAAATCGAAGATCCGCGAAGTGATCGGCACCGGCGGCAAGGTGATCCGCGAGATCGTCGCCACCACCGGCGCCAAGGTCGACATCGACGACGAGGGCGTGATCAAGGTCTCGTCCTCCGACCCCGCGCAGATCGAGGCCGCGATCAAGTGGATCAAGGGCCTGGTCGAGGAGCCGGAGATCGGCAAGGTCTATGACGGCAAGGTCGTCAACCTGGTCGATTTCGGCGCGTTCGTGAACTTCATGGGCGGCAAGGACGGGCTGGTCCACGTCTCCGAGATGCGCAACGAGCGCGTCGAGAAGGTGGGCGACGTCGTTTCCGAGGGCCAGGCCGTGAAGGTCAAGGTGCTGGAGATCGACCCGCGCGGCAAGGTCCGCCTGTCGATGCGCGTCGTCGACCAGGAGACCGGCGCCGAGCTGGAGGACACCCGGCCTGCGCGCGAGCCGCGCGAGGGTGGCGATCGTGGTCCGCGTGGCGGCGGCGATCGTGGTCCGCGTCGCGAGGGCGGCGGTGGTGACCGTGGTCCGCGCCGCGACGGCGGCGGCGACCGTGGTCCGCGTCGTGACGGCGATGGTGGTCCGCGCGGTGACCGTGGTCCGCGCCGTGATGGTGGTGGGGACCGTGGTCCGCGGCCGGAGCGTGCTGCTCAGGACGACAACGGTCCTGCGCCCGAGTTCGCGCCGGCGTTTCTGACGGGCGATCGGGACTGAGGGTTCGGGTCTGAGGGTTGATTAGAGGGGAGGCCCGGGACGCGCGTTCCGGGCCTTCTTTCGTCACGGGCACATGCGCGCCTCCGGTCAAGCGGAGCAGTTCAGAGACCTGCCGCTCGCGATCAACGCCGGACCAGGCACCGCGCGCCTTATGACGCCGGGTGCGACACCTGACGGGCCAGCGCCCCGCTTCTGAGCAGTGCCTCAACCCGTCGGACCAACAGCTCAGGCGTGACGGGCTTCACCAGATAATCGTCCACATCGTCGTGATGGGCACGCACGGCAAGAAGCTTTCCCGACTTGGCCGTCAGCATCATTACCAGCACATGCAGACCCTGAGGATGTCGCCTGACCTGGCGGAGCACCTCCAGCCCGGACGCACCGGGAAGGTCGTAATCAAGGATGAGAAGGTCGGCACCGCTTTCGTCGATCGCGCGCAGCGCGTCGTCGCCATGATGGACCGCGCTGGCCGAATGCCCCGCCGCCGCAAGCACGTCGATCAGGATTTCGGCCAGGATCTCGTCATCATCCACGATGAGAATACGAGCCATTCCAACCCCTCAATTTCCAGCACCGGAGAAGCGGAAGGATGAAGAACAACCGCCGTCTGCCAACGAGGACTCTACGCTGCCGTTGTCAATCCTGGCTCGACCGTCAGCTGCGGCTGCGAAGCCTTGTCGAGTTGACCTTGGCATAAGCGAGTTCGCGGCGCTGTGCCGGCTTCACATCGTCCGAGGAGACGATCTGGGCGATCAGCGCATCCAGCTGCACCCGGCCGATGATGTTGTCGAGCACGACGCTGCGTGCGACCGCTGGGCGGCTCTGAGTGGCGGCTGTACGAAACGTCACCGATTGTGCAGAGGCGCCGGTGGCGGCGCAAAGTGCTGCGGCCATGACTACATAGTTGCTGATCATATCCCTGCCCTCTCAAGTCTATGACGTTGGTTTCGCTGATCTTTAGTCTGCGTGCCGAACGAGCTTTAGAAGAGATAGATCCAGGTAAAGATGCTTAGCAAAACGCTAACGTGATGGCAGCTGCTGCTGTGAGGCTGCTGCAGGCCCGTGCCGCGCTGCCGTCCGAGTGGTTCGACGCGACCTTCGAGATCGGTAATTCGCCTTGAAGCAGCGCTCTCGGACGTCCGCTAATGGTGGAAGGCGGCCGTTCGTGCTTTAGGATGACAATGAGGCTGCCACACCATCGCTCGCCTGACTTCCTTCTTATCGTCGCGGGTGTGCTGTTCGCTCTGAGTCTCGCTTGTCGGTTTGTCATCGGAGAGAACCCGCTGAGTTGGGCGCTCCTAAGCTGCGCTGTTCCTCCCGCATTCGAGGCAGAGATGGTGCGTCGCTCGGCTCAAATCGCGTCAATGATCTA
>NZ_JAQGLJ010000009.1 GCF_028292945.1 Sphingomonas bacterium | reverse complement strand
ACACCTTGTCGGTCTCGAGGCTTGCGATCGGCTCGTCGGCCCGCACCGGGTCACCGGGCTGCTTGAGCCACTCGCCGAGTGTCGCCTCGGTGATCGATTCGCCCAATGTCGGGACCAGTACTTCCGTCGCCATCCGCTTCTACCTCTTTGTGCTCCCGCGCAGGCGGGGACCTGGGTTCCCGCCTGCGCGGAACATGTGGACTAAGCTCCCGCCTTGCCCGCCTTGCGGTCCGTCTCGCGATTGCGGCGGACTTCCTCGCGAACCGAATGGCCTAGCGCGTCCGCCACAAGCGCGCCCTGCTCCAGCTGGTGGCGTTTCATCAGCCCGGTCGCAGGTGAGGCCGAGGCGGCGCGGCCGGCATAGCGCGCACGTTTGACGGGCGCGTTAGCCACCTTGAGCGCTTCTTCGATGAACGGCTCGACGAAGAACCAATAGCCGTTGTTCTTCGGCTCTTCCTGACACCAGACGACCTCCTCCAGCGCGGTCATCCGCGCCAGACGGACCGCCAGAGGCTCGCCGGGAAAGGGATAAAGCTGCTCGATTCGAACGATCTGCGTACCCCGATCGCCCGCCGCATCGCGCGCCTCCATCAGGTCGTATGCAACCTTGCCGGTACACAGCACCAGTCGCTTCGTCTCCGCGTCCGCCGCGCCGCTGGGATCGGAGAGGACGCGCTTGAAATGACTGTCGCCCTGGAAGTCCCCGGCCTTGCTAACCGCGAGCTTGTGGCGGAGCAGCGACTTGGGCGTCATCACCACCAGCGGCTTGCGGAAGCTGCGATGCATCTGGCGACGCAGCAGGTGGAAGTAGTTGGCGGGCGTGGTGCAGTTCGCAACCTGCATGTTGTCGCCTGCGCACAGCTGCAGAAAACGTTCGGGGCGCGCAGAGGAATGCTCCGGCCCCTGCCCTTCATAGCCGTGGGGCAACAGCATGACGAGGCCGTTCGCGCGCAGCCACTTGGCCTCTCCGCTGGCAATGAACTGGTCGATCATGATCTGCGCGCCGTTGACGAAATCGCCGAACTGCGCCTCCCACAGCACCAGCGTCTTCGGATCGGCGATCGCATAGCCATATTCGAAGCCGAGGACGCCATATTCGGACAATGGGCTGTCGAGCACCTCGAAGCGGCCGTGCGGGATGGTGCCAAGCGGCACGTGCTTGTGCTCGTCGGTCTGGTCGACCCACACTGCATGGCGTTGGCTGAACGTGCCGCGACCGGAGTCCTGGCCCGACAGCCGTACGCCATAGCCTTCGGACAGCAGTGCGCCGAATGCCAGGGCCTCGCCCGTCGCCCAGTCGAAGCCCTCGCCGGTGTCGAACATCGCCCGCTTGGCGTCGAGCACGCGGGCGAGCGTCTTATGGATGGCGAGGTCGGCGGGCGCGCTGGTCAGCGTCCGGCCGAGCGATGCGAACAGCTTTGGCTCGATCCCGGTCTCGACGTTGCGACGCGCGGTTTCGGCGTCGGCGGGGGCGTGAAGGCCGGACCAGCGACCGGCGAACCAGTCCGCCTTGTTGGGCTTGTAGCTCTGCCCGGCCTCGAACTCGCCCTCGAGCCGGTGCGTGTACTGCGCGATGCTCTCGCCCAGCCAGGCGCTGTCGATTACGCCCTGCTCGACCAACCGCGCCGCATAGATCTCGCTGACCGGAGCATGATCGCGGATCGCCTTGTACATCAGCGGCTGGGTAAAGCCCGGCTCGTCGCCCTCATTGTGGCCGAAGCGGCGATAGCACCACATGTCGATGACGATGTCGCGATGGAAGCATTGGCGGAATTCGATCGCCATCTTGGTGACGAAGGTGACCGCTTCCGGGTCGTCGCCGTTGACGTGGAAGATCGGCGCCTGGACCCCCTTCGCCACGTCGGACGGATACGGTGAGGAGCGGGCAAACTGTGGGCTGGTCGTAAAACCGATCTGGTTATTTATGACAAAGTGTACGCACCCGCCGGTGTTGTAGCCCTTGATCCCGGAAAAACCTAGGCATTCCCAGACGATTCCTTGTCCGGCGAACGCCGCGTCGCCATGGATCAGCACAGGCAGCGAACCGCAATGATCTGCCAGGTCGCCGGCAATTGTCTGGATCGCGCGGACCTTGCCGAGCACCACGGGGTCGGCTGCCTCGAGATGCGAGGGATTGGCGACCAACGACATATGGACGGTGATACCGTCGAACTCACGGTCAGTGGACGTACCCAGATGGTACTTCACGTCACCGGAGCCGCCGATATCGTCGGGATTGGCGGAGCCACCGGCGAATTCGTGGAAGATCACGCGCGTCGGCTTGGCGAGCACGTTCGCGAGCACGTTCAATCGGCCGCGATGCGCCATGCCGAACACGATCTCGCGCACGCCGGTCTGGCCGCCATATTTGATTACCGACTCCAGCGCCGGGATCATGCTCTCGCCGCCGTCGAGCCCGAACCGCTTCGTGCCGACGAACTTGCGGCCGCAGAACTTCTCCCACTGCTCGGCCTCGACGACCTTGTTGAGGATCGCCTTCTTGCCCTCGGGTGTGAAGTCCACGCCCGCGCCCTTGCCCTCCATGCGGTCCTGCAGGAACCGGCGCTCGTCGACATCGGCGATGTGCATGTATTCCAGGCCGACATTGCCGCAGTAGTTGGCGCGCAACGTGTCGACGAGTTCGCGCACCGTCGCCCATTCCATCCCCATCGCGCCGCCCAGGTAGACCGGGCGGTCGATGTCTGCGTCGGAGAAGCCGTGATACTCGGTTTTCAGATCCTCCGGCATCTCGCGCTTGGATAGGCCGAGCGGATCGAGATTGGCGGCGAGATGCCCCCGGACGCGATAGGTGCGGATCAGCATCATCGCACGAATGCTGTCGGCGGCGGCCTTGATGATGTCGTCGCGTGAGGGGGCGGCGGCAACTGGCGCGGTCTTGCCCTTCGCCGGTTTCGCCGCAGGCTCCATCTGCGTCGGGTCGAGCGCGGCGGTCAGGTCGTCGGTGTTCGTCGGCGGCCAGGCGGGGTTCTCCCAGCTAGGACCGGTCGCGGTTCCCTCCAACCCCTCGAAAAAGCCGCGCCAGCCGGGCTCGACGCTGCCGGGGGAGGTCCGGAAGCGATCGTATAGCGTTTCCACGAACGCCGGACTGACGCCGGAGGCGATGTCGCTGAAATCCTGGTTCTCGTAGCCCATCGCGGTGTTCCTCATGCGCGTCTGCAAGGCAGGCGCACGCTTAGCGCTTCAAGACCTCGAGCAGCGTCGTGCCCAATTCGCTAGGGCTCGCCGACACCTTGATCCCGGCCGCCTCCATGGCCGCGATCTTGCTCTCCGCATCGCCCTTGCCGCCCGACACGATCGCGCCGGCATGGCCCATGCGACGGCCCGGCGGCGCAGTGCGGCCGGCGATGAAGCCGGCCATGGGCTTCTTGCGACCGCGCTTTGCCTCGTCGATCAGGAACTGGGCCGCCTCTTCTTCCGCCGAGCCGCCGATCTCGCCGATCATGATGATCGACTGGGTCGCGTCGTCGGCAAGGAACAATTCCAGCACGTCGATGAAATTGGTGCCGTTGACAGGATCGCCGCCGATGCCGACCGCCGTGGTCTGGCCAAGCCCGGCGTTCGATGTCTGGAACACCGCCTCATAGGTCAACGTGCCCGAGCGGCTGACCACGCCCACCGAACCCTTCTTGAAAATGCTGCCCGGCATGATGCCGATCTTGCACTCCCCCGGCGTCAGCACGCCCGGGCAATTCGGCCCGATCAGTCGCGACCTTGAGCCGGACAGCGCGCGCTTGACCTTGACCATGTCGAGCACCGGGATGCCTTCGGTGATCGTGACGATCAGCGGCACCTCGGCGTCGATCGCCTCGAGGATCGAGTCAGCGGCGAAGGGCGGCGGCACGTAGATGACGGACGCGGTCGCGCCGGTTTTCGCCACCGCTTCGGCCACCGTGTCGAATACGGGCAGGTCGAGGTGCGTCGTGCCCCCCTTCCCCGGCGTGACGCCGCCGACCATCTGCGTGCCGTAGTCCAGGCCCGCCTTGGTATGGAAGCTGCCGGTCTCGCCGGTCATGCCCTGGGTGATGACCTTGGTGTTCCGGTCGACGAGGATGCTCATGGGATCTCCGAGATGCGGTGGCGTGCCTCGTCCGGCAGGCGGTTATTGCAGGCTGGAATCGATGCTCTTGCAGGCAACCAGCAGTTCCTTGACTGCGTCGACCGACACGGTGAGGTTCTGCTTGGCTTCGTCGGACAGCTGAACCTCGATAACCTTCTCGACGCCGCCGGCGCCGATCACGACGGGGACGCCGACATACAGGTCGTTGATGCCGTACTGACCCGTCAGGTTGGCGGCGGCCGGCAGGATGCGCTTCTGATCGTACAGATACGCCTCGGCCATCGCGATACCGCTGGTTGCCGGGGCATAATAGGCGCTGCCGGTCTTGAGCAGCGCGACGATTTCGCCGCCGCCGCCGCGGGTGCGCTTGATGATTGCGTCGATCCGCTCCTGCGTCGAGAAGCCCATCGCGATCATGTCGCTGACCGGGATGCCGCTGACGGTGCTGTATTCCAGCACCGGCACCATCGTGTCACCATGTCCGCCGAGGACGAAGGTGGTGACGTCCTTGACCGAGACCTTGAACTCGTCGGCGAGGAAATGGCTGAAGCGTGCGGAGTCGAGCACGCCCGCCATGCCGACCACCATGTGGTGGGGAAGCCCGGAGAACTCGCGCAGCGCCCAGACCATCGCGTCGAGCGGATTGGTGATGCAGATGACGAAGGCATTCGGCGCGTTGGCGGCGATGCCCTCGCCGACCGCTTTCATGACCTTGAGGTTGATGCCGAGCAGGTCGTCGCGGCTCATGCCCGGCTTGCGCGCGACGCCGGCGGTGACGATGATCACGTCGGCGTTGGCGATGTCGGCATAGTCATTGGAGCCGGTGATCGTCGCGTCGAAGCCCTCGACCGGACCGCACTGGCTGAGGTCCAGCGCCTTGCCCTGGGGGACGCCCTCGGCGACGTCGAACAGGACGATGTCGCCCAGGCCCTTGAGCGCCGCGAGATGGGCGAGTGTGCCGCCGATGTTGCCGGCGCCAATCAGGGCGATCTTTTTGCGGGCCAACGTCAATTTCCCCATGTCGAAGTTGCGGTGCGCATAGGCGCAGTTGGGCGGTACGGCAACCGTAAAGACGCTGTGTTGATAATCGTTCGCATTATCAGATTGTGCTCCCGTGACCCTTGGCGAGATACTCCTCCGACCGCATCTCCTCCAGCCGGCTGACCGTGCGCTGGAACTCGAAGCGGCCATCGCCGGCGGGATAAAGCCCGTCGGGCTGCGCATCGGCGGCGGCGAGCAGCTTGACCTTGCCTTCGTACAGCGCGTCGATCAGCGCCACGAAACGCGCAGCCTCGTTGCGATTGTCGGCGCCGAGCACGGGAATGCCGACCAGGACGACGGTGTGGAAGCGGCGAGCGATCGCGAGGTAATCGGCCGACCCGCGCGCCTCGCCGCACAGTCGCTTGAAGGAGAACACCGCAACCCCCTTCAGCGCCTTGGGCACGTGCAGCGTGCGGCCCTGAACAGGCAGGTCGTCGGACGGGATCGGCTCCGTCACCTCATGATCCGTGAGGCGGAAGAAGGCGGCGGACAGGTCGCGCGTCGCCTCCGGGCCGTTCGGAACCAGCCAGGTGTCCTGCTGTCCCAGCCGATCACGGCGGTAATCCACCGGACCGTTGAGTGCGAGCACATCCATCCGCGCTTCGATCAGCGCGATGAAGGGCAGGAAATGCTCGCGGTTGAGGCCGTGAAGGTAGAGGTCGGTCGGCGCGCGGTTCGACGTGGTGACGATCGTCACGCCCGCCTCGATCAGCGCGGTGAACAGCCGCGACAGGATCATCGCGTCGGGCGAGTTGGTTACCATCATCTCGTCAAAGGCGAGCAGTCCGGTTTGCGCCGCAATCGCGTCGGCGACGGGTTGGATCGGGTCGCCCTGCTCCTTGCGGCGCTCGACGGCGATGCGGGCGTGGACCTCCAGCATGAACTCCGCGAAGTGGACGCGGCGCTTTCGTTCGATCGTCACGTGCGCGAAGAACAGGTCCATCAGCATCGACTTGCCCCGGCCCACCCCTCCCCACAGGTACACGCCGCGCGCCGGAACGACGCGGCGGCGGAACAGGCCTGCCCTGCGAGGGTGTTCGAGTTGGTGGGCGAGTGCGTCAAGATGGGTGGCGGCGGCGAGTTGCTCGGGGTCGGGGCGGAGTTCGCCGGCGGTGACGAGCGCGGTGTAGGCGGCGAGGAGGGTCACTATTCGTCATTCCCGCGAAGGCGGGACTCCATTTCTCCACCAGCACCCGTCGCGCGATGGGTCCCCGCCTTCGCGGGGATGACGAACGCTGGAATCACCCCATCTTCCTCAGCGTGCCGGTGAAGCTGGCGATCGTCGGCTGACCCTCTTGCACCACCAGGCCGCGCAGGAAGAGCATGCGGCCGGTCTCGCGCAGCAGCTCGATACGCGCCTCGAGCGGCTCGCCGATGCGGCCGGCGCCGATGAATTGCGCCGACAGATCCAGCGTCACCGCGCCGCCGGCGGAGAGCACGCCGAACCCGCGCGAGGCGGCGAACAGCGCCACGTCCATGAAGCCGAGCAACGCGCCGCCATGCACGGCCTCACGCATGTTTGAATGGTCGTGGCGGGGCAGCATGCGGACCCGGGCGATGTCGTCCTCGGTACGTACCCAGAGCGGCTCGATGAACGCATTGAAGCGGGTCGGGTCGCGGAACTGCCAGCGTTTCCAGCCCGGTTCGGCGGGGTCGTCTTCGTAGAGGAAGGGTGCGGTCATGGGGGTGGGCGTTAGCGGGGCAAGTCAAACTCGTCACCCCGGCCATCTACCTTCCCCGGCTTCCGCCGGGGAGGAGCCTCAGGGGGCGGGGGAGCAAACGCACGTCGTGCCCTCCCCCTGCCCGCTTCGGCGGCTGTCCCTCTCCCGCTTGCGGGAGAGGGTGGGAAGAGCGTCGTCTTCCGTCTCGGGGAAGAGAGCTAGAGGACCCGCTCGGCTTCCATCTTCTTGATTTCAGCGATCGCCTTGGCCGGGTTGAGCCCCTTGGGGCAGACGTTGGCGCAGTTCATGATCGTATGGCAGCGATAGAGGCGAAAGGGGTCCTCCAGCTCGTCGAGCCGTTCGCCCGTCATCTCGTCGCGGCTGTCGGCGAGCCAGCGATAGGCCTGGAGCAGGATCGCGGGCCCAAGGAACTTGTCGCCGTTCCACCAGTAGCTCGGGCAGCTGGTCGAGCAGCACGCGCACAGGATGCACTCGTAAAGGCCGTCCAGCTTGGCGCGATCCGCTGGCGATTGCAGCCGCTCCTTGCCCGACGGCGCGGTGGTCACGGTCTGCAGCCACGGCTTGATCGAGCTGTACTGCGCGTAGAAATGCGTGAAGTCGGGAACGAGGTCCTTGATGACCTCCATGTGCGGCAGCGGCGTGATCTTCACCTCGCCCTTCACGTCCTCGATCGCGGTGGTGCAGGCGAGCCCGTTGCGGCCGTCGATGTTCATCGAGCACGACCCGCAGATGCCCTCGCGGCACGAGCGGCGAAAGGTGAGAGTCGGGTCCTGCTCGGCCTTGAGCTTGATCAGCGCGTCCAGCACCATCGGGCCGGTCTGGTCGAGATCGAGCTCGAACGTGTCGTAGCGCGGGTTCTCGCCGGTATCTGGATCGTAGCGGTAGATCCTGAACGATTTCGGGCGTGCAGCCTTGGACGGCGTGGCGTGGGCCTTGCCCTTCTTGACGACGGAATTCTTGGGAAGGGTAAAGGTGGCCATCTGGTCCTCGCGTGCTGAGGGGTCGATAGCGAGGCGGGGCGAAGGGGACAACCTTGGCGCTGTAACTTGGATCTCTCTCCCACCCTCTCCCGCCAGCGGGAGAGGGATTGGCTCACCCTGCCCGCACGCCACTCCAGTCCAGGCGGCGCGTCACGTACATCACTCCGGCGAGCGCCACGAACAGCAGGACCGAGCCGATCACCAGGCTGAACGCCTCCAGGCTGAGCAGGACGTAGAGCACCGCATACAACCCGGCGAGCAGGCCGGCGACGATGCCGCCGCGTCGCCAGCTGCCCAGCACCGCCGCCGAATAGGCCGCGAGCAGGCCGATCACCGCGCCGGCCGCGACGAGGTAGGCGGCGGCGAACCCGATCACCTCCGAGAACGCCAGCAGCATGATGAAGAACAGGATCAGGCCGACGCCGACGAGCAGATATTCCGGCGTCGCCACGCGCACCCCGCCGATCACGTCGAACAGGAGGAACGCGCCGAAGGTGAAGCCGATGAACAGGAAGCCGTATTTGATCGAGCGATCGACCTGGCTGTAGAGATCGACCGGGGAGACGAGATCGACGCGAGCCTCGAAATCGCCGGCCGGGTCGACCGCCGCCTCCAGCCCGCGCGAACCGGCCTCGACCGCGCCGCCGGCGACCTGCCCGGTCGAAACGAGCGCGCGGCCGAGCGCCAGATTGCCGACGCGCCAGCTGGCGTCGAAGCCCTTGTCCGAGACGCGGCGCTCGGTCGGCAGGAACCCGCCGACGAAGCTGGGGCTGGGCCAGGGCGAGGTGACGCGCCAGCGCGTGTCGCCGGCCTGCGGCACGAGGCTGAGCCAGCCATTGCCGCGAAACGCGAAGCTGAACCGGGCCGGGATCGCGCCGGTGATCAGCGCACTGGCGTCGAGCGGGGCAACGAAGCCCGAACCGTTGGTCTCGCTCGGTCCCCGACCCGGCCTGAGTGCAACCGGACGGCCGGCTACGGTCACCGACGGCGGCGCGCCGACCAGTCCGCGCGGGTCGGACAGGCCGAAGCGCAGTTCGGCGCGGTTATATTGCAGCTGTTCGGGCGTGACACCGAAGCGGGCAAGGTCGGTCGGCAGCGCGAAGCGCGCGCTGCCAGACGCCTGGGCGGAGTAGATCACCGCCTCGTAGATCGACTTGCGACGGCGTTCGGGCGTGATCGCCGCCGTCAGATCAGCCACGTCGGGCGCGAGCGTCAGCTCGCGTTCGACGATGAGCGCGCGGGTGACCTGGCGGCCGTTCTCGGTCACCGTCTCGCTCGACTGCGCCTGATAGGGGATCACCAGCACCGGCCCGGCGAGCCGCTGCGGCGCCCCCCAGCCGGACACGATTGCCGAACGCGCGGTGTTGGCCTGTTCCTGGCGGTCCCACGACAGCAGGTAGACCGCGAACAGCGGCACGGTGAGGATCGCGGCGAGGATCACCGCGAACAGCAGCTTCATGCCCGGTGTGCGCGGGGTTTTGGCGGCTGAGATAGCGTCGGCGGTCATGGGCATGCTCCTCGCGAAGGTGGCGAGGGAGATGCGCGTGGGCAGACATCTATGCCAACCTTGGTTCGAAGGATTGGCTGTGCAGGCGAGGTGCAGATCAATCCTCCCCGTTCACCGGGAGGTGGCAGCGCGTAGTGCCGACGGAGGGGTCTCTCGACGCGCGGTGACCTCGGTGGCCCGCCCCCTCCGCCACTCGGCTGCGCCGAGCGGTCCCCCTCCCCGTCCCGGGGAGGATTTCAGGTCAGATCACGTCCAACACCAGCCCTAGGTCCCGCGCCTGTTCGGCCTCGATGTACCAGGCCGACTCAGCCTTCCTCTTCAGCTCCTCGAAGGTGACGCCCGTGCCGTGGACGAGCGCGCGGAAGCCTTCGTCCTGGATGCGGATCGAATCCTCGATCTCCAAGAGCTTCGCCTCCAGCGTGTAGCGCAGCGTGGTGAGCGGGCCGTTGAGGTTCAGCGTCGACGTCATCTGACGCTCGTGCAGCATCAGCCGCGAGCCGCGCGTCAGCCAGCGGTTGGCGGCGGGAAAGCCCGACATGAAGGTGGCGCCGGCGGAATAGACCGCCACCTTGCCCAGGAACAGCGTCTCGCGGCCGGTATAGTCGCGGATCAGGCGGATATCGTCGGCCATCGCGCGCGCCACCTCCGGGTCGCCGCCCAGCGTCGTCAGCGAGACGACGAGCGGATCATCGCCGGCGGCGTTGTGCACCTGCTGCTTGAACCACGCGTACATCCCGTAGTCGACATTGCCCGACAGCTGCACCTGGGGCGTGGCGAGAAGGGGGTATTTGGGGGCGTTTGAGTCGGTCATGGCGCGCGTAACCGTGAGCGGGGCTGTGAGTTCCCTTGCGCTCTCCCGCACGCGCGAGAGAGTTAGCGGCCCGGCGCCGTTGCGCCGTCCAGCGATGCGGTCGCCGGACGCCCGACCTTTGGCGTCGCGGCGGGCAAGCGCGCCTCCAGCACGTTCAGCCACCGCGCCGCGCCCGCGCCGATCGAGATCTGCGGCTGCGACGGCTCCAGCTTCGCGGCACGTTCCCAGCCGCCGATCAGCGTCGCGGCTTCCGCTCCGGCTGCCCCCAGCGGGGTCGGCCGGCGCAGCGCTTGATTGATCATCGCGTCGCCGAAGAAGGTCCAGTCATTGTCGGCCTGACACCCGAACGACGTCCGCTCGGCGGACGAGGCGGTCAGGATCGCGGTCGTGTCCGACGCCAGCAGCGGCACGAAGATGCCCGAATAGCAGGCGCTGATCAGCAACAGGCGGTTGCGGATACCCAGCGTCGACAGCGTCTGCCACAGCCGCGTCGGCGAGATCGCGCCAAAGCCCTGATCGCCGTCATTGTAGACGATGCCGAACGGGGCGCCGTGGCTGGTGGTGTAGAGCACGAGCACGTCCTCGCGGCCGTCCATCAGCTCGGCGACGCGGGCGAGTACGGCGGTGAGGCTGGCGGGCGAACCCATCGCCAGGCTGCTCTCCGCGCTGCCGTCGCTGCCGGCGAGCACGATCGTGCGGCCGGTAGCGGCATAGCGGCGCGCGAGCACGCGGCCCGCCTCGCGCGCCTCGCGGCCGAACACCGGGTCGCTGTCGAGCGCGACCGACACCACATAGGCGTCGACCGTGCCGGCACGCTGGGGCTGCAGCGTCGCCAGCGCGGTGGCGAGGCGGCGGTGCTCGGCCAGGACCTGCACCGGGTGGCGATCGCGCTCCATCGCCAGGCCCTGATCGGCGAGGAAGGCGAGCTCGGGCGGCGACGCGCGATCGATCAGGGGCGTGCCGCCGGTGTGCTGCGGTGGCTGGTAGCCTGGCACCTGTGCCGACGCGGCGAGCGGCAACAGCGCGACGGCGGCGGCCAGGCGGAGGATGCGGAGCATGGAACCTGTGTTTCGTCGCCGGCACTCCGCTGTCAAGCGGCGGAACCCCCGTAGGCGCGCGCCGGTTGGGCGTGTTCACAGGAGCTTACCCATGTCGCCCACGCTGAAGCCGCTTGCCGAACAGGTCATCGTCATCACCGGCGCGAGCTCGGGCATCGGGCTGGTCACCGCGCGCGCGGCGGCCAAGGCGGGCGCGGCGGTGTTCCTGCTGGCGCGCTCGGGCGAGGTGCTGGAGGAGGTGACGCGCGAGATTGTCGCGGGCGGCGGGCGGGCGGATTTCGCGGTGGTCGACGTGGGGATCGCGAGCGAGGTCGAGATGGCCGCCGCGGCGGCGGTGAAGAAGTTCGGGCGGATCGACTCCTGGGTCAACGATGCCGGCGCGGCGATCTACGGCCCGGTGCTGGACTCGCCGCTCGACGAGCAGCAGCAGCTGTTCCGGACCAATTATTTCGGCGTCGTCCACGGCTGCGTCGCCGCGGTGCCGCATCTGCGCGGCGGCGGCGCGATCGTGACGGTGGGCAGCCTGGCGTCCGACATGCCCTCGCCGCCGATGGGGGTGTATTCGGCGACCAAGCACGCGGTGAAGGCGTACATCGCGGTGCTGCGGATGGAGCTCCACGCCGACGGCGTGCCGATCGCGGTGGCGCTGGTGAAGCCCGCCGGGGCCGACACGCCGATCGGGCAGCACGCGTCGAACCACGGCGGGCGCGGCAAGCACGGACATGGCGAGGCGCGGATCCCGCCGCCCGCCTATGACCCGCAGCTGGTGGCGGACGCGATCCTCGACTGCTGCGTCCATGCCCGGCGCGAGGTGACGGTGGGCGGCGTCGGCCGCGCGCAGGTGCTGTTCTCGCGACACTTTCCCGGGATGTTCGAATGGCTGGTCCCGCGCGGCGCCAAGGCGGCCTACTCGCCAACCAAGGAACAGCCCGGCCCGTCGAACCTGTTCGAGGGCGCGAACGCCGGCCGCGAGCGGTCGGGCGAGCATCCGGGGCGGCTGCGTCACAGCATCTACACCAGCGCGGCGCTGCACCCCAAGACAACGGTTCTGGGGCTGGGCCTGGTCGCTGGTGCGATCGGATTGCTGTTCGCTAACAAACCTCGGCGGTGAATTTCGGCAGCGGTCCCGGCGGGACGCGCGCGGGGCTGTTCCACCAGCGGTCGCCGGTGAGGCGATGACGAGCGCCGTATGCGGCAAGCAGGGTGCTCGCTAGCGCGGGGTCGTAGCGGGCGAGGTCGCTGTGGGAGAGGACGCGGACCTTGTCGAACGCGGCGAGACGGCCGGAGTTGAAGTGGAACTGCGTGCCGACCGCCCAATATTCGTCGATCGTGGTCGACGCATACTCGCCTTTCCAGCGACCCTGCTTCAGCGCATCGGCATAGGCGCGCTCGACCTGCGCGTAGAGGCGCGGATCGACGGCGCGGATGGCGGCGAGCACGTCATGGGCGAGCTCGTGGACCAGGATGTTCTCGCCGCGATAGCGGTCGCCGGGCAGCGCGAGCAGGTTCTCCGCCCCCGCGCTGGTCAGTGGCCCCGACATGCCGCGCGCGCGAGCGTTCCAGTACTGGCGGTCGGTCATCGCGCCGATGCGGGTGGCGTAATGCTTGCGCTCGCAGCGCGTGAGGCGCGGGTCGTCGGGCCCGGGGCGGACCCAGCCCCGCTGTTCGGGCAGGTCGGTGGTGGTCTCGTCGGGCGCCATTACGGCCACGCGATAGCCGCTCGCGACCAGCCACCGGGCGAGATCGGGCCGGCGGGCGAGCATGTCCGTGACGATATCGCGGGCGGCCGCAAGCGCTGGCGCGGGCGTGCGGGGCGACGCGATCACGGGCAGGCCCGCGGCGTCGAGGTGCTGGGTGTAGAAGGGATCCGCGGGCGGAGGGGCGCCGACCTCCAGCAACAGGGCGGCGGAGCAGGCGACACGCAACAGCATCACCGGAATCTGGCATTGCCCGATCCAGGCGGCAAGCGTCAGACCGCGCAGGTCGCCAACATGGCATCGCGACGGGCGTTCCAGTCTTCAAGGTGCCATCGGTCTGGCGCCTCGATGCCCAGAATGGCGTCCCGCGCCGTACTTATTCGCCGCGGCGCCAAGGCGCGACTGCTCTGCGCGCACAGGAATACGCAAACATCGGGCGGACTGCCGTTGCTGACTTCTTCTGTGACCACGATCGCCAGCCGCTGACTTTCCAGCCGGACCAGAGTGCCGATCGGAAACGCGCTCATCGTGCGGCGGAATGCGCTCAGCACATGCGGATCGAAGTGGCCGATGCTGCCCATCATCCACTCCAGTGCCTGACCAGGCGACCAGCTCGGCTTGTACACGCGCGCAGAGGTGACGGCATCGTACACGTCGCACACAGCCGCCATGCGTGCATGGACGCCGATATCGGGACGCGCCAGTCGGGAAGGATAGCCTTTGCCGTCCATCCGCTCGTGATGATGAAGGCACACGTCAAGCGCGATCTCGGATGTCACGCCCGCGTCTTCGAGCAGCTCGCGCCCGCGCACGGTGTGCTGCTGCACCAATGCATATTCGTTCAGGTCAAGCGGTCCCGGCTTGTCGAGCAATTCGACCGGCACCCGTGCCTTGCCGACATCGTGGAGAAGACCCGCCAGGCCGACATCCAGCGTCTGCTCGGCAGGGAGGCCGAGTTCCCGCGCCAATGCCACCATCAGACCGCAGACCGCGACGGAATGGAGATAGGTATATTCGTGCGCTTCCTTCAGCCGGGTGATGCTGGGCAGCGCGACCGGGTTGCGCGCAACAGAGGCGGCGATGCCGGCGACGACGGGCTCAAGCGCCTCCAGGTTCATCCGGCGGCCGAGGCGGATGTCTTCAAACGCCGTCGTTACCGCCTGGCGCGCCGCATCGACCACCTGCAGCGCGCGCTCGCGCTCTTTCAGCAGGCTGGCAGGGCGGCTGCGGAGATGGAATTGCTCCTGCACCACGGCAGGCCGGCGCAGGCGCTTGGTTGGGCGTGACACAACCGCGGGCGCTGCACCACGCCAGTCATCCGGCTGGTACGCGCCCGCCAGTTCGCTCCCCTTTGCATCCGCCCCCATCGGCTAAAGATAGAGGACCCGCTATCACCAAACCGTTAATCCAGATTGGCGTCTGGCGGGTCGCCGCTCAATACACCCGCTTCTTCGGCTTGATGTACGCCACGTCGTCCGTCAGCGTGTAATCATGCACCGGACGGTACGATACCTCGGTCGCCCCCCCCTGCCCGCCCCAGCCCTGGAACGTCATCAGCGTGTGCTTCATCCAGCCGGCATCGTCCCGGTCGGGATGGTCTTCGTTGACGTGGGCCCCGCGGCTTTCCTTGCGGTTGGCGGCGGATTCCATGGTCACGACCGCCTGCGCCAGCAGATTGTCGAGCTCCAGCGTCTCGACCAGATCGGTGTTCCAGATCAGCGAACGGTCGGTGACGCTGACGTCCTCCAGCCGCTTGTAGGTCTCGGCCATCTTCGTCTGCCCCTCGCCGAGCAGCGCATTGTCGCGGAACACGGCGCAATGCTTCTGCATCGTGCGCTGCATGTCGCCCCTGATCTGCGCGGTCGGCGAGCCGCCGGCGGCGTGGCGGAACTTGTCCAGGCGCGACAACGACAGCTCCTCGGAACCGGACGGAAGCGGGTTGTGCGACGTGTTTGGCTTGAGCACGTCGCGCACGCGCAAGCCGGTGGCGCGGCCGAACACGACCAGGTCGATCAGACTGTTCGAGCCGAGCCGGTTGGCCCCATGCACCGAGACGCACGCCGCCTCGCCGACCGCGAACAGGCCCGGCACGACGGTGTCGGGATTGCCGTTCTGCAGGTGCACGACCTCGCCATGATAGTTGGTCGGGATGCCGCCCATATTGTAATGCACCGTCGGCGTGACCGGCAGCGGCTGGCGCGTCAGGTCGACGCCGGCGAAGATCTTGCCGGTCTCGGTGATGCCCGGCAGCCGCTCGTGCAGCACCTTGGGATCGATATGATCGAGGTGGAGGAAGATGTGGTCCTTCTCCGGCCCGACGCCGCGCCCCTCACGCATCTCCATCGCCATCGACCGCGACACGACGTCGCGTGACGCCAGATCCTTCGCCGACGGGGCGTAGCGTTCCATGAAGCGCTCGCCTTCGGAGTTGGTGAGGTAGCCGCCCTCGCCGCGCGCGCCTTCGGTGATGAGCACGCCCGCGCCGTAGATGCCGGTCGGGTGGAACTGGACAAACTCCATGTCCTGCAACGGCAGTCCCGCGCGCAGCACCATCGCGTTGCCGTCGCCGGTGCAGGTGTGGGCACTCGTCGCGGAGAAGTAGCAGCGGCCGTAACCGCCGGTCGCCAGCACCACCTGGTGCGCGCGGAAGCGGTGGATCGAGCCATCGTCCATGCACAAGGCGATGACGCCCCGGCACTGGCCGTTCTCCATGATCAGATCGAGCGCGAAATATTCGACGTAGAAGTCGGCGTCGTACTTCAGCGACTGCTGGTACAGCGCGTGCAGCATCGCGTGGCCGGTGCGGTCGGCGGCAGCGCAGGTGCGCTGCACCGGCGGGCCTTCGCCCATATTCTGCATGTGGCCGCCGAACGGCCGCTGATAGATGGTGCCGTCGTCGTTGCGGCTGAACGGCACGCCGGCATGTTCGAGCTCGATGACCGCGGCGGGTGCCTCGCGCACCATATATTCGATCGCGTCCTGGTCGCCGAGCCAGTCGGAACCCTTCACCGTATCGTACATGTGCCACGACCAGTGATCGGGCGAGTTGTTGCCGAGCGACGCGGCGATGCCGCCCTGCGCCGCCACCGTGTGCGACCGGGTCGGGAACACCTTGGTGATGCAGGCGGTCCGCAAGCCCCCTTCCGCGATCCCCATCGTCGCGCGCAGGCCCGAGCCGCCCGCGCCGACGACGACCGCGTCATAGGTGTGATCGACGATCTTGTAGGCAGCAGGCATCAGCGTAGGGTTCCGGTAAGGGCGAGGCGGAGGATGGAAAAGATCGCGACCGCGCCCAGCACGACCACATAGACGTTGAGCAGCACCATCAGCACTACGCGCGTTTCGTTGTGCTGATAATCCTCGATCACCACCTGAAGGCCGAGCCGGAAATGGTAGAAGACGTTGGCGATCAGCAGCGCCAGCGGCACCGCGACCCAGACCGACGACAGGTACATGCGCAGCGTCGCGAGGTCATAGCCGGGCAACCGTGCGAGGAAGAGGAGCAGCCAGCCCATCAGCGCGATGTTCAGCCCGGCGGTGAGCCGTTGCCGCCACCAATGGTGCGTACCCTCCTTGGCCGCGCCGAGGCCGCGCACGCGACCGATGCTGGTTCCCGTGCCCATTACTTCACCACCGCGATATATGCCCAGTACATGGCGGTGAGCAGCGTCGACGCAACCATCGTTGCCAGCGCGCCCAGCTTGTTGCGCTTCAATTCATAGCCAGCACCCGTGTCGAGCACGAGATGGCGGATGCCCGTCATCATGTGCTGCAGCACCGCCCAGCTGAGCCCCACCGCCAGCACCCAGCCGACGATGTTGAGCGCACCGGTGTCGGTGGTGAACCAGTCCAGAAAGCTGTTGTAGCTCTCCGCCCCGCTCGCCGCCGCCGCCAGCCACCAGGTCAGCAGCGGCGCACCGATCAGTGCCATGCCGACGCCGAGCGCACGGTGGATGATGGAGACCAGCATGTGCGGGCCCCAACGATAGATCTGCAGATGGGGCGAAAGCGGTCGGGTCGTGGTGCGCGAAGCCAAGGCTGGCATCCTTACGTCTTAGGGGTCGCCCGCGCCTATGAGACGGCCGTCGCAGCGATGCAAGCAGCCACCGCCCCCCCCGGGGCAGCGCGCGTTTCCTAACCCCCTCTTAACCAACGAAGACGTACGACCGGCGACGATTTCGGAGAACCTGCATTGTCGACCATCCTTCCCGCGCCCGACAGCATCAGCAAGACGGTCGACCTTGCCGAGCGCCTGCGTGTCTTCGACCTCGGACGCGAGGAAGTCACGCTGGCAGCGGAGCTGTGGACGGTGATCAAGCCGGAAGCGCGCGCGATCGCGGTGTCGATCTGGGAGCGACGCGAGCGCGCCTATGGCGAGCGCAACAATTGGGCGGAGCACGATCAGGAGAAGATGTACGAGCTCGCCGTGGCCTATCTGCGTAATCACTATACCGGGCTGGCAGATATCGGGTGGGTCGAATCGGCCGAGCGCACGGTGGCACGCGCCTATGCCAGGGGGATCGCGCTGACGCCGATCCTGGCGATGGTCGACGCGGGCGGCCGCGCGACGCTGGAGGTGCTTGGCCGATGCGTGACCGACCAAGTGCTACGGCGGCGGTATCGCGACCTGCTGCTGCGCATGCGCTCGCTGGAGAGCGACATGTATTGCACGCTGTACAATGGCTATTGCCGTTTTTCCGAACGCGCCGAGCGCGACCGGCTGGCTGTCGAGTTCCGTGACAAGATCGCGGTGACGGTGGAGGAGACGAGCCTGGAGGGCGGCACGCTGCGGCGACAGACGTCACAGTCGTCGGCATCCGCGCGCGGCGTTCTCGGCAAGGCATCGGAAGTCGCGGCGGCGGCGGAGCAGTCGGCGGTGGCGATGCGCGAGGCGGCGCAGACCGCGGCCGGGCTGATCCGCGCGATCGAGGATGCGCGCACCGAGGTGGAGGCCGCGGCCGAGATCGCGACGCGCG
>NZ_JAQGLJ010000104.1 GCF_028292945.1 Sphingomonas bacterium | reverse complement strand
GATAACGCTTCGACCCTGCTGTTTCCTCTAAGGCTTGGGCGAACGTGATCACTCCGCCGCCACGCCCGCCTGCCCGAACATATCCACCCCCGCATCCGGTGCGTCGTTCGCCACCACGCGCCCGGCATTCGCCTTTTGCCGCTTGTCGAACGAGTCCCAGACGTCGTTCCACTGGCCCTTGGTCGCCGCCTTTGAATATTCCGTCGCGCGCTGTTCGAAGAAGTTGGCGTGCTCCACCCCGTTCAGCATCGGCGCGAGCCAGGGCAGGGGGTGTTCGTCGATCATGTAGATCGGCTTCAGCCCGAGCTGGTTCATGCGCCAGTCGGCGATGAAGCGGATGTACTTCTTGATCTCCTTGGGCGTCATGCCGTTGACCGGCCCCATCTCGAAGGCGAGGTCGATGAAATTGTCCTCCAGGCGGATGGTCGTCTGGCAGACGTCGGCGATGTCGTCCTTGACCGCCTTGGTCAGGCACTGGCGCTCCTGGCAAAAGGTGTGGAACATCTTGATGATGCCCTCGCAGTGCAGCGACTCGTCGCGGATCGACCAGGTGACGATCTGGCCCATGCCCTTCATCTTGTTGAAGCGCGGAAAATTCATCAGCATCGCGAACGACGCGAACAGCTGAACGCCCTCCGTGAAGCCGCCGAACATCGCCAGCGTGCGCGCGATGTCCTCGTCATTGTCGACGCCGAAGGTCTGCATGTAATCATGCTTCTCCTTCATCTCGGCATAGTCGAGGAACGCGCCATACTCGCTCTCGGGCATGCCGATGGTGTCGAGCAGGTGGCTGTACGCGGCGATGTGCACCGTCTCCATGTTGGAGAAGGCGGTCAGCATCATCTTGATCTCGGTCGGCTTGAACACGCGGCCGTATTTCTCGTGATAGCAGTCCTGCACCTCGACATCGGCCTGGGTGAAGAAGCGGAAGATCTGCGTGAGCAGGTTGCGCTCGTGGTCCGAGAGCTTCTGCGCCCAGTCGCGGCAATCCTCGCCCAGCGGCACCTCTTCGGGAAGCCAGTGGAGCTGCTGCTGGCGCTTCCAGAACTCGAACGCCCAGGGGTATTCGAACGGCTTGTACTGCTTGGACGCGTGGAGAAGGGACATGACGGGTGCTCCGGGGAACAGGGGAAACGGAGGATCAGGGGGTGGTGCTCCACCCCCAGGTGAACCAGGCGGAGATCGCGAGCAGCACGCCGGCCGACAGCGCCATGATGCCGACCATGCGGAAGACATAGACCTTCGCCGGGCCGCTCGGCCGGGTGAGCGAAATGAGCAGGCCCGCGCCGACCAGCGACAGCACCGCCGCGACGGCGAACATGATCGCGGTGCCCCACGTCATGCGACGATCCCGCTTGCGAGGCGTTGCACAGACATCATCACAGGAGAACGCGCGTGACCGACATCAGCACCATCGCCGAGCATATGGAAGTGATCGGCGCCGACGGCGTCCATGTCGGCACCGTCGACCGCGTCGAGGGGAACCGCATCAAGCTGACCAAGAAGGACGCCGGACAGGGGAGCCACGAGGGCCACCACCACTTCATCTCGACCGGGCTGGTCGCGACGGTGGAGGGCGACACGGTGCGGCTGTCCGCCAATGCCGATGTCGCGGTCGCGTTCGAGGAAGAAGCCTGAGCGGGGGGCGGCGCTCGCCTGCGCGAGCGTCGCCCACATGATCAGCACGACCAGCGCCGCGCCGGCCGCGATCAGCGCGCCGCCGACCAGCGGGTGCGCGGGTTCGGCGCGGCGATCCTCCCACTTGCCCGGCGTCAGCGCGGCGAGTGCCGGGCCGCCGCGCCGGAACACGACGCCAGCGCTTGCCAGCATCGCGCCGAGCAGCGTGACCGCGAGCACCGTCGCCGTATCGGCGGCGGGGACGACCGCGACCTCGGCCGCCAGCACGGCGACCGCGCCGATCGCGACGGCGATCCGCACCGGGCGCGAGGCGGGGGCGAGGGCTGCGATCGCGAGCGGCGCGAGCAGGCCGGCGGCTACCGCCAGGCCGATGAGGTGGCGAAGCTCCATCCTACTGGCAAGCCAAGCACTCGTCATAGTCCGTGCTTTCCAGCTCAAACTTGGCGAGTTCGATTGTGTTGTCCGCCTCGACCCCGCCCGCGAAGCCGGCGCGCTGCACCGACTTCGAGCGGAGGTAATAGAGCGACTTGATGCCCAGTTCCCAGGCGCGGAAGTGAAGCATGAGCAGGTCCCACTTCTCGACATCGGCGGGGATGAACAGGTTCAGCGACTGCGACTGGTCGATGTACGGCGTGCGGTCGCCGGCGAGCTCGAGCAGCCAGCGCTGGTCGATCTCGAAGCTGGTCTTGTAGCAGTCCTTTTCCTCGACCGAGAGGAAGTCGAGGTGCTGGACGCTGCCGCCCTGTTCCAGGATCGAGTTCCACACCGCGTCGGAACTCTTCGCCTTCGCGATCAGCAGCTTCTCCAGATAGGGATTGCGGATCGAGAAGCTGCCCGACAGCGTCTTGTGCGTGTAGATGTTGGCCGGGATCGGCTCGATGCACGCGCTGGTGCCGCCGCAGATGATCGAGATCGACGCGGTCGGCGCGATCGCCATCTTGCACGAAAACCGCTCCATCACGCCCATGTCGGCGGCGTCGGGGCAGGGGCCGCGCTCGATGGCGAGCTGCATCGACGCCTCGTCGGCCTGGCCCTTGATGTGGCGGAACATGCGCAGGTTCCACGACTTCGCCATCGCGCCCTCGAACGGCAGGCCGCGCGCCTGGAGGAAGGAGTGGAACCCCATCACACCCAACCCGACCGAACGCTCGCGGCCTGCCGAGTAGGCGGCGCGCTCCATGCCCGGCTCGTGGCGGTCGATGTAATCCTGCAGCACGTTGTCGAGGAAGCGCATCACGTCCTCGATGAAGCCCTTCTCGTCCTTCCACTCGTCCCACGTCTCGAGGTTCAGCGACGACAGGCAGCACACCGCGGTGCGATCGTTGCCGAGATGGTCGCGGCCGGTGGGCAGCGTGATCTCGGAGCACAGGTTGGAGGTCGACACCTTCAGCCCCAGGTCGCGATGATGCTTGGGCATGGTCGAGTTCACATGGTCGGCGAAGACGATGTACGGCTCGCCGGTCTGGAGCCGGGTCTCGACCAGCTTCTGGAACAGCGAACGCGCGTCGAGCGTGACGCGCGCGGAGCCGTCCTTGGGGCTCTTGAGCACCCACTCCTCGCCCGCGCGCACCGCTTCCATGAAGGCGTCGGTGATCAGCACGCCGTGGTGGAGGTTGAGCGCCTTGCGGTTGAAGTCTCCGCTAGGCTTGCGGATCTCCAGGAACTCCTCGATCTCGGGGTGCGAGATGTCGAGATAGACCGCCGCCGACCCGCGCCGCAGCGACCCCTGGCTGATCGCGAGCGTCAGCGAATCCATCACGCGCACGAAGGGGATGATGCCGCTGGTCTTGCCGTTCAAGCCGACCGGCTCGCCGATGCCGCGGACGTTACCCCAATAGGTGCCGATGCCGCCGCCACGGCTGGCGAGCCAGACATTCTCGTTCCAGGTGTCGACGATGCCGTTGAGGCTGTCGGGGACGGAGTTGAGGTAGCAGGAGATCGGCAGGCCGCGCCCGGTGCCGCCGTTGGACAGCACGGGCGTGGCGGGCATGAACCACAGCTTCGAGATGGCGTCGTACAGCCGCTGCGCGTGGCCCGCGTCGTCGGCATAGGCGCTGGCGACGCGGACGAACAGGTCCTGGATGCCTTCGCCCGGCAGCAGATAGCGGTCCTTGAGCGTCTCCTTGCCGAAATCCGTCAACAGCGCGTCGCGGCTGTGATCGACCTCCACGGCATAGGGCTGGGGCCGGATCGAGTGGCTGTCCAGCGCGGTCGGGGCGCTCGCCGTGCTGGTGGTGCCCCCGGTGCTGGGGGCCGCATCGATCGTCTGCGTCGGCATGTCCGTATCCCTGAAATCCATCGAAGCCGCTCCTTACGCGATTACTGATCCACACGAATCGGCGGGGCCGTTCATCCTACACCCGTCCGCCCCGGCCGGAGAGAACAAAATGGGACCAAGGCGCTGTGTAACGTGCGCACAAGTCCCGCGCCGCTCTTGGGAAGCAGCCTGTACTCTACCAGCCATAGGGTCCGACCCCCGCCGCAACCGCAACAGATTGTGCCAAGCCGGGGCCGGGCGCAATACGGTAAATGCGTGGAAGAGCAAACGGTTCGTCGCCGTTGTAAATCGGTTCGGCGCTGCAGGTTACCCGCGACGCGTGGTCATCCGCCGGGTTTCTGGAAGGCAAGGGAACGGGCGGGGAACGGAAATATATTGGTGTGTATCCCCCGTGCATACGTAAGACGATCAACGGGACACATATCAGCGTCAGCCCGAAGTACCTTGGCACTTACGCCAAGGAGTTCGAGTACCGCTTCAATCGTCGGCACGCTCCGGCTTCGATGCTGCCGGAGCTTCTTTCGACGTTCGGGCCATTGAAACCAGAGCGCGATTGAAGGCGGCTTCGTCGCCGTCCGGGGCTTGCTCAGCCTCGCGTTCGGCGATGAACTCGGCGAGTTTGCCTTGCTCGCGGGCTTCCTTAAGCGTTGTCATCGAACAATCCCGCTTGCTTGGCCGCCCTTGGCGGCAGGTCTATCTTAAGAACTTCTTCCACTACAAACTCGGCAGCGCCTGTTGGATGACCGTTTTCGTCCACCGAGGACAAG
>NZ_JAQGLJ010000097.1 GCF_028292945.1 Sphingomonas bacterium | reverse complement strand
CCCGTGCTTGTGCCTGGGCCAGCGCCACCTCCGCGTCGCGCGCCTGCCGCTCGGCCCCGGCGACCGCGGCTTGCAGCGAGGGCAGCGCGCTCGACTGCGCCGCGAGCTGCCCATCGAGCGCCGCCTTGTCGGCGGTGAGCCGCTCCAGCGCCGTCGCGGCATCGCGGGCCAGCATGGTTTCACGGGCGCGCTCCTCCGCCAGTCGCGCTGCCGTGGTTGCGAGATCGGTCATTCTGCGCTCTGACTCGGCTAGATCGCGCCGCAGCCCGGCGAGCGCGTGTCCCGCCTCCGACGCGCGCTCGCGGCTCGCGGCATTGGCGACCCGCGCCTCGATCTGCAGCCCGTGCGCCTCCACCTGCGCGGCGGCGGCCCGGATCTCCGTCGCGGTGGCCGCCGCGACGCGGCTGTCGAGCGTGGCCGCTTCCGCGCCGGCCTCCTCGGCGGCGGCGGCTGCGTCACGCCAGCGGGCGAAGATCAGCCGCGCCTCCGCCGTTCGGACGCCGTCGGATAGCCGGCGATAGCGTTCGGCGGCTCGCGCCTGACGACGGAGTTGCGTTGCACGCGCGGTGTGTTCGCCGATCAGCAGGTCGAGGCGCTCCAGATTGAGCTCGGCCGCGCGCAGTCGCTGTTCCGCCTCGCGCCGACGGACGTGGAGGCCGGCGATGCCTGCCGCTTCCTCCAGCATCTGCCGGCGTTCGGCCGGCTTGGCGGCGATCACCGCGCCGATCCGCCCCTGGCTGACCATCGCCGGCGAATGCGCGCCGGTGGCGGCGTCGGCGAACAGCAGCTGGACGTCGCGGGCGCGCACATCGCGACCATCGATGCGATAGGCCGATCCTGCGCCGCGTTCGATCCGGCGCACGACCTCATGCTCGTCGGCCCCGTCAGAAGTGGGGAGTTCGCACAGCAGCGACACCTCGGCGAAGTCGCGCTGCGGGCGCGTCGCGGTGCCCGCGAAGATGATGTCGTCCATCTCGCCGCCGCGCAACGCGCGCGCGCTGGTCTCGCCCATCGTCCAGCGCAACGCCTCGAGCAGGTTGGATTTGCCGCAGCCATTGGGTCCGACGACCCCGGTCAGCCCGCGCGCGATCGGCAGGTCGACCGGATCGACAAAGGATTTGAACCCCGCGATGCGCAGGCGCTTGATCTGCATCGGGGCGGGTATGCGGGGGGTGCTCTTGTTTCTCAATCCTCCCCGTTCACGAGGAGGTGGCAGCCGCGAAGCGGCTGACGGAGGGGGTTCTCGCCGCGTGACCACCAATGCGGCCCGCCCCCCTCCACCACTCAGCTGCGCCGAGCGGTTCCCCTCCCCGTCCGGGGAGGATTCAAGCCCCCGCTTTCTTCAGCGCTTCTTCGACCTGCGCCCAGGAGATCGCACCCTCAGCGACCTTGCCGTTGAGCAGGAAGGTGGGCGTGCCGGCGACGGTGCCGTCGCCGCCCGGGCCCTTGTCCTGCGTGATCTTGGTCAGCCGGTCGATCTCGGCCGCATCGGTGAGACAGGCCTGCGCCTTGGCTTCGGGAACGCCGCGCTGCTTGACGAAATCGACCAGTCCCATCGCATCGGCCATGGCGCGGAAGCGCTGGGCGGGCGGTGCGGTCTGCAACGCCTGCTGCGCGGCGGCGAACTTGTCGGTGAACTGTGGCTGATTGGCGAACATCTGCTCCATCAGCGGAAAGAACGGCTCCGTGCCGACACAGGTGCCGAGCAGCGCGGGCGGCATGTCGGCGGGACCGTGAACCAGGAACTCGCGGAATTCGAACGAGACCTTGCCCGCTTTGACATAGTTTTCGGTCAGCGGCTTGTAGCCGGCATCGGCGAACGCCTTGCAGGTCGGGCACAGCCGCGAGCCATATTCGACCAGCTTGATGGGCGCGTTGGGGTTGCCCATCACGAAACCCTCGGCGGTCCTGGCGACCGTCTGCGTCCAATCCTGTCCCGCAGGTGCTGCGGTGCCGGCGACCGGCGCGGCGGCGGCCGTGTTGTCGCCCGTGCTGCCGGTGGTGCCACCACAGGCGGCAAGCGATAGCGACAGGGCGAGCGGGACGAGGAACTTCATGACCGTTACTCCGTGGGGATCAGCGCGCGCCGGCGGCACGCAGGTGCGGCTGCAATTCCGCCCAATGCGCGTTC
Organism: Sphingomonas bacterium; assembly: GCF_028292945.1. Classification (GTDB taxonomy): domain Bacteria; phylum Pseudomonadota; class Alphaproteobacteria; order Sphingomonadales; family Sphingomonadaceae; genus Sphingomonas. Next base: position 19,047 of record NZ_JAQGLJ010000097.1, on the reverse strand, counting down.
GTGACGAGCTTGCCGTTGACGTAAAAGGACGGGGTGGACGTGATCGCGGCGGGCTTGTTCGCGGTCATCGCCAGGATACGATCGATCTCGGCGGTATCGGCGAAGCAGGCGTCGACCGCCTTGGGCGACAGCCCGCGCGCGACGACGGCGGCCGTCAATCCGGCACCGTCCGCCATCGCACGGATCTGGGCAGCGCGCGGGTACATCGTGATGCGCTGCTGGTTGGCCGTCAGGAACGCGGCCCCGCGTGGCAGCCACTCACCCTGGGTGGCGAACAGATAGCCGGTGGTGGCGGCGAACCCGCGCGGCCCCGTGCAGCGCGCGAGGATGGCCGCGGCGAGGTCGATGCCGTTGAAGACGAAGTGGCGGAATTCCAGGCTGACGGCGCCGGTGCGGATCAGCCGGCCTTTCAGCTCCTTGTCGCTCTCGACGGAGAACTCCGCGCAGTGCGAGCAGGTGTAGCTGGCATATTCGATCAGCTTGACCGCCGCGCGCGGGTTGCCGATCACGTAGGCGCCGGCCGGTGTCTTCGCCGCGACCGTGCTCCAGTCGCGGGCAGGCGCGGCGGCGGTCAGCGCCATGAGGGCGGAGAAGACGAAGAGAATGCGCATCAGCTGATCCGTGGAATGCCGGTGGATGCCGCGACCCCGGCGGCGAGCGATTCGAGCACCGCGCGCAGTTCGGGGTCGGCGATGGTCTTGATCCCCAGGCCCATTTCGGCGGGCGCAGGTTTCAGCGACGGCGGGGCACGCCGGGCGATCCGAGGGGCGACATCGCCCTGGCGGATCTGGACGCGCGCGACGGCGGCGTAGCCGAAGAAGCGATTTACCCGCTCGGCGATCTCCGGCGTGATGTGCTGCATCATCGGCGCGTGCGCGCCTTTGACGACCAGGCTGAGCGTGCCGTCGCGTTTCTCGCCGGGTGGAAAGCGGAGTGATTCGGGCTGCGAGACGCCCGCCCAGCGTTCGCCGACGATGTCGGGCCAGCGGCTGACGATCGCCGACTGGACGAAGCCGAACTTGCGGAACGCCGCACCACCGATCGCCGGCAACAGTTCCGACACCGCGCGCGATCGATTCGCGCGCTGGGGCTCGGGCTGAGGGGGACGCTTGCTCACAGAGGCTTCCATGCCATAGCGCGCCCGTGTCCGCCAAGCCGCTATCCGTGTCCGATCGGCTGCTGGGTTGGTACGATCTCCATGCCCGCGATCTGCCGTGGCGCACGAAGCCGGGGCAGATGGCGGACCCGTACCGCGTCTGGCTGTCCGAAGTGATGCTGCAGCAGACCACCGTCGCCACGGTTCGGCCGCGATTGGTGGCGTGGGTGGCACGCTGGCCTGACGTCGCGAGCCTGGCGGCGGCGGACGAGGCCGACGTGATGGCGGCGTGGGCGGGGCTTGGCTATTATGCGCGGGCCCGCAACCTGGTGAAGACGGCGCGCGCGGTCATGGCCAAGCATGGCGGGCGCTTTCCCGTGACCGAATCCGAGCTGCGCACGCTGCCGGGGCTGGGCGCGTATACGGCGGCGGCGGTTGCGGCGATCGCGTTCGGTGAGCGCGCGGTGGTGGTCGACGCGAATGTCCAGCGCGTGGTGGCGCGGCTGCGGGCGATCGGGGTGCCACTGCCCGCCGCACGGCCGGCGATCCGTGCCGCCGCCGATGCGATCACGCCGGCGGCACGGGCGGGCGACTTCGCGCAAGCCATGATGGACCTCGGCGCGACGATCTGCACGCCGCGCAAGCCACGGTGCCTGCTCTGCCCGTTGCGTGAGGAGTGCGCAGGGTATGCGACGGGAATGCCGGAGCGGTTTCCGGTGAAGGGTGCGAAGAAGGCGAAGCCGCAGCGGTTCGGAACCGTATTCTGGATCGACCGAGAGGGTGCAAGCGGGGTCGGGCGCGAAGTGCTTCTCGTGACCCGCGCCGCTTCTGGCCTGCTGGGCGGGATGAGGGCACTGCCGACCGGACCTTGGGGAGACGCACCGCCGGGGCTGGAGGGCGCGCCTGCCGGTGCCGACTGGCGCCTCCTGGACGAAAGGGTCCGCCACTCCTTCACCCATTTCGATCTGCAACTCGCGCTTGCGGTGGCTCGGGTCGACGGCCATGTCGTGGCGGGACAATGGTGGCCGATCGCCGAGCTGGCATCGGCGGGTCTGCCGACGCTGTTCGCCAAGGCGGCGCGGGTGCTGGAGAGAGTTGCATGAAGATCAAGCTGATGCTGAGCGCCGCGCTGCTTGCGACGCTGATCGGGCCGGCGGTCCTCGCGCGGCAGGCGCAGCCCCAGCCCCAGCTTCGGCCGCAAGCTGCAACCCGACCAGCACCGCGTCCCGCGCCCGCGAGCCTGCCGGGCGCCGCTCTGCTGCCGGGTACGCAGGCGCTGCTCGACGGCTATGTCCGTGACGGCAAGATGCCCGGTGCGGTGGGCGCGTTCGGGGTCGGCCCGCTGCCGACGCTGTTCGTCCAGTCGGGTCGTCTCGGCGACGAGGCGACCGCCGCCGCGGCCGGGCCGGATTCGCTGTGGCGGGTGTATTCGATGACCAAGCCGATCACCGGCCTCGCCGCCATGCTGCTGGTCGAGGACGGCAAGCTGAAGCTGGACCAGCCGATCAGCGATTTCATCCCCGCGTTCAGGAACATGCGCGTGCTGACCGGGCCGGACAGCCTGGCCTCGCGCCCCGCCGCGCGACCGATCACCGTCCGGCACCTCGTCACGCATACGGCGGGCCTGGGATACAACATCATCACCAAGGGGCCGCTGCTCAAGGAATATGAGCGGCTGGGGATCCTGCCCGGTCAGGTCAGCGCGACCGTCGAGACGCAGGCCCGCCAGGTCCGCCCGCGCTCGCTGCAGGAGTTCGCGACCCGTGTCGCCTCGCTGCCGCTGATCGCCGATCCGGGAACGAAGTGGAGCTATTCGATCGGTCTGGACGTAATGGGCGCGGTGATCGAAAAGGCGTCGGGCATGTCGTTCGAGACGTTCCTGCAGCGTCGGCTGTTCACGCCCCTGAACATGCGGTCGAGCTATTGGACGGTGCCGCAGTCCGAGGTCGGGCGGTTCGCCACCAACTACGTCTTTGCCGGCGACAAGCGCGTGCCGGTCGACCCCGCGGCGACATCGGCGTGGCTGCAGGACCCGAGCTTTCCCTATGGTGGCGCCGGACTGGTGATGTCGGCGCGCGACTATGACCGGTTCCTGCACATGCTCCAGGAGGGCGGAACGCTGGACGGCGTGCGAGTGGCCAACCCGGAGACCATCCGCACGATGATGTCAGATCTGCTGCCCGCCGGCGTCAAGTTCGGTGGCATCGGCGGCATGACCGGGGGTACAGAGGGGATGGCGATGATGGGCTTTGGCGCCGGAGGCTCCGTCTACCTCGCCGACGCGCCGGGCGGCTTTTCGAAGGGCACCTATGGCTGGGGCGGGGCGGCCGGCACGATCGCGTTCGTCGACCCGGCGCGCAGGGTGCGCGGAACGGTGATGGTCAACTACATGCCCGCCGACCGCTACCCGCTGCGCACCGAGCTCGCGCGCGCGCTCGCGAGCGACGCGGCACGGTTCATGCGGTGAGCCCGCCCGGCTTCACCGGCGGTCGGCTGGATCGTGCCGACCGGCTACGGCACGATGCCGATGCGCTGGCGGCGGTGTTGGACTGGCGCGCGCGGCTGCTGGTGCTGGGACCTGGGTACGAGCCGCAGGTCGACGAGGCCGGACGGCTCGGCTGGACGTCCCTGGCTCAGGCACCCGATGACGCTGAACTGGTGCTGCTGGGGCTGGAAGACGGCCGCGCGCATGTCGCCGCGATCACCCCGCCCGACTCTGGCTCGCCTGGCGGCGTGGCGTTCCGCTCGCCCCGGCTGATGGCCGCGCTGGCGGAGATGGCGCCGGGCGAGGCGGCAACCTGGGCTGCCGCACGGTCGGTGCTCGACTGGCACGCGCGCCATGGGTTCTGTGCGGCCTGTGCCAGCCCGACCACCGTGTTCCGCGCCGGCTGGGGTCGCAAATGTCCCGATTGCGCGACCGAGCATTTTCCCCGCACCGACCCGGTCGTCATCATGATCGCCGAACATGATGATCGCGCGCTGCTCGGTCGGCAGGCATCGTGGCCGGCCGGGCGCTATTCGGCGCTCGCGGGCTTTCTGGAACCAGGCGAGTCGATCGAGGAAGCGGTCGCGCGCGAGATCGGGGAGGAAGCCGGAATCGCGGTAACTGACGTGCGCTATGTGGCGAGTCAGCCCTGGCCGTTCCCGTCGCAGTTGATGATCGCCTGCGTTGCGACGGCGCTGGACGATGCGCTCACGCTCGACGAGAATGAGTTACAGGACGCGATCTGGGTGCCACGCGACGACGTGCGTGCGGTACTGGCCGGGGAGCAGGGGTCGTTTCTGGCACCGCCGCCGTATGCGATCGCTCATACGCTGCTGACGGCGTGGGCGGCCGGTGAGTGACCGCGCGATGCCAGTTCTCCAGCCCTTCCCCGGCGAAAGCCTGGGTCCAGGTCGGCGGCGCCGGGAGCAGGCACAAGGTCAAGTCGGATGACCCTATCTGGACGCCGGCTTTCGCCGGGAAAGGCAAGGCTTTCTCGACTAGCCCCCGCCTTCGTCGCATCGATAGCACGATTGGAGCCATTCAATGACCGACTACACCCCACCCGCCGTCTGGACCTGGAACAAGGAGTCGGGCGGGCGCTTCGCCGCGATCAATCGCCCGATCGCGGGCGCGACGCACGACAAGGAGCTGCCGGTCGGCAAGCATCCGTTGCAGCTCTATTCGCTGGGCACGCCCAACGGCATCAAGGTGACGGTGATGCTGGAGGAACTGCTCGCCGCCGGCCACCCGGAAGCGGAGTATGACGCCTGGCTGATCCGGATCATGGACGGGGACCAGTTCGGCAGCGGCTTCGTTGCCGCCAACCCCAACAGCAAGATCCCCGCCCTGGTCGATCGCAGCGGGCCCGAGCCGGTGCGCGTGTTCGAATCGGGTGCGATCCTGATGTATCTGGCCGAGAAGTTCGGCGCGTTCCTGCCCGCCGAGTACCCCGCGCGCGCCGAGGCCCTGAGCTGGCTGTTCTGGCAGATGGGCGCGGCGCCGGTGCTGGGTGGCGGGTTCGGGCACTTCTATGCCTATGCGCCGGTCAAGATCGAGTACGCGATCGATCGGTTCGCGATGGAGGCCAAGCGCCAGCTGGACGTGCTCGACCGGCGGCTGGCCGACAGCCGCTTCCTCGCGGGCGACGAGTACACGATCGCCGACATCGCGGTGTGGCCCTGGTATGGCGGGCTGGCAAAGGGCCTGTTGTACGATGCGGGCGCGTTCCTGTCGGTGACGGACTACGCCAATGTCATTCGCTGGGCCGACGAGATCGACGCGCGGCCGGCGGTGAAGCGCGGGCGCATGGTCAATCGCGTGATGGGCGATCCCGCCAGCCAGCTGCACGAACGTCACGACGCCAGCGACTTCGATCTGCGGACCCAGGACAAGCTCGCCGCTGGCGACTGACGCGGGCGAGCGGCCCTTGCCTCGCGCGGGCGTTGCCTTCATTCAGCCCCGCGAGGGGACAGTGATGCGTATCATTTCAGTATCTTCGCAGGCAGCGGCGTGAGCGGCCGCGCGGACTCCGGGCTGCCCAAGGCGTGCACCGGGATCGCGGGACTGGACGCGATCACCTTTGGCGGGCTGCCGGCAGGGCGGCCGACGCTGATCGCCGGTGCGGCTGGCGCCGGCAAGTCGCTGTTCGCACTTACTTTTCTGGTCAACGGCGCGACGCGGTTCGACGAGCCGGGCGTGCTGATGAGCTTCGAGGAGCGCGCGGAAGACATCGCTGCGAACAGCGCATCGCTCGGCTACGACGTCGACAAGCTGGTCGCAGAGGGCAAGCTGGCGATCGACTATGTCCGCGTCGAGCGGTCCGAGATCGAGGAAGCGGGCGAGTACGACCTGGAAGGCCTGTTCGTCCGCCTGGGCTATGCGATCGACAAGGTCGGCGCCAGGCGCGTGGTGCTGGACACGCTGGAGGCGTTGTTCTCCGGCCTGGGCGACGGCCCGGTCCTGCGCGCCGAACTGCGCCGACTGTTCGAGTGGCTCAAGGCGCGCGGCGTCACCGCGATCATCACCGCCGAACGCGGTGAGGAAGGGCGGCTGACGCGGCACGGGATCGAGGAATATATCTCCGACTGCGTGATCGCGCTGGATCACCGGGTCGAGGATCAGATCACCACCCGGCGTCTGCGCGTGCTGAAATATCGCGGCTCCGCGCATGGCACCAACGAATATCCGTTCCTGATCGACAAGGGCGGGATCAGCGTGCTGCCGGTCACGTCGGCCGGGCTGCAGCATCCGATCCAGGACGCGATCGTTTCCAGCGGCATCGCCGGCCTGGATGCGATGCTGGGCGTACGCGGGTTCTACGGTGGCTCCAGCATCCTCGTTTCCGGCACGTCGGGGACCGGCAAGACGACCTTCGCCGCCAGCTTCATCGACGCGACGTGCAAGCGCGGCGAGAAGGCAGTCTTCTTTTCCTTCGAGGAGTCGCGAGAACAGATCATGCGCAACATGCGCTCTGTCGGCATCGACCTACAGGCGCATGTCGATTCGGGCCTGCTGTGCTTCGAAGCGGCGCGTCCGAGCCTGTTCGGGCTGGAGACGCACCTGACCTACATGAACCGCACGATCGAGCGCTTCGAGCCGGTGGTGGTCGCCGTCGATCCGATCTCGGCGCTGCGCGGACCCCAGTCGGAGGTACACTCCATGCTGCTGCGCATGATCGACATGCTGAAGGTCAAGGGGCTGACCGCGATGTTCACCAATCTGACGGGCGCACATGGCGGCGACCACAGCGATCAGAGCTTGTCGTCCCTGATGGACAGCTGGCTGGGCCTGCACCACCTGGAGGCGAACGGCGAGCGCAACTCGGTCCTGTACCTGCTAAAATCGCGCGGCATGAGCCATTCCAACCAGATCCGCGAATACGCGATCACCGATGACGGGGTGAAGCTGATCGGCGCCTATGTCGGCCCGGCGGGCGTGCTGACGGGCAGTGCGCGCGAGACGCAGGAGGCGCTCGAGCGCGACGAGTGGCTGCAACGCCGCCAGGACAGCGATCGCCGTCGACGCGATTTCGCGCTGAAGCGTGCCGCCTCGGAGCGCCAGATGCTCGAGATACGCGCGGCGCTGGCCGCGGAGGAGGCGGAGATCGAGCGGCTGGTAGAACAGGCGGAGGGACGCGAGCAGCGGATCGACGCCGATCGCGAGGCCATGCTGAACCGGCGCGGAGGTGGCGAGTGAGCGCGCCGGCGGAAGAAGGCGGGCAGCGCCCGGTGCTGCCGTTCAGTGACTTGGATGCCGAGGGCGAGGGACTGCCCGAGGGTCACTACCGCCTTCGCTTGTACGTCGCAGGCCAAAGCCCGAAGTCGCTGGCCGCGATCGCCAACCTCAACAAGCTGTGCGAGGCACATCTGCCCGGCTGTCACTCGGTCGAGGTGGTCGACCTGGTCAAGCATCCCGAGCTTGCCGCCGCCGATCAGGTGTTGGCGGTGCCGGTGCTGGTCCGCCGCCTGCCGCCGCCGATCAAGCGTGTCATCGGTACGCTGGCCGATGTCGAAAAGGTGCTGGTCGGGCTGGAGCTGCGGCCCGAACCGTCTTGAGCGTCCCCGTGTCGGCCGGGGAAGACCGACACGTCCTGCGCCTGTTCGTGTCCGGCGCGTCGCCACGTTCGACGCGCGCGATCGACAATCTGCGTCGGCTGCTGGAACGCGAGCTGCCCGGCCGCTATGACCTCCGAGTGATCGACGTGTACCAGGACCCGGAAGCCGCGCGTGATCATCAGGTAGTTGCCGCACCGACCCTGGTGAAAGTGTCGCCCCTGCCCGTACGGCGCATCATCGGCGACCTGAGCGACGAGGCGCGGGTCCTGCACGGTCTCGGGATCGTCGCGGCCGGGAACGGCGCAGGGTGAACCCCGCCGTCGCCGATATCTCCACTGACGAGGTGTATCGGCAGCGGATCGCCGAGCTGGAAGCGCGGCTCGCCGAGTCCGAAGAAACGCTCGATGCGATCCGCTCGGGCGAGGTCGACGCGCTGGTTGTGGGCGACCATGCCGACCGCCGCATCTTCACGCTGGAAAGCGCAGACCGGCCCTACCGCCTGCTGATCGAGCAGATGCGCGAAGGCGCGCTGACGCTGTCGGGCGACGGCCTGATCCTGTATTGCAATCATGCCTTCGCCGAGCTGGTCGGCGAGCCGGCGAGCCGGATCGTGGGAACACGGATCGACCGGCTGATCGCCGACACCAGCGTCCCGCTGGCGACACTGCTGCAGGACGGCGGGCGTGCCGAGATATCGCTCCGATCGGCTGGTGGCGGCACCGCGCCGGCTACCTTGTCGCTCAGCCCGATGCCGAGCGACGGCGAGCCGCTGATGTGCGCGGTGGTGACCGATCTGTCCGACACCCGCGCCCGCGCCGGCGAACTCGCCGATGCACGCCAGGAACTGGCGGTGGCGCGCGCTCGGGAGGAGGGGGAGAAAAGCTATCGCTCCTTGTTCAACTCGATCGATGCAGGTTTCTGCATCGCGGAGGTGGTGTTCGACGATGCCGGGCAAGCGACCGACTATCGCATGATCGACGCCAATGCGGCGTTCGAGCGACAGACCGGGCTGCACGACTGGCGCGGCAGATGGATGAGCGAGATCGCGCCCGGCCTGGAGCGACACTGGTATGACATCTATGGCCGCGTCGCGCTGACCGGCGAGTCCGTGCGCTTCACCAATCACGCGGCCTCGCTCGATGACCGCTGGTACGACGTGTACGCCTACCGTGTCGGCCGGCCGGAGGCTCGCCACGTCGCCATCCTGTTCAACGACATCTCCGATCGACGCCGCGCCGAAGCGTTGATGCGCGACCTGAACGAGACCCTGGAGCGCCGCGTCGCGGCTCGGACGGAGGAACTCGCCGCCGCCAACGACCGTTTGCAGGTGGAGATGGCCGAGCGCGCGCGCACGGAGGAGGCGCTGCGCCAGAGCCAGAAGCTGGAGGCGATCGGCCAGCTGACCGGTGGCGTCGCACATGACTTCAACAACCTGCTCACCATCATCCGCTCGTCCGTCGACCTGCTGCGCCGGCGCGAGGTGACGGAGGACAGGAAGCGTCGCTACATAGACGCGATCAGCGACACCGCCGATCGTGCCGCCAAACTGACGGGCCAGCTGCTCGCCTATGCGCGGAAACAACCGCTGCGGCCCGAGGTGTTCGACGCCGCCGCGCTGATCCGCAGCGCGACGGAGATGCTGCACACCACGGTGGGCCAGCGCGTCACCGTACGCACTGCGATCGGCTGCGACAGCTGCCATGTCGAGGCGGACGCCAACCAGTTCGAGACCGCGCTGCTCAACATGGCGGTCAACGCGCGCGACGCCATGAACGGCGAGGGCATGTTGACCATCGCCGTGGCCGATGGACTGGAGATCGACGGCAAGCCGTTCGTCGCGGTCACCGTGGCCGATACGGGTCAGGGCATCGCACCCGACCGGCTGCAGCGCATATTCGAGCCTTTCTACACCACCAAGGGCGTTGGGCGTGGGACCGGCCTGGGGCTGAGCCAGGTCTATGGCTTCGCCAAGCAGTCGGGCGGCGAGGTGCGGGTGGAGAGCGAGGTGGGACGCGGGACGGCGTTCACGCTCTACCTGCCGCAGGTTTCCGCAGGCGCGGAACCGCTGCCGGTCGATCGGGCTGCGCCGATGACGGGAACCGCGCAGGGGCGTCTCTTGCTGGTCGAGGATAACGAGCAGGTCGGCGAGGTCGCGTCGCAGCTGCTGGAGGAGCTGGGTTATACCGTGGTCCGCGCCGCCGATGCCGCCGCCGCGCTGGCGATCATCGACGGGGACACGGGCTTCGATCTGGTCTTCTCGGACATCGTCATGCCCGGCGACATGTCTGGGCTGGACCTCGCGCGGTTGTTGCGCGAGCGCGACCCCCGTCTGCCCGTCGTGCTGACGACCGGGTACAGCGAGGAACTGGCGGACGGCGACGGCGGCGTCGAGGGCGTGCAGCTGTTGCGCAAGCCCTATTCGGTCGAGGCGCTGTCCAGGATCATGCGCCAGGCCTTTCGGACGCGGCGCGGCTGACGGTCAGTCGCCATGTCCCCGCGCGCCAGCGCGCGTCGCACTGGCGCCGCGACCGCCATTCGCGCCCTCCCACCAATAGGGCAGCCGCCGGGACGTGCCGGTCGCCACCTCGTTCAGCGTCGCGGCGTCATACAGGCGCCCGCCGAGCATGACGCGCGCGACCTTCTCGGTGTTGCGAATGTCGACCGTCGGATCGGCGTCGAGCACCACCAGGTCGGCGAGCTTGCCCGCCTCCAGGCTGCCGATGTCCCTGGCATAGCCGAGCGATGTCGCGGGCATGATCGTGCCCGCGCGCAGTGCCTCGACGGGTGACCAGCCGCCGCGCGCGAAACTCCACATCTCCCAGTGCGCGCCCAGTCCCGCCTGCTGGCCGTGCGCGCCGATCGATACCTGCACGCCCTTGTCGGCCAGCTTCTTCGCCTCGCGCGCCGACTCGTCGTCCACATAGTCGCCCTCGGGCGCGGTCTCGCGCCGCGCGTTCTGCGCGGCGAGCACGGCGGGCGGTGCGTGGCGCGACAGCAGCGGGTGCTTCCAGATATCCGAGCGCGAGCGCCAGTACGGATCTCCCGCCGGTCCGCCATAAGTGACGACCAGCGTCGGCGTGTAGTTGGTCTTGGACTGCGTCCACAGCTGCACCAGATCGGCGTAGAACACCTCCAACGGCACGTTGTGCTCGACCGTGGAGTTGCCGTCCTGGATCAGGCTGACGTCCATCGTGTACAGCGAGCCGCCTTCGGGAACGACGTGCATCCCCTCCGCCTGCGCGGCGGCGACCACCATCTGGCGCTGTTCGCGGCGCGGCTGGTTGTAGTTCTTGACGCTGGACGCACCCTGCGCCTTGAGCCGTCGCACCACCGCAAGCGCGTCGTCATAGCTGCCGATGTCGGCGTAAACGCCGGCCGCCTTGGCACCGTAGATGATCTCGCCGGTGGAGAAGGTGCGGGGTTGCAGGCGCAGGCCGGCGCGCTGCATCTCGGCGGCCGGGAATATCTCGGCCGCGCGCGACGACGGGTCGTGGACGGTCGTCGTGCCAAAGGCGAGGTTCGCCATTGCGTCCCAGTTCTGCTGCGGGATCAGCTCGTCCTCGCCCTGCGGCCCGTGCGCGTGTGCGTCGACGAGGCCGGGGATGATGAACTTGCCGGCGAGGTCCACCACTGTCGCGCCCGCGGGCACGCTCACCGTCGCGCGTGGGCCGACCGCGACGATGCGGTCGCCACGGATCAGGATCGTCGCATCGTCGATGATGCCGCCATCAGCGCGCGCCATCGTCACCACGCGCGCGCCGGTGAGCGCTACGGTGCCGGTTGGCCTGGCGGCGGGCACGTCCATCGACAGCGACACGCCGGAACGCGGGCCTGCGAACTTGGGTGCGTCCTCGGGTTGCGGGCCGGCGGCGAACAGCGCGGCGGTGTCGGCCGAATACAGCGTCGGCCCCATGCTCCAGCCGACCCGCGCGCCATCGCCCGACCAGTGCAGGAAGTCCGCGCCGTCGGCGCTGACGCGGGTGACGGGCAGTGGGCCCGACTTCCTGTCGACCTCGACCGCCTGCTTGCCGGGCAGCAACGGCATCACGAACGCGGCATAGTTCTGACGGAACGCGATGTGATCGCCGCGCGGGCTGACCTGATACTCGTTGACCAGCTCGCCTGCCGCGTGGACGCGCGGATCGCCGCCGTTCAGGTCGGTACTGACCAGCTGGCGCTTGTCCTTCTCCGTCCGGGTCAGGAACACGCGGTCGTTGTCGGCCCCGAACTGCGGGTCGGAGCCGTCCTTGGCGATCCGCACCGGCAGGCCGCCCGTCGCCGCGATGCGATACGCGCCGGTGCCGGGATTGCCGCGCGCGGCGGTCAGCTCGCCGCCGCCATTCTGTTCGAACACCACTGTGCGGCCATCGGGGGACAGACGTGGGCGGCGATAGTGGCCCGCAATCGTGGTGACGTTGCGCGCCGTGCCGCCGCCCGCCGCAACCAGCTTGACCTGTCCAAGCCCCGCATCGGTCCAGCCGACGAACACGACCTGGCGTCCATCACGCGACCAGCTCGGCCACAGCTCCATCTCGTCGCCACGCGTCAGCCGCCGCGCCGCGCCCCCGGCAACGGGCTTGACCCACAGCTTGCCCAGCGTCTCGAACACCACCTGGCGGCCGTCCGGCGACACGCTCGCCCAGCGCGGCATCTTCGTCACCACGCGGTCTGGTGCGACCTCGACGGCGGGATGGATCGCGTCGATCATCACGCGCGTGTCGGCGACGCGGAACGGGATCACCGCGCCACCCCCGCCGTCCGCATCGACGCGGCGCAGCTTGCCGCCGGCCCAGAAGATGATCGCGCGGTTGTCGGCGGTCCAGGCCATGTTCGGGTACACGCCGGTGATCGCCCAGGTCTCCTGCACGTCCCGGTCGAGCTTGTCATAGACGACGCGCTCGACGCCGCTGGCCATGTCGCGGACCCACAAGCTGGTCTGATTGTCCTCGCGCCGCACGAACGCGATCCGCTTGCCGTCGCGCGAGGGCGTGGGACGCACCGAGCCGCCCAGGCCGCTGACCGCCGTATCCACCTCGCCCGTGTCGAGCTGGTAGCGCTCGATCTCGAACAGGCTGGTCCGCGAATGTTGCGCATATTCGAAGATCGGGCCGGGCGAGACGTTGCGGGTGTAGAATATGCTCTTGCCGTCGGCGGCGAAGATCGGCTCGCCCAGTTCCTTCTGCAGCTGCTCGCTGGCGCGCTTGACCAGCTGCACGCCGCCGCCGCCCGACACATGGTACAGCCACACTTCGCCGGTGCCGAGCGAGCGGCCGGTGGTGAAATGCTTCTTGGCGGCGATGAAGCGCCCATCGGGGCTCCACGACGGCTGGTTGAGCAGGCGGAACTCCTCCTTGGTCACCTGACGCTTGTCGCCGCCATCGGCGTTCATCACCCAGATGTTGTCGCCGCCGCCACGGTCGGACGTAAAGGCGATGCGCCGCCCGTCGGGGGAGAAGCGCGGTTGATGCTCGAAGGCGAGCCCTTCGGCCACGCGCCGGGGCGTGCCTCCCGCGATCGGCATGGTGTAGATGTCGCCGAGCAGATCGAAGGCGAGCGTGCGCCCGTCCGGCGACACGTCGACGTTGATCCAGCTGCCCTCGTCGACGTCGATCCGTACCTCGCGCGTCCGCAGGCCGCGCGGTGCGCTGACGTCCCATTTCGGCGGCTTGGCCGCGGCCGCAGCGACAGGCGTGGCGTTCGCGTTGGGTGCCGGGGTCGGCGGCGGCACCGGCCGGGGCACCGCATCGGGCACCGGCTTCGTCGCCTCGTTCTCGGGCGCCTGCGTCCGCTCCAACGGCGGCGGCACGGACGGCGACACCTGGGCGCCGGCTGCGGCACACAGGACGAGCGCCATGGCGGTCGCGGTACGATGATACATGCGGGAAGCCCTCTATTTCCGCGCGACTGTAACCAACAGGCGTGCGGCGTCACCTGCGAAATCCGAAAAGCTAACCGCTTTTGTCACCTCTCGATCCGGGCATGTCATTGGACCCGCAGCCTGCTTGTCGCGCATTTCGACCGCATCGAGGGGTATGGGGGCGTACACGATGCGGCGGAGTTGGATGGTGGCGGTCGCCACCGGATTGTTGGCGGCGGCAGCACCGGTGTTCGCGCAGGGAGCGGACCCGCTGGTGGCGGCGCGCGCCGCGCAGGCGGCGGGGCAGGCCGGCCGCGCCTACGAACTGCTCGCCCCGCTCGCCGATGACCGCGCGGGCGATCCTGCGTTCGATTACGCGCTCGGCCTCGCCGCCGTCGACAGCGGCCGACCCAGCGAGGCAATCGTCGCGTTGCAGCGCGTGCTGGCGGTGCAGCCGAACAACGGCCCCGCGCGCGCCGAACTGGCCCGCGCCTATGCCGCAATCGGCGACATCGACACCGCGCGCGCCGAGTTCGACACGGTGGTCGGCGACCCCAGCATCCCCGATCCGGTGCGCCAGCGCTTCACCCGGCTGGTGCGCGACTTCGACCGCCAGATCGCCGGCGGCGCGGACGAGTTGACCGGCTTCCTCGATGTGGAGGGCGGCTGGGACAGCAACATCAACGCCGCGACCGACCAGACCTCGATCCTGCTGCCGGCGTTCGCGTTTCTAGGACCAGCGGCGCTCACCGGCCCGGCGGTGGAGCGCGACGAGCCGTTCGTGCAGGTGCAGGGCGGCCTCTCAGGCTCCACCGCGGTCGGCCGGCAGACGCGCGTGTTCGGGTCGGTGCTGGGCAACTGGCGCGATCACCTGCGATCGAGCTTCGTCGACCAGCTGTCGGGCATCGTCACCGCCGGGGTCGCGCACACGCTCGCCAACCGCGACGTGCTGTCGCTGGCGGGGCAGGCACAGGTGTTCCTGCTCGACGGCGACGGCTATCAGTCGAGCGTCGGCGCGGTCGGGCGCTATACTAAGCGATTGACCGACGGCGCGGCGTTGTCGCTATCCGCGCAATATTATCGGCTCAATTATGACAATCAGCCGCTGCGGGATGCCGACCGCTTCGCCGGCAGCGTCGTCTATACCGGCCGCACGGTCTATGCCGGTGCGGGTGGCGGGCGCGAGGACACCCGCCGCGCCGGCGCGGATCATTTCAGCTTCACCTTCGTCAACGGTCAGGTCGGAGCGGAGGTGCCGGTCTCGGCCCGTCTCGCTGTGCAGGGCGGGGCAGGCGTCGAGTATCGCGATCACGATGGCGCAGACCCCTTGTTCCTCGCCGGGCGCGAAGATGTGCGGCTCGACCTGTCGCTGGGTCTGCGCGTCGTGCTGGCCGACCACGTGAGCGTACGGCCCCGGGTCACCTACACGCGCAACGAGAGCAGCCTCGCCTTGTACGATTACGATCGCTGGACCGCCGGCGTCGGCCTCCGCTTCGAATTCTAGAACCTGCGCCTTCGGGAGTATCCATCATGACCAAGCCGCTCCGCACCCTGCTCCTCGCCGCCACCGCGATCAGCGTCGTCCATGCGCCGATCGCCGCCAGCACGGTGATCTTCGCCAGCGGCGGCTTCGCGCCGGGACCGCTTCCCGCCGGCGAGCAGCGCGTCGACAGCGGCGTCGTTCAGATGCGGTTGGGCGACGGCACGCTGGTGTCGATCGTCGGTCCGGCGACGTTCGAGGTCGCGGCGGGCGGGCAGCTGACCGTCTCGCGTGGCAGCTTCACCGCCATCGCGCCGCAGGCCGGCGGACAAGCCATTCTCGCCGGCAACGGCGTCGCGGTGTCGCTGGGGCAGGGTGGGGCGGCCAATCTCCAGATCGGCGCGGACGGCGGCGTCCGGGGCTTCACCGGCGCGGGCAGCGTCACGATCGCGAGCGGGGGATCGAGCCAAAGCTTTACCGCCGGCAGCGCCTTTGCCGGTTCGGCAGGCAGCGCGCCGTCACGGATCGTTGCCGCCGGGGCGCAGCCTACGCCTGCGACCGCGAACATCCTCGCGCAGGTCCAGCAGCGCGCCCAGGCCGCCGCGCAATATCTCGCCAACCCGAGCGTCACCACGCCCGCGTCGCTCGGTTTTGCAGGCTTTCCGATCGCGCAGAACCCTGCGCGTGGCACGCTGCAGGCGGTGGCGACCACCGGCCAGATCCAGGGGCTGCTCGGGACATTCCCGGGTAGCGCGGCAGGTCTGGCCCCGCTGCTGCAGGCGCTGATCGCCTTTGGCCAGGCCGGGGGCACCGGTCCGTTGCCGCTGACCGACGCGCAGATCCAGGCGCTGCTCGGCACCCTTCAGCAGACCGGCTTCCCGCCCGGCGTCGATGCCGCGCTGGCCGCCCGGATCACGCAGGCGTTGCGGCAGGCGGGCTACAGCGTCGGCACGATCCCGGTGAGCACCGCCCCCGCGCCGACCCCGGCCCCGACGCCAAGTCCGACCCCCACGCCCACGCCAACGCCAACGCCCACGCCCACGCCAACGCCAACGCCAACCCCCACGCCGACGCCGACACCCACACCGACACCCACACCCACGCCGACTCCCACGCCAGCGCCTACCCCTACCCCGCCCCCGACCGTCGCCGCCGACGGGGTGCGGCCGCCGGAGTCTCGCTCCGATCAACGCATCGCCTTTGCCATCCTGACGGAGACCAACCAGGAGGGGAACATCACCCCCATCTATGATGCCAACGGTGCCTTCACCGGCTACCGGCGGCCGTCGGGCGTCAATGCGAGCTTTGCCAACCGGACGGAGGTCGACGCGGGTCGCGACAAGGGCGTGATCGGCTGGTCGCGGCTGGTCGGTGGCACCAAGATCCTGGGCCTGGCGCGTGGGCCCGAGAGCGGGGATCACTTCGTGTGGGGGCTGCCGGTCACCAACCTACCGGTCTCGGGTACCGCGCTCTTCTCACTACTCGGCGCGACCCGACCGACGATGCGCGACGACAGCGTCGCGGCGGGCAGCTTTACCGGCGCGCTGTCGATCAACTTCGGCACCAGCCGCTTCGGCCTCGACGCAACGGTGGCAATCGCCGGGTTCGATTATCGCGTCCAGTCGACCGGCGGGTTGGCCGCGCCTAGCCTCTCGATCTTGGCGGGCAATAGCGGCAGCGGCACGATCGACCTGCCCAATACCGCAAGTCCCGCCTGCTCGGTGGGCGATTGCCGGTTCGAGTATCAGGGCTTCGCCGCCGGGCCGGGCGCCAGCCACTTCGGCTTGGCCTACACGATCCGCGACGGGGCCAGCACAACGGTCAAATTCGTCGACGGCGTCGCCGCGTTCTCCAAGTCTGGGCCGATCCCGACCACCCCCACGACCTTCACGGCCGCCTATCGCGGCGTGACGCTGGGCGCGGGGTTCGTCCAGCCGCAGACCACCTACGAGTCCTTCGCGGCGGTGCGCGGGCTGCGGGTGGTGGGGACCAATCCCCCGACGGATGGCAACCCCACCGCCACGAACAACTTCGTGTCGAGCAGCAACGGCATCACCCCGCAGCTGACGGCGGTGGACGTCAACGCCGGCGCCGGTAACGGTCGCCATCAGCTGGGCACCGCCAAGAATGTAGATTTTGGCGGCATCGACCGGGCGATCGGCTGGACCCGGTGGACGGACGGCACGACGACAGGTGTCGGCGTCACCGGGCGCACGCTCGCGACGACCGACAACATCCACTATGTGTTCGGCGGCAATCCCAGCGGCACGCTGCCGACCGGCCGCGCCAGCTATCAACTCGCCGGCGGCACCACGCCGACGCAGGTCGGCGGTGCGCTGACCGGCACGATGAAGGGCGAGCTGGTGATCGACTTCGCCACGGCGAAGGTCGGGTGGGACATGCTGCTCGCCATTGCCAGCGACCGGTTCAACTTCGCCTCGGCAGGCGGGCTGACCGCGCCGTCGGTCGACCTGACGACGTCACAGGGCGGTCGGTTCTTCGAAGGCTCCGGCACGGTCACCTCGGAAAAGGGCCGCTGTGGCGGGTGCACGGGACAGGCGAGCGGCTTCGTGACGGGCGTGGGCGGCAACCTGGTCGGCATGGCCTACACCATCGGCACGTTCGATGCCGGCGCGGTGACGGGCGCGGCGGGGTTCCAGCGCGTTCCTTGAGGCGGCGGCTAACCGTAAATGTCACGGCTGGGACAGTGCTTGTCACTGGCCCCAGCCGGGCCATCGGGCCGATCGTCCTTCCCGTACCGGCGGCCGATCGCCGGGCCAGAACGGGGAAACGATGATGGTCATTTCGAAGGTCAAGAAGGCGACGCTCGCCGGGACGCTGCTACTCGCTGTCTCGCCCGCTGCGGCAAAGGACGCGCCAACGCCGCTCGCCGCCTGTGCAAGATCCTTTGGCGTCGTCGCGTTGACCGACGGCGACACGCAGGGGTGGACCAAGTTCGACCTGGAGAGCCCGCGCGCGATGCTGGCCGCGATGATCGCCAAGTCGGGCTGCTTCACGCTCCACGACGCCGCGAGCGGCCGGCCCGCCGACTTCCTGCTGACGGCGGTGGCGGGGTCTTCGGAAGAGATCGACAAGACGATGAACGTCGCCAAGGGCGCGCTGACCGAGGGACTGGTGCGCTCGGGCGCTGCCGGGCAGGTTCTCGGCCGGGTGCCGATGGCGGGCGCGCTGATGGGGATGTTCGGCGGGCTGGGCGGCAAGAAGAAAACGGTCTCCGCCGGCCTGCGCCTGGTCAGCCCGGCCAGCGGCCAGACGCTGATCGCCGCCACCGGGCAGTCCAAGAAGTCGACGATGTCGATCATGGGCGCGTCCGACTGGGTCGCGGCGAGCCAGGGCACGATGGGGCGTTATGCCAGCTCGGGCGACGGCAAGATGCTGACGTCCGCCTTCATGGAAGCGTATAGCGGCCTCGTCGCACAGGCCGGCGCGCTGCCCGCCGCCAAGCCGATCGGCTGATCGCACCGCCAAGGGGGGAGGGGGCGTCCCGCGCGGTCAGCGGGCGGCGCCCCCTTTATCGTCCGACGAGGATGAACGGCGCCCAGTGCACCGGGTGGCGCGCGTCGGGCACGGGCGCGCGATCGATCATCGCCAGCATCGCCGCGCGCAGTGCCTGCGCGGGGTCCGCGCCACGCCCATAACGCCGCACCGTCTCCACCGACAGCCACGCGGCCGCGTCGTCCCGGATCGGCCAGTGCGACGCGAGCAGGTTGCGCCCGCCGGCGTGCAGGAACGCGCGCGCCAGCCCGGTCAGCCCCGCCTCGTCGCTGTCCGCGCCAGCGGCGGTGTTGCACGCCGACAGCACCACCCAGTCCGCGCCGATCCGCAGGCGCATGATTTCGCTGGCGGTCAGCAGCCCGTCGTCCTCGCCCGCCGGCGTCAGCACCAGCGCGGGCTCTTCCAGCCCGTCCAGCTCGCCCGCCATCAGGCCATGGGTGGCAAAGGCGAGCACGCCCGCGCCCGACAGGTCGGCGGTGCGCACCGCCGCCTCAGTCG
Organism: Sphingomonas bacterium; assembly: GCF_028292945.1. Lineage (GTDB taxonomy): Bacteria > Pseudomonadota > Alphaproteobacteria > Sphingomonadales > Sphingomonadaceae > Sphingomonas. The sequence goes on along the minus strand of NZ_JAQGLJ010000097.1, from coordinate 60 downwards.
CGCCCGTACCCGTCAGCACCAGCCGGCTGCGCGCGCCCAGCGCGTCGCCGAGCGCGCCCA
>NZ_JAQGLJ010000096.1 GCF_028292945.1 Sphingomonas bacterium | reverse complement strand
TTGACAAGGTGCTCGCCGACATTCGCGTGCGCGACGACCGCGATAGCGGCCGATCCGCCGCGCCGCTGGTGATGGCGGCGGACGCGGCGCTGCTCGATACGAGCTTCCTGTCGATCGAGGCGAGCGTAAAACGCGCGATCTCGCTGGTGGAGGCGCGGGTTACTGGTCGGGATCGTTGATCCGCGCGATACTTGGCAGCTTGTTGCACACCGAACCGGTCAATGCCCTCCTGGAACAGCGCCGCAAGCTCGGCGTCCACGCGAGCAGATAGGCTATAGTCCACGCGGCCTCATCGACCTGACCTGACCGTCGCAACGCCTCCTGCCATATCTCTTCGACAGATCGCTCGCTGATCCCGCTGTCCAAGCCCTCCTGGATCATCACGTTCGTCGCCGTGATCTTCTCGCGCTTCACCGGATCGCGGCGGATCAGATCACCGACATAGTCGCTCGAGTTGCTGTACCGCCCCCCCTTGGGCCTCGACCCAGTCCTTCATCGGAGCGGGCAGCGAGATAGTCATCGTGGCCATGCCGGTTCTCCTGCCATCGCCGCGCTGTTTTTGGCGAAGTTCGTCAACGTTGCGTGATCTTCGACCTTGCCCTAAGGGATGCCCGTCCGACGAACAGGTGTTCGCGGGGGTTGGCGCGGAGGCTTGTCCTCACGCGCCCTTTTCGCATTTGCGCGAACCTCCGTCGCTTGTTCGTCAGGATGCTGCATCGACATGAGGTCGGCGTGGCGGCGATGGCCAAGACCACCGGATTGCAACCGGTTGGCCAACAATGATGTTCGAGGATCTGACCACCTTTATGGCGACCCAAGCCCTTCCCACCCGCGACGATTTCGCGGCCATGCTCGACGAGATGTTCGGCGGCGCCGACAGCTTCGAGGGCCGCGTGGTGCACGGCACCGTGACCGCGATCGAGAACGATCTCGCCGTCATCGATGTGGGGTTGAAGTCCGAAGGCCGTGTGCCGCTGCGCGAGTTCGCCGCGCCTGGCCAGAAGGCCGAGCTCAAGGTCGGCGACGAGGTCGAAGTCTATGTCGACCGCGTCGAGAACATGCATGGCGAGGCCATGCTCAGCCGCGACCGCGCGCGTCGCGAGGCCGCTTGGGACAAGCTGGAGACCGAGTTCGCCAAGTCGGCGCGCGTCGAGGGCACGATCTTCGGTCGCGTCAAGGGCGGCTTCACCGTCGACCTCTCCGGCGCTGTGGCCTTTCTGCCCGGCAGCCAGGTCGACATCCGTCCCGTCCGCGACGTCACCCCGCTGATGGACCTGCCGCAGCCGTTTCAAATCCTGAAGATGGACCGCAAGCGCGGCAACATCGTCGTGTCGCGCCGCGCGGTGCTCGAAGAGACGCGCGCCGAGCAGCGCACCGGTCTGATCCAGTCGCTGGCCGAGGGACAGATCATCGACGGCGTGGTCAAGAACATCACCGATTACGGGGCGTTCGTGGACCTTGGCGGCATCGACGGCCTGCTCCACGTCACCGACCTGTCTTACAAGCGCGTCCAGCATCCGTCGGAGGCGCTCAACATCGGTGACACCGTCAAGGTGCAGATCATCCGCATCAACAAGGACACGCAGCGCATCAGCCTCGGCATGAAGCAGCTCGAGTCTGATCCGTGGGACGGCGCATCGGCGAAATATCCGATCGGCGCCAAGCTGTCGGGCCGCGTCACCAACATCACCGAATACGGCGCCTTCGTCGAGCTGGAAGCGGGCATCGAGGGCCTCGTCCATGTCTCCGAGATGAGCTGGACCAAGAAGAACGTGCATCCCGGCAAGATCGTCAGCACCTCGCAGGAGGTGGACGTGATGGTACTGGAAGTCGATGCGGACAAGCGTCGCATCTCGCTGGGTCTCAAGCAGGCGCAGAACAACCCGTGGGACGCCTTCGCCGCCGAGCACCCGGTCGGTACGACTGTCGAGGGCGAGGTCAAGAACGCGACCGAGTTCGGGCTGTTCATCGGGCTCGACAATGATGTCGACGGCATGGTGCACATGTCCGACATCGCCTGGGGCGTGTCGGGCGAGGACGCGCTGGCGCTGCATCGCAAGGGCGAGATCGTGCAGGCGATCGTGCTCGACGTCGACGCCGAGAAGGAGCGCATCAGCCTCGGCATGAAGCAGCTGGAGCGCGGTGGTCCGTCCACCGCTCCGGTCGCGGCCGGCGGCGAGCTGCGCAAGAACCAGACGGTGACCGTCACGGTGCTGGAGGTGCGCGACGCAGGGCTCGAGGTGCAGGTCGGCGAGGATGGCGCCACCGGCTTCATCAAGCGCACTGATCTCGGCCGCGACCGCGACGAGCAGCGCCCCGAGCGTTTCCAGGTCGGCCAGAAGTTCGACGCGCAGGTGTCTGGCTTCGATCGCTCCAAGAAGCCGACCTTCTCGATCAAGGCGATGCAGATCTCCGAGGAGAAGCAGGCCGTCGCGCAATATGGCTCTTCCGATTCGGGTGCGTCGCTGGGCGACATCCTGGGCGCGGCCTTGAAGGCAAAGTCGGAGGAATAGGCTTGTGAGGGTGTCCGGATTGGACACCCTCATTCGCTGCGATGTCGTTTTGGTGCTGGTAGGGCACATATGATCGTGAGCCAGGTCGGCGAGTTGTCAGGGGGTACGCGATGATCCGGTCGGAACTGGTGCAAAAGGTGGCTGATGCTCACCCGGACCTGGGTCCGCGAGAGGTCGAGGCGATCGTCACCGCGTTTTTCGACGAGATCGTCGCGCGTCTCGCTGAGGGCGGCCGGGTCGAGCTGCGCGGCTTTGGCGCATTCTCCACCCGCGCCCGCGACGCCCGCACCGGGCGCAACCCGCGCACGGGCGACACCGTCTCGGTCGACGCCAAACGCGTGCCCTATTTCAAGCCCGGCAAGGAAATGCGCGCGCGCCTGAACGTCTGATGCGGACTTGACGCCGCGCCCGCGCTGAGGCTCCCCTGACGCGGTGCGCGGACGTGGCGAAATCGGTAGACGCAGGCGACTTAAAATCGCCTTCCCCTGGAGTGCGGGTTCGAGTCCCGCCGTCCGCACCAGCCTGCTCGCATTGGCGCTGATCGGGTGTAGGCAGACGGCCGACACCGGGCCGGTGGTGGTCAGCGCCATCGGCTCGCGACCCGTGCTGACCGATCCGACCCGCCGAGCGATGGACACACCAACGCGGCTGCTGATCGACGCGGTGGCGCAGGGGCTGGTGCGTTTCGATGCCGCGGGGCAGATCGAGTCGGGACTTGCCGAACGGTGGATCGTCACCGACCAGGGCACCAGTTACATCTTCCGCCTACGCGAGGCACGCTGGGCCGATGGGCGCGCAGTGACGGCGGAGCAGGTGGTGGCGCGGCTGCGGCGGCAGCTCGCACCGCCGTCGCGCAACCCGTTGAAGCCGTTCCTCACCGCGATCGACGAGATCGTGGTGATGACGCCGCAGGTCATCGAGGTTCGGCTCAGCCGCCCGCGGCCGGACCTGCTCAAGCTGTTCGCGCAGCCTGAAATGGCGATCGCGCGCGGAACAGCGCCCGGTTCAGGCCCGCTGCGACCGGTCGTCGGCAACCTGCTCCGACCCGTTCCGGACCCGGGACGGGTGGACCCGAACCGACTTGATTCGGTGGACGCGGCGGAGGACGTACGGCTGGTGGGAGGTCGCGCCGCTCTGGCGGTGGCTCGCTTTGTCGCGGGCAAGGCGGACCTGGTCGCCGGCGGCACCTTTGCCGATTGGCCGCTTGCGCAAGCCGCCCGACCTGCCGCGACGCAGCTGCGGGTGGACCCGGCGGTGGGGCTGTTCGGCCTCGCTATCGTACGGCGCGAGGGCTTCCTTGCCCAACCGGCGAACCGGCTCGCGATTGCGCAGGCCATCGATCGGGCCGCAGTCACGACCGCCGTCGCGCCGCTTTGGCTGCCCGACGAACAATTGTTGCCCCACCAACTCGACGCGGCCGCGCCGCCGTTGCCGCCTGGCTGGGCAGGTTTGTCGCTGGAGCAGCGTCGCGCGACGGCGCGCCAGCGCGTCGTGGCATGGGGTCGGCTGGTGGACCTGCGCATCGCGCTACCGTCCGGCCCGGGCGCAACCCGACTATGGGGGCAGTTGGCGCGATCGCTGCTGCTGATCGGCATCACGCCGCAACGCGTGGCGATGAGCGAGGCTGCCGACCTGCGACTGGTCGACGCGGTCGCACCCTACGACAGTGCGCGATGGTATCTCGCCACCGCGTGTCAGCCCTGTGGCGAAGAGGCGCAGGCGGCGGTGGACGCGGCGCGCGACGCACCCACGTCGGCCGAGCGGGCACAGCGGCTGACGGAAGCGGATGCCGCGGTCGCCGCCGACATCCCATTCATCGCCATCGCGCGGCCGCTGCGCTGGTCGCTGGTGTCGCCGCGGCTGCGTGCCTGGCAGCCCAACACGCGCGCCTGGCATCCATTGAACCGGCTGCGTATCGATCCCACCTCATGACCATGAACCGTCCCGCTCGCCTCGACCCTCGCCTGCTCGACCAGCTGCCCGTCGGCCGCGATCCCGCATCCGTGCGCCGTCGTATCGAGGCGGTGGAGCGGGTGATGGAGGGGCTGTTCACCGTGCCGGGCACCAATCGCCGATTCGGGCTGGACGTCATCCTGGACCTGCTACCGGTGGCGGGCAGCACCGTCAGCGCGGGCATCGGCGGCTGGCTGGCCTGGGAGGCGCGCAACCTGGGCATGAGCAAAGGCCAGATCGCGCGCATGGCAGGCAATATCGGT
>NZ_JAQGLJ010000071.1 GCF_028292945.1 Sphingomonas bacterium | reverse complement strand
CATCTCGGCTGGTGCGGGCAGGATCTTTTGCACGAGACGCGGCATATGCCCGAGGCGGACATGGTGAAGCATTATCGCGACGCGCAGGCGCTCGACGTCACCATGGCGCGCGATGGGCTGCCGTGGCGGCACGATCCGGCTGCGCGGATCGCCGCAGCGCCGCCCGGGATCCGTGTGATCTGGGACCTGTCGCACTTTGATCCGCCGCCACAGCGCGAGGCGCATGCAATCCGCTGCACCAAGGCCCTTGACGCATTTGGGTCGCCCGGTCCGGCCTACATCCTCGCAGTCAACGAGCCGTCATTGTGGCCGCTGCTCTGCCGGCGACCCAGGCGGGAGGGGATAGCCGCTGCCAAACGGATGATGGCGGCCTTCGGGCTGGTCAGGGAAGCGCGATTCCATACCTGCGACCCGCTCCACAATCTGCCCGAGGCAACCTTCGCCGCGACCGACGCGCTAGTCGCGACCGGGTGGATCAGCGTGGTCGGCGTCGACTATTACCCGCATGACGCCACCGTGCCGCTGGTCGAGGTGCTGCGCGCGGTGCACCAACGCTACGGCCTGCCGCTGGCGATCGCCGAGACAAGCCGGCATCTGGGGCACCGCCGCGCGCGCAAGCGCTTCCCGTGGATCGGCGACTGCCAGCGCAACTGGCTGCGGCATGTGCAGGACGAGGTGCGCGCGTCGGAGGTCCCGGTGGAGGGCCTCTGCTGGTATCCGTGGCTCGACCAGCCGGTGTGGCGTCGGCCGGGAACACGCAGCCGCTCGCCGTGCGGGTATCGCCCGCCCGCCGACGAAGCACTGGCTGCCTGATGCTGCTGCACCCCGCGCTTCACGCCAGCCATGCCGGTATCTGGCTCGCCACCGCCAGCGAAACGCGCGCGGTCAGCCGCGCGGAGGCGATCCGCGTCGCGGCCGAGACGCCCGTCATCCTGCTCAACGCGCCGCTGGTCGGGCAACGGCTGGGCTATGCCGAGCTGTCAGGGCTGGACCTGCTCGAATTGTTCGCGTTCCTGCACCCCGCGCGCTTCGCCGTGCCGACCCCCGCCGGGCTGGCGCGCGCGGTGGACCTGTCTCCGCCCGACCGCGACGAGGATGTGGCGTCGTTCCTGCTCGAGGCGGCGGCGGCGCTGCTGGCGGTGACCGAGGGTGGCTGGCCCGAGCGCGAAGGCGCCTGGATGGCGGCGGCGTCGCTGCAGCGACTGCGCTGGCCGTGGGCGCCGGCCGTGCTGGAGCGGCTGAGGAAGCCCGAACAGGCCGAACGCTGGCTGTTCACGCGCTTGCCCGATTGGGAGGAAGCGGCCCCTCGCCCCGCACCACGTGCAGTCGCCATCGAACCCGGCGAAGCGGAGACCCGGCTGGCGACGCTGACCGGCGCGGGCGCCGAGGCACGCCCCGGCCAGCGCGCCTATGCCGCTGCCGCCAGTGCCGCCTTCGCGCCGCGCGCCGTGCGCGACGCGCCCAATCTGGTGCTGGCGCAGGCGGGAACCGGGATCGGCAAGACGCTGGGCTATCTCGCCCCCGCCGCGACCTGGGCGGAGAAGGCGGGTGGCGTCGTGTGGATCTCCACCTTCACCAAGGCACTGCAGCGCCAGCTCGGGCATGAGACGCGGCGGTTGCACCCTGATCCGGTGCTGCACCGCGAGCGGATCGTCACGCGCAAGGGACGCGAGAACTACCTCTGCCTGCTCAATCTGGAGGACGCGCTGCAAGGCGGGTTCGCCGGGCGCGCGGCGGTGCTGGCGCAGCTGGTCGCGCGCTGGGGGGCGTACACCCGCGACGGTGACATGGTGGGCGGCGACCTGCCGGGCTGGCTGACCACGTTGTTCCGTCGCAACGGCTCCGTCGCGCTCACCGACCGGCGCGGCGAGTGCGTCTATGCGGGCTGCCCGCACTATCGCAAATGCTTCATCGAACGCGCGGCGAGGGCGAGCGCCGAGGCGGACATCGTCATCGCCAACCACGCGCTGGTGATGGTCAACGCCGCGCGCGGTCGCGAGCTGGCAAGCCGGCCGACGCGCTATGTCTTTGACGAGGGGCATCATCTGTTCGACGCCGCCGACGCGATGTTCGGGGTGGCCCTTACGGGGACCGAGGGCATCGAGCTCAGGCGCTGGATCATGGGGCCGGAGGCGACCGGGCGCGGGCGGCGGCGCGGGTTGCAGGCGCGGCTGCTGGATGTCGGCAGCTATGACGAGGCGGGCAATCAGGCGATCGTCGCCGCCATCGACGCCGCGCGCGCCTTGCCCAGCGACGGATGGCTGGCGCGGCTGGCGGAGGGACAGCCGTTCGGGCCGATCGAACAGCTGCTCGCCGCGGTGCGCGGCCTCACCTACGCGCGCGCCGAACAGCCGGGTGACGCCGGGTACGGGCTGGAAACCGAGCTCGCCGAGCCGACGCCGGCACTGATCGAGGCGGCGGCGGCGTGCGGGCAGGCGCTCGACGCGCTGGTGCGACCGCTGAACGCACTCGGGCGGCGGCTGGAGGCGGTGCTCGCCGAAGCACCCGACTGGATGGACGCGCCGGCGCGGGCACGGATCGAGGGCGCGATCGCATCGATCGGCTGGCGCGCCGAGACGGTGGCGGCGTGGCTGGCGCTGCTCGCGCGGATCGGCGGGCCGGCGGACCCGGATTTCGTCGACTGGCTGGCGGTCGAGCGGGCCGAGGGACGCGAATACGACGTCGGGCTTCACCGACGCTGGCTCGACCCCACCCGCCCTTTCGCAGAGGTGGTGCTGAAACCCGCGCATGGCGTGCTCGTCACGTCGGCGACGCTGACCGCAGGTGGCGATTGGGGCCACGCAGAAGCGCGGGCCGGGGCGCCGCATCTCGGCCGCCCCGCGACCCACTTCGAGGCGCCGAGCCCGTTCGATTATTCGGCGCAGGCCGAGGTGCTGATCGTCACGGACGTGCCGCGCGGCGACCTTGGCGCGCTTGCCAACGCCTATGCAAGGCTGATCGCCGCGGCCGACGGCGGTACGCTGGGGCTGTTCACCGCCATTCGCCGGCTGCGCGCCGTCCATGGCCGCATCGCCGACCGGCTGGCGCGCGACGGACTGCCGCTGCACGCGCAGCATGTCGATCCGATCGATACGGGTACGCTGGTGGACATTTTTCGGGACGACCCCAATGCCTCGCTGCTCGGCACCGACGCCTTGCGCGACGGGGTCGACGTGCCCGGTCACTCGTTACGGCTGGTGGTTATGGAAGGGGTACCCTGGCCCAAGCCGACGGTGCTGCACGCGGCACGCAAGCTGGCCAGCGGTGGGTCCGGCTATGACGACCGGATCGTGCGCGCGCGGCTGGCGCAGGCGTTCGGACGGCTGATCCGCACGGGCAGCGACCGCGGCGCGTTCGTGCTGCTGAGCGCCGCGATGCCATCGAGGCTCCTCATCGCTTTCCCCGCCGGTGTGCCGATCGTGCGCGTCACACTGGACGAAGCGATCGCTCGGGTGACGCAGCGGCTTTCCACGGCGGCTCGCGTGAGGCATGGGGCGCTCGCCTAAGCCGGAGCCTGCCATGAAGACGCTGACGCTGCTGCGCCACGCCAAGTCGGGCTGGGACGACGCCGTTCAGCGCGATTTCGACCGGCCGCTCAATCTCAAGGGACGTCGCGCCGCCGCCACGATCGGCAAGCACCTGCGGCGACGCGGGCTGGTGTTCGACCATATCATCGCCTCGCCGGCGCTGCGCGTGCAGCAGACGCTTGAGGAGGTCGCGACCGGCTATGGCAGCACGCTGGCGCCCGCTTGGGACCGGCGCATCTATCTCGCCTCGGCGGCGACGCTGCTCGACCTGGCGCAACAGCTTCCGGACGGAGCCGGGACGGCGCTGCTGGTCGGGCATAATCCGGGGCTGGAAGATCTGGTGCTGCTGCTGGTGCCCGACGCGGGCCCGGAGCTGAGAGGGGGTCCGCGTGACGCGGTCGAAGAGAAATATCCGACCGCGAGCGTCGCCGAGCTCTCCTTTGCGGTCGAGCGCTGGGGCGATCTGGCCGCCGGCGGCGCGACGTTAACCTGCTTTACGCGGCCGCGCGATCTGGACCCCACTCTGGGGCCTGACGAGGACTGAGGCGGCACGGCCTGCCCTTTCGCGCGTTGTGGTCGCGAAAGGCTCTCCTTGACCGCTTATCTTCACGCCATCGGCACCGCCGTGCCGTCGCACGACGTGCATGCCGCCTTTATCGATTGGGCGCGCGCGCAGGTGGAGCCTCGATCGGCAAAACTGTTCGACCGCATGGCCGCGCGCGCGGGCATCGGTCACCGTTGGTCGGTGCTGCCCACCGCGTGCGACGGCGGTTCGCCGGTGGCGGCGGGGGGCTTTTATGGCGAGGGGCATCCCGGCACGGGCGAGCGGATGCGGGTCTATGCCGAGGCGGCGCCCGCGCTGGCGCTCTGTGCCATCGCGGAACTGCGCAAGCAGGTGCCGCTTGACGGCATCACGCATCTGGTCGTCGCCAGCTGTACCGGGTTCGTGGCGCCAGGTGTCGATCAGATCATTGCCGCGCGGCTCGGCCTGTCGCCGTCGGTCGAGCGGCTGCTGGTCGGGTTCATGGGCTGCTACGCCGCCGTCGCGGCGCTGCGCAGCGCGCGCCACGTGGTCCGATCCGATCCCGCCGCGCGTGTGCTGGTGGTGACCGTCGAGCTGTCCACCCTTCATCTCCAGCCCGCGACCGCGATTGAGCCGTTGTTGGCCATGCTCCAGTTCGGCGATGGCGCGGCGGCGGCACTGGTGACGGGCGAGCCTGGCGGTTTCCATCTCGACCGCCCGTTTGCCGCCGCTCTCCCGGACACGGCGGCGCTGATCCGGTGGGACATCACCGACAGCGGTTTCGCGATGCACCTGTCGGGTGAAGTCCCCGCGCGCATCGCCGGTGCGCTCGCGGACAAGGCGCTCGCGGCGTCGATGATCGGCGGTGTGGCGGCGCGCGATGTCGACGGCTGGGCGGTCCATGCGGGCGGGCGATCGATCCTCGATGCGGTGGAGAAGGCGCTGCATCTTTCGCCTGAGGCACTGGCGCACTCGCGCGCAGTGCTGGCGGACAATGGCAATATGTCGTCGGCGACGTTGATGTTCGTGCTGGCACGCCTTCTTGCCGGACCATCGGTGCGTCATGGCGTCGCACTCGCCTTCGGGCCCGGTCTGGCGGCCGAAGGGTTCGGGTTCGCGAGCGCATGAAGCGCGCGGTCGACGCGCACGAGCTGATGGACGCCGATGACCTCGATCCGGAGGTATATGCGGCCGTCGTCGGCGATCTGGCGAAGGTCAACGTGGTCACTATGGCCGCGCGCCCGACCCTCGCCTTCCTGAACAAGATCGTGAGCGATGACGAGGTGCCTCATATCAAGCTTCTCGACGTCGGCTTCGGCAACGGCGACTTGCTTCGCCGGATCGCCCGCTGGGCCGCTCGCCGCGGCATCACGACCGAGCTCGTCGGCGTCGATCTAAACCCTCGCAGCGAGTTGGCGGCGCGAGCGCATACCCCCGCCGACCTTCACATCCGCTATGTCACGGGAGATTATCGCGACGTCGGCGGGGACTGGGACGCGGTGATCTCCAGCCTGGTTGCACATCACATGACGCACGACCAGCTCGTTGCGTTCATCCGCTGGATGCACGCCAATGCGCGCGACTGGTTCGTCAACGACCTGCATCGCCACGGCTTCGCCTATCGCGGCTACCCGCTGCTGGCGGGACTGGCGCGCTGGCATCCGATCGTCCGTCATGACGGACGGCTCTCGATCGCCCGGTCTTACCGCCCTGCCGAGTGGCCGCCGATCCTGAAAGAGGCGGGCGTGCGCGGAGCGCGCGTGTTCCGCGCTTTCCCGTTCCGACTATGCGTCGAGTTCCTGCGGTGAACGCCAAGGCGCTGATCGTCGGCGGCGGACCTGCCGGCGCGGCCTGCGCGATCGGGCTGGCGCGCGCCGGGTTTCCGCATCTGCTCGTCGAACGCGCGCGCGAGACCGGCGACGCGATCTGCGGCGGGTTCCTCAGCTGGCGCACGCTTGACCGACTGGCTGCGCTCGGCATCGAGGCGGACGCGCTCAATCCGGAGCGGCTGACGCAGGTACGACTATTCGCTGGACAGCGTACCGCGACCGCCGCGCTGCCGCGTCCCGCGCTTGCCGTCTCGCGTCAGCGGCTCGACACGCTACTGCTTGCCCGCGCCGCCGCCGAAGGCGCGACGATCGAGCGCGGCGTCGCCGTGCGGGCGATCGAGGGGACGCAGGCACGCACCGCCGACGGCGCGACGCTCAGCGTCGACACGCTCTTCCTCGCCAGCGGCAAGCACGATATCCGTGGCCTCGCCCGCCCTGCCGACGCGCGTGGACGCGACCCGACGCTGGGCCTCCGCGTGCGCCTGCCAGCCTCTGCGGCGCTCACGCATCTGCTCACCGGCGCGATCGAGCTGCACCTGTTCCCCGGCGGGTATGCCGGGCTGTGCCTGCAGGAGGATGGCAGCGCGAACCTGTGCATGGCCGTGCATCGCTCGCGCTTGGACGATGCCGGTAATCCCGAGCAGTTGCTGACGCGGCTCGGCAACGACCTACCCGCGCTGGGAGACCGCCTCGCCCGTGCCGATTCCGCCGGGCCGGTCGATGCCATCGCCAACGTTCCCTATGGCTGGCGCGCGCACGACGCGCCCGCCGGTATCGTGAGGCTTGGCGATCAGGCCGGCGTCATCCCGTCGCTCGCCGGCGAAGGGATGGGCATCGCCATCGCCAGCGGGATGGCCGCCGCCGGAGCTTATGCGCGTGATGCAACCATGATCGGCTGGCAACCCCGCTTCGCCCGGCGGCTCGCGCGCCCGATGGGCGTGGCGAGCCTGGTGCGGCGCGTCGTCGAGAGCCGCCTCGCCGCGCCGGCGCTCTTCGCCGCGCGACCGGCGTTGATCGAGGCGCTCGCACGCCTGACCCGCGTCGCTTCTTGACGCTTGGCCGCGTCGACCCGACATCCATCGGCATGGATCAGATCACCCTTTCCGAAGCCGAATGGCGCAAGAAGCTCACGCCCGAGCAGTTCCACGTGCTGCGCGAGGCGGGCACCGAGCGCGCCTATGCCGGCGCACTCACCGACAACAAGGCGGTCGGCGTTTATCGCTGTGCCGCGTGCCAGCTGGACGTGTTCGACAGCGCCGACAAGTTCGATTCCGGCTCCGGCTGGCCTTCGTTCACGCAGCCGATCGACGAAGTGGCGGTAAGTGACCACACCGACCGGAGCCATGGCATGGTTCGGGTCGAAACACGTTGTGCGCGATGCGATAGCCACCTCGGCCATGTCTTCCCGGACGGACCGCCGCCGACCGGCCAGCGTTATTGCATCAACTCGGTTGCGCTCGACTTCGTCCCGCGTTGACCTTGTTGGGCTAGCGCGAACCGCGTAACCCTCTCGCATGGCTCGCGCGCGTACCCGTCCCGCTCCACCTCGGGACACTCCCCCCTGGCGTCGCCGCACGGTCCGCACGTTGCAGGTGCTGATCGGCCTGGGAGTGGTCGGCCTGATCGCGCTGGTGATCGCGGTCTATGTCGCACGCGCGCAGCTGCCGAGCTTCGACCAGCTCAAATCGTCGCCCAACGGCCAGATGATCCGCGTCCACGCTGCCGACGGTACGGTGGTGTTCACGCTCGGTCCCGCGTACGGCCAGTGGCTGAGCTACGGCCGTATTCCCCAGCGGATGCTCGACGCGACCGTGTCGGTCGAGGATCGCCGGTTCCGCAGCCATCTGGGTGTCGACCCGATCGGCATCGCGCGGTCGGTGCGGGTGCGGCTGGATCGCGGTCGGTGGGTGCAGGGTGGCTCCACCATCACGCAACAGCTTGCGCGCAACATCTTCCTGTCCTCGCAGAAGAAGTTCGGCCGCAAGTTCCGGGAATGGATCCTGGCGCTCGCGTTGGAACGCAAATTCTCGAAGGATCAGATCCTCGAGCTGTACCTCAACAAGGTCTATTATGGTGGTGGTGCGTACGGGATCGACGCCGCCAGCCGCCGCTTCTTCGGCCATGGCGCTGATCGGCTGAACCTGGAGGAGGCCGCGGTCATCGCCGGCCTGGTCAAGGCGCCTTCCAACTATTCGCCCACCGCCGATGCGGAGGCTGCCGTGGGACGGGCGGGCGTAGTGATCGACGCCATGGTGACTGCCGGTACGCTGACCGCCGCGCAGGCCGCCGCCGCCGATCCCAAGGGATTGGAGCTGCAACCCGCACCCAAGCAGAACTCGGTGCGCTATTTCACCGACTGGGCGCTGCCGCAGCTGGACACGCTAATCGACGAGCAGGACGCACCGCTGGAGGTCTACACCACGCTCGACCTGTCGATGCAGCGTGCGGCCGACGCGGCGATCCGGCAGCATGCGCCGGCAGGCGCGCAGGGGGCGCTGGTCAGCCTCGACCGCGACGGCGCGGTGCGCGCGATGGTGGGGGGCAAGGACTACGTCAATTCGATCTACAACCGCGCGACGCAGGCGGTCCGCCAGCCCGGCTCCGCGTTCAAGCTGTTCGTGTATCTCGCGGCGCTGGAGTCCGGGCACAAGCCCGAGGACACGGTGGTCGACGAGCCCGTCACCATCGACGGCTGGAGCCCGCGCAACGACTCCCGCCGCAATTCGGGCGCGGTCTCCCTGCGTACCGCTTTCTCCTATTCGCTCAATACGGTGGCGGCGAAGCTGGGGCAGGAGGTGGGCTTTACCACCGTCGCCGATATGGCGCGGCGCTTTGGCATCACCACGCCGATCAACACGCATCCCTCGATGGTGCTGGGCACGTCCGACGTCCGACTGATCGACATGACGCGCGCCTTTGCGAGCGTCAGTCAGAACGGTGTCGCCGTCACGCCCTTTGCGATCACCCGCGTCGAGGCGGACGGCGAGGTGATCTATCGCCATGAAACCGACCGCAGCCATGTGCTCGTCGCCCCCTATGTCGCCGCGCAGATGGTCGACCTTCTGCAGTCGGCGGTGGCGTCGGGCAGCGGGCGGGCGGCGCAGATCGGCCGGCCGGTGGCGGGCAAGACGGGCACAACCAGTTCGTCCAAGGATGGCTGGTTCCTGGGCTTTTCCAGCGGGCTGACGACGGGCGTGTGGTTCGGGCGCGACGACGCGCGGCCGATCCGCGGCCTAGCCGGCGGGCGTTCCCCCGCGCTGGCCTTCGCCGCCTTTATGGGGCCGGCGACGCGCAGCCGACCTATCGAGCAGTTCCAGACCCAGGTGACCCTGCCCGATTGGGCGCTGGGGAACGAAGAGGAAGCCTATTTCGGCGAGCCTGACACCAGTGTCGAGCCAGCCGTCGGGGTCGATCCCGATGGCAACCCGCTACCCGAGCCGGCGCCTCCGCCGCAACGCGACCCGGACGCGCCACCCGTCATCGTGCCGGAAGAGGCGCCATCGGAACTCGACCAGCTGATCGATCGCGTCAACGGTCGCGAGGAGCGCCCCCCGCCGCCTCTGGCCGAACGTCGCCGGCCTCCACGCGATTATTACGAGGAAGAACGCCCGACCCAGTGAAGGCTCGCGCCGTTCGCACGCAACCACGCGCGGGCGGCTGCCGGGTCGGCACCCAGCAGCTCCGCGACAAGCGCGTGGAATGCCGGGCCGTGGTTCATGTGCACACGGTGGGCGACCTCATGCGCGACCGTGGCGCGGCGGACCCAGCCGGGCGCGAGCAGCAGGCGCCAGCTGTAGCGGATGATGCCGGTGGAGGCGCAACTCCCCCAGCGCCCGCGCGGGTCACCGACCGCGACCTGCGTCACGGTGACCCCGGCGAGCGCGGCGAACTCCGCCGTTTCGCGGCTCAGCAGGTCCAGCGCCGCGCGCCGCAGCCACAGCTCGACCCGGCGTGCGACCGTGTCGGCTGGGCCTTCGACCGACAGCGTGTCGTCGACGCGCCGCACCGTGCGCCGAGTGCCCTCGGACCAAGTGATCGTCAGCGTCTCGTCGGCAATGGGCAACACCGCACCCGCGATAAAGGGCCTAGCATCGGGCAGGCGAGCGCGCTGTTCGGCAAGCCACCCTGCCTTTTCGTCAGCCCACGCCAGCGCCGCCTTGAGCGGTGCCCTGCGCGGTAAGGTGAGCCGCGCGCGACCGGTCACTGGGTCGAAGGACAGTTTCATCGTCCGCGAGCGAGGGTGACGCACGACCTCGTAATCGGCCTCGCCCGCTGCTTCCCTCACAGCTCCCGGTCGATCAGATGATGCTCCAGATCGCCGACGTCCGCCTCGCTGACCGTCCACCCGCTCACCGAATGCCCCGCGCGGCGCACCGCGTCACGATCGCCGGAGACGAGATAATGCCAGTCGGGCAACGGTTCGCCGTTCGCACGCAGGCGATAGGCGCAGGTCGATGGCAGCCACTCGATCGTGGCGACGTTGCGCGCGGTCAGCCGCACGCATTCGGGAACATAGGCGCGGCGATTGCGATAGTCGGAGCATTGCCCTGTGCGCCGATCCAGCAATCGGCAGGCGACATTGGTCGCGTGCAGCTCGCCCGTGTCCTCGTCCTCCAGCTTGTGGAGACAGCATTTGCCGCAGCCGTCGCACAGCGCCTCCCACTGAGCGCGATCAAGCTCCGCGATGGGACGCTCCCAGAAGCGCCCGCTCATTTCACCCACTGCCTGATGACCGCAGCGACCGCACCCGGCCCGGCATCCTGCTCCAGCAGCGCGATCGGCTTGCCATCGGGCCCCATCAGATAGCCGGACCGGCTGTGATCCATCAGATAGCCGCCACCGGGGGATGTCGCGCCCTTGGCGAAGGCGATGCCATAGGCCTGCGCCACCCGCTTGATGTCGGCCGGACTGCCGGTCAACCCGATCGCGCGCGGATGAAAGGCGGCGGCGAACGCCTTGACGACCGGCGCGGTGTCGCGCTCGGGATCGACGGTGACGAATACGGGCACGATGCGCGCTGCCAGCGCCGGGTCCGACTTCTCCACCTGCTTCAAGCCGGCGGCGATCGCTGCGAAATCGGTCGGGCAGACATCGGGGCAAAAGGTGTAGCCGAAATAGACCAGCGCATAACGACCCGCGAGGTCGCGCTCGGTGAAGACGCGGGCATTCCCGTCAGTCAGCCGGAACGGCCCACCGATGCGCGCGCCGTCGAGCGGCGGTCGCGCGGGCGTCGCCTGCTGACAGCCCGCCAGCACGAGCAGGATGGCGGGAAGAAGCCTGTTCATGACGCGGCCAGCCTTGATCGGTAAGGCCAAGCGGCGCAAGTAATTGCCCTGGGTTCGGGAATCAGCATCCATGTCGCTTCGTCATTCGCTCGCTTTCGTTGCGCTGGTCGCCGCCGTCCCCGTGCTGGCGCAATTTCAGTCGGAGGGGTACAAATTCCTCCAGGCGGTCAAACAGTCGAAGAACAACGACGTCATCGCGGCCTTGAACAAACCGGGCAGCACCGTCGTCAACACCAAGGACGTGACCACCGGCGAGGCAGCCCTGCACGTCACCACGCGCCGCGGAGATGCAGCGTACACGAACTTTCTGCTGCAAAAGGGCGCCGACCCCAATATCCGCGACGCCCGGAACAATACCCCCATGATGGTGGCGATCGATGCCGGCCAGTCCGAGATGGTGCCGCTGCTGCTGCTGGGCAAGGCCAATCCAAACCTTGCCAATGCCAGTGGCGAGACGCCGCTGATCCGAGCGGTGCAGCGGCGTGACATCGGGTTGGTGCGGACGCTGCTGGCGGCGAAGGCCGATCCCGATCAGCGCGACGTCATGGCCGGGCTGTCGGCGCGCGACTATGCGGGTCGCGATCTGCGTGCCGCGGCGATCGCCAAGCTGCTCGCCGATACGCCGCGCCGCGCAAGGGCGGCGGTGGCCGGTCCGAAGCTCTAGAAGGTCGCCAGTTCGGGGTCGCGCTCCGCGACCAGCCGACGCGCCGCCCGCCGGGCGAAAGCCAGCGTGCACCGTTTTCGGACGTGCGCGGGCAACGGCTCCGATCGCGCCTCCCGCACGATTGCGGCATCGTAGCGGTCAGCGACGATGATGCCCGTCCGCTCGGGGAGGAACGCCGGGCCGTCGAGCGGCGACAGATCAAACCCGGCCGGCACTGCCCAGAAGAAGCGGTCGCAATGGTCGAGGTAATCCGGCCATTTGCCGTCGCCGAGCAGGTCCGCGCGCGAAACCTTGACCTCGACGATCACCAGCCGGCCATGTGCGTCGAGCGCCATCAGATCAGCGCGCCGTCCGCCGTCGAGCGGCACCTCCCCCATCGCGAACAGATCGTGGCGGAACAGCAGCCGGGTGACGCCACGGCACACGTCCGCCGCGCACAGCGGGGAGCCGGGTTCGTCGACGCAAGATTGTGGGGCCGGTTCGAGCACGTCGCCCGGTAAGAACATCTAGCGAACAGTGCAAGACTCAGCGGTAGAAGATGTGACCGCCGATCGTCGCGACGCGCTTCAGCCCGGGCAGGCCGGCGCGAACGCCGTTGAAGTACAGCGCGTTGGCGGCGGCTTCGGTCTGCCACGTCTGCGTCAACGCCACTTTGGCAACGCCCAAGGCGGTCTTGTACGCCGCTTGCGTCGCATTGATCGCAGGGATCGCCCCGCCGCGGACGAAGCCGAACTGGCCACGCTGCTTGATGACGCCGCAGACGCTGCTGGCGAAGCGGCCGGACTTGGTGCGGTTGAGGATGACCTGCGCGACAGCGAGCTGGCCGTGCAGCGGCTCGCCCTTGGATTCGAAATAGATCGCGCTGGCGAGGCAGCGGAGGTGCTCGTCACCGATTGACTCGTCGATCGCGGCACCGGGCGCGCTATGCGCGGCGACGGCGGCGGCCAGGCTGGCGAAGGAGGTGCGTGGCGCGATGGCGACGACCGGGTCGACGAGGACTGCGGGAGTGGTGGCGGGGGCAGGCTGAACGATCAGCGGGGCCGCCGGTGCGGTTGGAAGCAGGGGGGCGGCGGGAGCCGCGAGGCCGCGATCATAATCGCTGGCGAGGCCGGGTGAGCTTGCGCCCAGAACACCGGCGGTCATGCAGAGAACAGCCGCGAAACGCGCGGCCAGTTGGAAGAACGACATTCGATTGCTTGTTCATGCGGTTGGACCATGGAACCGACCGGCATAGCCGCTCGCCCAGGCATCCCCCCGACTGCGTAACCGACGCGGATCGCACCCGCTTCAGCACAACGCTCGTTGCGATGAGTCGGGGTCGGTCCGGGGCCGCGGAGAGTCAATCGGACGCTAAGGTTTCAGCGGCGAAGCGTTGCGAGTCCGCGCCGTCCAGTTCGATTACCCACAGATCCGGGTCGCGCGCGCGCCGCCGTCGCCAATAGCCGTCGAGGTCGTCGGCCGGAGTCGAGTCGATCAGTCCCGAGCGCCCGTCCGGTCCGATGCCACGCTCCAGCAGCCTGCTCTCGCCGCGCTCAACCGCCACCACCAGCACCGCACCAGCCTGTGCATCGCCCTTCGCCAGCACCGTACCGAAGCCACCCGCATCGTTGATCCGCCGCAACAGCGCACTCACCAGCACGCCCGTCGGCAAACGGTCCATCAGCGTCGGTAGCCGGGCAGGTCGGCGAGCGGGATACGCGAGCGCATGAACGTGCCCGTCCCGCGCGCCACCTCGTCGCCCGCTTCATCCAGCAGTCGCGCGTCGGCGACGAACACCCGGCGCCGACCGCTGATCCAGCGTCCCTCCGCCACCACCGGGCCGGCGGCGAGCGGGGCGGTGAACAGGATATTGAACTGCGTGGTCAGCAAGAAACGATCGGTGACGAGGCTGTTCGAGGCATAAAACGCGGCGTCGTCGAGCATTTTGAAGTAGCTCGTACCATGCGCCGCCCCGCCGGCATGGAAATGCCGCTCGTCGACCGTGAAGTGGATGCGGGCGACGCCGCTCGCTTCGATCTCCAGCCGGCTCTGGAAGAAGTGGTTGATCGGCGCATGCGCATACAGTGACTCGAGCGCGCGGAAGTGCGCCGCGCCGTCATCTTCCGCGCGCGGTTCAGGCGGCATCGCGCGCCCGATCGGCGGCGAACAGCGCATATAGCGCGTCGGGCGAGCCGGCGCCGCGCAGTTTAGCCAGAAACGCCCGGTCACGCAGGCGACGCGAAACGCGCGCCAGCGCCTTGAGGTGATCCGCCCCCGCCGCGGGCGGCGACAGCATCGCCCACACTAGATCGACCGGCGCAGCGTCGACCGCGCCGTAATCGATCGGGTGCGCCAGCCGCGCGAACACCGCCGTCACCTGGCTCACGCCGTCAACCTTGGCATGGGGGATGGCGACCCCCCCGCCGAAGCCGGTTGAACCCAGCCGCTCGCGCGACGTAAGCGCTTCGCCGATCACGCGCGCGTCCGCGCCCGTCTGACGGGCGAGCGCGGCCGCCAGCGCCACTAGCAGCGCCTTCTTGCCGAGCACGGCGATGCCGGTCAGCACCGCGTCGGAACGCAGCAGGTCGGTCAGATCGGTCATGCTGCGCGGCAAGTAGGGCACCCGCGCCGATGTGGAAAGATCGTTCCCGATCAGGCGCGTTGTGGCTCGACCCAGCCGATCGTGCCATCACCGCGGCGGTACACCATATTGTACGACCCCGTGCCGGAGTTCTTGAACAACAAGGCGGCGGTGTTGCGCAGGTCCAGCATCATCACCGCATCCGACACGCTGGCATCGGGCACGTCGACCCGCGTCTCCGCGACGATCAGCGGCGCGTCGCCGACCTCTTCCTCCTCGCGCGGCTCCTGGAACAGCGTGTAGCCGGCATTGTCGTACGCGCCCGCTTCATTGACCTCGATCGACTCGGCCGCATGCGTGTCCTTCAACCGGCGCATGTAGCGACGCAGCTGCTTCTCGATCTTCTCCGCCGCACCGTCGAAGGTGGGATGCGCATCATGCGCCTCGTGCCGGCCCTTCAGCACCAGCCCCTTCATGACGTTCATGACGATGTCACAGGTGAAGCCGACATCGTGCGGCCCCTTGCCGAACGTGACCTGTGCGGAGATCGCGCGGCTGAAAAGCTTGTCGACGATGGCTTGGAGCCGGGTCTGGACGTGGGTGTTGAGCGCGTCGCCGGTGGCGACCTGATGACCAGAGATCCGGATGTCCATGAACTACTCCTAGCTGGCAGGCACACCAAAATATTGGGGGACCCGCTCTGATGTTGGCGGGCACCAGCCCGCATGGCAGTCAGCCGAACGCCTCTCCCCAGAGCGGCGCGGTGACGGTAGACAGAAACGCGCGATGCCGCGCCCTTTCTCCCTCGGATACGGTGAAAACGCGCGCCGGTCGGACGGGACGGGCGAGGGTCGCGGCGGACGGTGCGGCGGCGGCCTTCACCTCGTCGACCAGGCCAAGCCCGATCTGCCGCCCGCCCATCAGCTCGACATAGACCTGCGCCAGCAGCTGCGCGTCGAGCAGCGCGCCGTGCAGGACGCGATGCGAGCGGTCGATGCCGAAGCGCGTGCACAGCGCATCGAGATTGTGCTTGGCGCCGGGATGCTTCTTCTGCGCGATCGGCAGGGTGTCGACCATGCGCGTGGTGCACACGAGTGGCCGGCCACAGCGGCTCAGCTCGCCATTGAGAAATGCGAAGTCGAAAGTCGCATTGTGCGCGATCAACGGCGAATCGGCGATGAAGTCGAGCAGCTCGTGAACCAGGTGCGAGAACAGCGGCTTGGCGCGCAGGAAGTCGGAGCGCAGGCCGTGGATGCGTGCGGCCTCCTCGGGCATGTCGCGCTCGGGATTGAAATAGGCGTGCCAGTGGCGGCCGGTATCGACGCGGTTGAACAGCTCGACACAGCCGATCTCGACCAGCCGGTCACCGGCATGGAAGCTCAGCCCGGTGGTTTCGGTGTCGAAAACGATCTCGCGCATCGGCTCGCTATGAATCCGTGCGCCCGAGCACGCAAGCTATGACCCGCGCAACGGCGGCACGGGTCTCGGCGAGCGGCACATCGGTGGCGATCACGAAGTCGGCGCGGGCGCGCTTGTCCGCGTCGGGCAGCTGGCGCGCGAGGATCGCGTCGAGCTTTGCCTTCGTCATGCCCGGCCGCGCCAGCACGCGCGCACGCTGAACGGCCTCGGCGGCGCTGACCACTACCACCTGGTCGACCCGCGAATCACCGCCGGTTTCGAACAGGAGCGGCACGTCGAATACCACGAGGGGCGCGTCGGCGTGCTCGCGCAGAAACGCGGCCCGCTCCTCGCCGACCGCCGGATGCACGATCGCCTCCAGCGCGTGCATCGCCGCATCGTCGCCCAGCACGGCCTCCGCCAGTGCGGTACGGTCGACGCCCGCAGGCCCGGTGGTGCTGGGGAAGCGCGCCTCGATCGCGGCCACGATGCGCCCTGCCGGTCCCTGCAGCCGGTGGACGGCGGCATCCGCATCGAACACCGGCACGCCGCCATCGGCGAACATCGCGGCCACGGTCGACTTGCCCATGCCGATCGAGCCGGTGAGGCCGACGGTGATCATGACGTCAATATCGCCCGCAGCTCCGCATCGCGCTCACGCGGCGGCACCGCGCCGAAGAACAGCTCGAACGCCAGCGCCGCCTGACCGATGAGCATTTCCAACCCGTCGACGGTCGCAAGCTCGCGGGCACGCGCGGCAGCAAGGAGTGCGGTCTCCAAGGGCGAATAGACGATGTCGTACACCACTGCATCTTCCGCCAGCGGCGACAGATCGAGATCGAGCGGCGGCTGGCCGACCATCCCGAGCGCGCTGGTGTTGACCAGCAGCGCGGTCGTCGGTGCCAGTGGCGCGTCGAGTGGCGTCACATCACCCTTCAGCCCGAAGTGCGAGAGTAGCCCCGCCGCCTTGAGCGGAGACCGGTTCATCACCGTCACGCGTTCTACCTTTAGCCGCGCCAGCGCCCACAGCACCGCGCGCGCCGCCCCGCCGGCGCCAATGACGGTGACGTGTTGCCCGGCTAATTGCAGTTCCGCGATGGGTGCGGCGAAGCCGGCTGCGTCGGTGTTGGTGCCGATCACCGAGCCGTCGGGCTGACGCAGGATCGTGTTCATCGCGCCGATCGATGAGCGTACCCCACCCGGGTCGTCGACCAGCTCCATCACCGCCTGCTTATGCGGCATGGTGAGATTGCACCCGCGCCAGTTCGCGTCGGCGCAGGCGCCCGCGATGTAGTCCGGCAGCTCTCCGGCGGGGACGTGGAAGCGCTTGTACTCGCCCGCGATCCCGAGCGCAGTGAGCCAGAAACCGTGGATCAGCGGCGATTTGGACTGGGCGATCGGGTCGCCGATCACCTCGGCAAAGGGCATGCTCACGCGCGGAAGGTCACACTAAGTTCACACTGGTGCAATGAAGTCCCGTGACTCACGTTTCGATGACGCCCCGCACGCGCAGAAAGCCGAGCACCGGAATCAGCGGCAGACCGAGCACGGTGAAATGGCTCCCCTCGATGCGCTCGAATAACTGCACGCCCGGTCCTTCGATCCGAAACACGCCGACGCATCCCGCGACCGCCGGCCATTCGGCGTCGAGATAGCGATCGATGAAGCTGTAGGACAGCGTTCTGACGTGCAGCTTCGCGCCGTCGACATACCGCCACACAGCGTGGCCATCCTCCGCGACGACGGCGGCGCTCCACAACCGATGCACGCCGCCGCTCATCCGCGCGAGATGCTCGGCCGCCTGCTCGCGGGTGACGGGCTTGTCTAGCAGCGTTCCGTCAGCAAGCGCCACGATCGAATCGCTGCCCAGGACCAGCGCGCCCGGCCGGCGCGAGGATACCTTCAGCGCCTTCAACTCCGCCAGCGCGTCCGCCAGATCGCGCGGGGCCAATCCGGCTAGCGAAGCCTTGGCGGCATCCTCGTCCACAGCGGCGGCCTCCGCGGTGAAGGCCACATCCGCAGCAGCCAGCATCGCGCGACGCGACGCGGATTGCGAGGCGAGGATCAGCCTCATACTGGCCCACCCTCACGCTTCTCCTGCACCAGCGCGATCACCGCCGCCGCGGTTTCCTCGATCGAACGCCGGGTCACGTCGATTACCGGCCAGCCATTGTCCGCGAACATGCGCCGCGCGAACTGCAGCTCACGCGCGACCGCTTCTGCCGCCACATAGCTCGTGTCGGGCAGCTGGTTCAGCGACAGTAGCCGGTTGCGGCGGACCTGGATCAGGCGGTCGGCGCTGGTGGTCAGCCCAACAACGAGCGGCCGTTTCAGCGTGAACAGCGCCGGCGGCGGCGGGCTTTCGATCACGATCGGGATATTGGCGACCTTGAAGCCGCGATTGGCGAGGTAGATCGACGTCGGCGTCTTGGACGACCGCGACACCCCCGCCAGGACAATGTCCGCCTCTTCCCAATTGTCGAACCCGATGCCGTCGTCATGCGCGATGGTGAACTGGATCGCATCGACGCGGGCGAAATAAGCGGCGTCGAGAGCATGCTGACGGCCGGGCCTAGCCTTTGCGGTCTGGCCCAGCAGTCCCGAGAGCGCGTCGTTGACCGGATCGAGCGGCGCTACCGCCGGCAGCCCCAGGGCCATGCACCGGTCCTCCAGGATGCGTCGCGTCGCCGGGTTGACCAGCGTGAAGATCACCAGCCCGGGATTGTGCGCGATCTCTTGCAGGATCCGATCGAGATGCGCCTCGGTACGCACCATCGGCCAGAAATGCCGCACCGTTTCCACATCGTCATATTGCGCGAGTGCGGCCTTGGCGATGTTCTCCAGCGTTTCGCCGGTGGAGTCGGACAGCAGGTGGAGGTGCAGCCTCATTTCAGCACAAATCTGTGGAGAACATGGGCAAAACGGGTAGCGCAACCCGTTCCGCCCGCCAAGCGATGCCGCCGGCGTGGATAAACCGCGTTCCATCCACAAAGCCGCCAACACCGGCCGGTTCCGCCCACATCCTGTGGATAACGGGCATGGCCGGCTCGAATCGCGAGCGGAACGTGCTGCGCGTCGGGTCAAGCTGTTGGCAAAAACGGGACAGGCGCTAATGGCCGCTATCCGCCTGCCAACCACTACAACAACCTTTTAGATTCTCTTCTTAATGGAAGAAGGACCGGCCCTGTCCGACGTTTCGATCAAGAAGCCGCTGCTCGCCGCGCTGCGTGGCGAACGGCAGGCGGTGCCGCCGATCTGGCTGATGCGCCAGGCGGGGCGCTATCTGCCGGAATATCGCGCGTTGCGGGCGGAAAGGGGTGGCTTCCTGGCGCTGGCGACCGATCCAGAGGCAGCGGCGGAGGTGACGCTGCAGCCGATCCGCCGCTTCGGCTTCGACGGCGCGATCCTGTTCTCCGACATCCTGATGGTGCCTTGGGCGCTGGGGCAGGAGCTGAGCTTTGGGCCGGGCGAAGGGCCGCGCCTGTCGCCGCCGCTGGTCGATGGCCTGTGGCAGCAGCTGCAGGGCGCGCCCGAGATGCTGGGCCCGATCTACGAGACGGTTCGCCGTGTTGCGGCCGCGCTGCCGCCAGCGGTAACCCTGCTCGGTTTCGCCGGATCGCCGTGGACGGTCGCGACGTACATGGTCGCGGGACAGGGGAGCAAGGACCAGGCCGAAGCTCGTGCGCTCGCCTATCGCGACCCCGTCGCTTTCGCGTCGCTGATCGAGGTGATCGAGGTCTGCACCTTCGAATATCTGCTGGAGCAGATCGATGCGGGGGCAGAAGCGATCCAGCTTTTCGACAGCTGGGCCGGCTCGCTCAGCCCCGCGCAGTTCGAGCAGTGGGTGATCGCGCCGACCGCGCGCCTCGTACAACGCCTGCACGCAGCGCGACCGGGCACGCCCGTCATCTGCTTTCCCAAGGGCGCGGGGGCCAAGCTGCCGGCTTACGCTCGCGAGACCGGTGCCGATGCGATCGGGCTGGACGAGACGGTGGATCCGGTCTGGGCGGATGCGGTGCTGCCGCCGGGGATGCCGGTGCAGGGTAATCTCGACCCGCTGGCGTTGCTGGCGGGTGGGGAGGCGCTGGAGCAAGGCATCGACCGCGTGCTCGCCGCCTTTCCGGAGCGACCGCATGTGTTCAATCTAGGCCATGGCATCGGTCAATTTACGCCGATCGAGCATGTCGAAGCGCTGCTGGCGAGAGTAGGACGCAGCTTCTGATCATGCTGAACTTTTTTCAGCATCCACGCGCGACAGGCGAGATCAGCAACGGTTGGTGTTGTGCAAACCGCATCGCCTGGTGCTGAAACGGGTTCAGCATGACGGAGGGATAGTATGATGATCGGCTGGCTGGGTGGTGCCTATCTGTGGGTGAGGGCGGCGCACGTCATCTTCATGGTGTTCTGGATGGCGGGGCTGTTCATGCTGCCGCGTTATCTGGTGCATCATCAGGAGGGTCTGGGCGACCCCGCCGAAGGGCCGCGCTGGATCAAGCGCGAGGCTCTGATCAGGCGCATGATCCTTACCCCAGCGATGGTGGCCGTGTGGGTCCTGGGCCTGATGCTGGCGGCCAATGTCGGCTTCTTCGACGGCCAGCCTGGGCTGGGCTGGCTACATGCCAAGCTGCTGCTGGTGCTCGCCTTGTCGGGCTATCATGGTTGGGCGGTCGGCTATTCGAAGAAACTGGCGGCGGGGCGGCCGACGCTGACCCCGCGCACGTTGCGGCTGCTGAACGAGGTGCCGGCGCTGGCTGTCGCGCTGATCGTCATCCTGGCGATCGTGAAGCCGTTTTGAGCAGCTTGACGGCAATGGCGGTGCGTCCTAGGTCATAGGGCAACTGTCGTGGCCGGCGTCCTGCCGGGTTCGCGCTTTTCCCGCTTCGTGCCAAGTTCGTGATCGTCAGCGCCGGCCGCTGCCCCGAACTGATTTCTCGTGGATTTCCCATGCATCTCAAAGACCTGAAGAAGAAAAAGCCCGCCGAACTGGTGAGCATGGCCGAGGAGTTGGGCGTCGAGGGTGCATCGACGCTCCGCAAGCAGGATCTGCTGTTCGCGATCCTGAAGGTCCAGGCCGACAATGGCGACCAGATCATGGGGCTCGGCACGATCGAGGTCATGTCCGACGGTTTCGGCTTCCTGCGCTCGCCGGAATCCAACTATCTCGCCGGTCCCGACGACATCTACGTCTCGCCCAACCAGGTTCGCAAACACGGCCTGCGCACCGGTGACACCGTCGAGGGCGAAATCCGCGGACCCAAGGACGGCGAGCGCTACTTCGCGCTGGTCAAGCCGGTGGCAGTCAACTTCGACGATCCGGACGTCGTCCGTCACCGCGTCAATTTCGACAATCTGACGCCGCTTTATCCCGAGTCCAAGCTGACGCTCGACAATTTCGATCCGACGCAGAAGGACAAGTCGTCGCGCGTCATCGACATCGTCTCCCCGCAGGGAAAGGGCCAGCGCACGCTGATCGTCGCCCCGCCGCGGGTCGGCAAGACGGTGATGCTGCAGAACATCGCGCGCGCGATTTCGGAGAACCATCCCGAGGTCTTCCTGATCGTGCTGTTGATCGACGAGCGGCCTGAGGAAGTCACCGACATGCAGCGGTCGGTGAAAGGCGAGGTCGTCTCCTCCACCTTTGACGAGCCGGCGACGCGCCACGTGCAAGTCGCTGAAATGGTGATCGAAAAAGCCAAACGGCTGGTCGAGCACAAGAAGGACGTGGTGATCCTGCTCGATTCGATCACCCGCCTGGGCCGTGCCTACAACACCGTCGTGCCGTCGTCGGGCAAGGTGCTGACCGGCGGTGTCGACGCCAATGCGCTACAGCGCCCCAAGCGTTTCTTCGGCGCCGCACGCAACATCGAGGAGGGCGGCTCGCTGTCGATCATTGCTACCGCGCTGATCGACACCGGCAGTCGCATGGACGAGGTGATCTTCGAGGAGTTCAAGGGCACCGGCAACTCCGAGATCGTGCTGGACCGCAAGGTGGCGGACAAGCGGATCTTCCCGGCACTCGACGTCGGCAAGTCTGGCACCCGCAAGGACGAGCTGCTGGTCGACAAGGCCAAGCTGTCGAAGATGTGGGTCCTGCGCCGGATCCTGATGCAGATGGGCACGACCGACGCGATGGAGTTCCTGCTCGACAAGATGAAGGATTCGAAGTCGAACGAGAACTTCTTCGAGAGCATGAATCAATAGCGCAGCGCGGCAGGTGGCCACACCTACCCGATTCGCGCAAGCTCGGTCGGCGTGAAGCGTAGTGCCCCCGTTCGACGTCACGACGGGGCCATGCTGCGGCGCCCCTCCTGCCTGGCGTCGCGCTTGGATGCTGAAACTAGTTCAGCATAGCCGAGAAGGGGTGGAGAGCGCGATCTTCCTGCGCTAAGCACTCGTAATGCTCTTCTCCTTTCTAGCGGCCGCATCCGCCGCCCTCCCCGCAGCCGATGGCATCTGGGCCCAGATCGTCGCCGACGTGTCGCACCTGTTCAGCGGCGACGGCAGCGCCTGGTTCGCGTTTGGTCAGGTGCTGCTGATCGACATCGTGCTGGCCGGCGACAACGCCATCGTCATCGGCGCACTGGCGGCCGGCCTGCCCGCAGATCAGCGCAAGAAGGTCATCCTGATCGGCATCATCGCCGCGCTGGTGCTGCGCATCGGTTTCGCGCTGATCGTTACGCAGCTGCTCCAGATCGTCGGGTTGGTGTTCGCGGGCGGCTTGTTGCTGCTGTGGGTCGCCTGGAAGATGTATCGCGAGCTGCGACCTGCCGGGGCAGGCAACGCGGGTTCTCCTGAGGTCGAGGGCGACGAGCATTCCGGGGTCAAGCCGGCGAAGAGCTTCGCCAGCGCGGCCTGGGCGGTTGCGATCGCGGACGTATCGATGAGCCTCGACAACGTCCTGGCAGTGGCCGGCGCGGCGCGCGATCACCCGGGGATCCTGATGATCGGGCTGGTGTTCGCGGTGGCACTGATGGGGATCGCCGCCAATCTGATCGCCAAGTACATCGAGCGCTATCGCTGGATCGCCTGGATCGGCCTGTTGGTGATCGTCTACGTCGCCGGCAGCATGATCTATACCGGGATCACTGACCAGGAGGTCGGGCTGATGACGCTGTTCGGGTAACGCCGAACAGCCGGAGTCACCGGTTGGCATGACGTATTTGGTCGCTGGTGCGCGGCCAAAACACCCTGCGTTGGCAGTCGAACACGGGTTGGTGAGTTGATCCGCCCCGCCGACATAGGTGTATCGCGGATCGGGTTTCCCTCGGGGACCTTCGGATCGCGTCCGATGGCTCGCTGGCCGATGGTCGTT
This sequence comes from Sphingomonas bacterium, assembly GCF_028292945.1. GTDB lineage: Bacteria > Pseudomonadota > Alphaproteobacteria > Sphingomonadales > Sphingomonadaceae > Sphingomonas. The sequence goes on along the minus strand of NZ_JAQGLJ010000071.1, from coordinate 16,146 downwards.
GCGGGAGCGGTGCCGATTGGCGCATACACGTCATCGTCCCGCGCCATGTCTCCTGCCCGAAGGTATGCTCCATGAAGGTCACCGTTGACATCGAATGCACCCCTGAGGAGGCGCGCCGAGCGGTGGGACTGCCGGACCTCAGCCCGTTGCACGAGCGCTATGTCCAGATGCTGATGGAGTCGATGAGCGGCGGTGGCGTCAAGCCCGAGATGCTTGAGGGTATGGTGCGCAGCTGGGCGCCGATGGGCGAGGCTGGGCTGGCGATGTGGCGGCGGCTGGTGGAGAGCGGCACCGCCAAGCCGGACAGATGATCGAGACGATCGTCGCGCGGTCGAGCGGCGCGCCGCCAGCCGCGATTGCCATTATCCGGATCAGCGGGCCGGCCGCTTTTGCCGCGGTAGCGGCGCTGACGGGCACCTTGCCGGCGCCACGGTGTGCGTCGCTTCGCGCCGTCCGTGGTGCGGACGGTGCGTTGTTGGATCGCGCCTTGATCCTTCTCTTCCCGGGCCCGGCGAGCGCGACCGGCGAGGATGTGGCGGAACTGCATTGTCACGGCGGCCGGGCGGTGACGGAAGCGGTGCAGAACGCGATTTTGAGTTGGCCTGGGTTACGTATGGCCGAGCCGGGCGAGTTCACCCGCCGTGCGCTGCTGAACGGGCGAATGGACCTGGCGCAGGCGGAGGGACTAGCCGATCTGCTGGAGGCCGAGACCGAAGCGCAACGCCGGGCAGCACTGACCGCGACCGAGGGGCGGGTAAGTGCCGCCGTCCGAGGCTGGATGTCGATGATTGCCGACCTGGCGGCCAGGGTTGAAGCGACGCTCGACTATGCCGAGGAAGGCGATGTCGAGCAGGAGGACTTGCTGCTCGCGGGAGTGGTTGCGGACGCCGCGCTGCTGCGCGCGGAGATCGTCGCCGCGCTTGCCGCGCCGCCCGTCGAGCGGCTTTACGACGGCCTGCGCGTGGTGATCGCCGGTCCGCCCAATGCCGGCAAGTCGACCCTTCTGAACCTGCTCTCGCAGCGGGAGGCGGCCATCGTCACCCCCGTCGCCGGAACGACGCGCGACAGGATCGAGGTCGCCGTTCGACGGGAAGAAGCGGCGTTTCTGCTGATCGATACCGCAGGTCTCAGCGATGCTGCCGATCCCGTCGAGCAGATCGGCGTTACGCGCGCTCGCGATGCGATCGTGGAGGCCGACCTTCTACTGTGGCTGGGTGATGATCCTCCACCTCGATCGGATGCCCTTTGGGTGCATGCAAGATCGGATCTCGAAGGTCGCGCCGTACTCCCGTCGGGTCGGTCTCTGGCCATATCCAAACATGACCTCGCCTCGATCGAGCGGTGCTGGCAAGCCGTTGCGAGTCAGGCGGAGAGGCTCCTGCCAAGATCAGGCGAACTCCCCCTCAAAGCAGCGCAACGCTCCTCCTGCCTGACAGTAACCGAATTGTTGATGCTGCCCTCCGACCCACTGCTTGTGGCCGAACATCTTAGGACTGCCTCGGTGCTGTTGGGGAGATTGCTCGGGATCAACGCGCCGGAAGCGGTGCGCGACGCACTTTTCGCCCGGTTCTGTCTTGGAAAGTAGTGTTCCACGTGGAACAATTTTGCATTCTCTATCAGGCGTACTAGACGACCCGAATGTACGATGTCGTTGTAGTAGGTGGAGGGCACGCGGGTACTGAAGCGGCTACCGCCGCCGCACGACGCGGCGCCGACGTGGCGCTGGTCATGTTCGATCAACGCTTCCTGGGAGCATTGTCGTGCAATCCGTCGATCGGGGGGGTCGGCAAGGGTCACCTTGTGCGGGAACTCGATGTATTCGATGGGTTGATGGCCCGCGCTGCTGATCGATCCGCCATCCACTATCGCATGCTCAATCGCAGCAAGGGCGCGGCGGTACGTGGGCCGCGCGTTCAGGTGGACCGCGCGCTATACGCCGGGGCCATCCAGCAGCTGATCCGCGATCAGCCCGGCATAACGGTCATCAATGGCGAGGCAATTGCGCTATCGATCCGCGATGGCCGGGTGAACGGGGTCGCGCTGAACGACACAAGCGTGGTCGCCGGGCGAACGGTGATCCTTGCCACGGGGACATTCCTGGGCGGCCGCATCTTTCGCGGCGACGAACGCCAGGACGCAGGCAGGACAGGAGAGCCGGCGGCGACGGCTCTGGCCGATCAGTTGCGGTCAGCGGGACTACCGATCGGCCGCCTCAAGACCGGCACGCCACCACGACTGGACGGGAGGACGATAGACTGGGCGAGCCTGGACGAGCAGCCGAGTGACGATGTTCGATGGACCATGTCGACGATGGCATCCGGAGCACGCCTGCCGCAAGTCGCCTGCGCGGTCACACGGACCACGCCGGTCACGCACGAGATCATACGCCGGAACTTCCATCGCTCGCCCCTGTTCACCGGGGCGATCGACGCCGCTGGGCCGCGTTACTGTCCCTCGGTCGAGGACAAGGTGAAGCGCTTCGCCGATCGAGATGGACACCAGATCTTCCTCGAGCCGGAAGGTCTGACGGACCATATCGTCTATCCCAACGGTCTATCGACGTCACTGCCGGTCGATGTGCAGCAGGCCCTGCTGACAACGATCCCGGGTCTTGAGCGGGTTGAAATCGCAGCTCCCGGCTACGCCGTGGAATATGATTTCCTCGACCCAAGGGCGCTTGATCGTGATCTGCAGCTTTCGGCCTTTCCGGGTCTTTATTGCGCAGGGCAGATCAACGGAACGACCGGATATGAGGAGGCGGCCGCGCAAGGTCTGGTTGCTGGGCTTGCCGCCGCTGGCGATGCTTTGGGCCTGGCGCCCGTGACGCTCGACCGCGCCTCCAGCTATATTGGGGTCATGCTGGACGATCTCACGTTGCAGGGTGTTACCGAGCCCTATCGCATGCTCACCGCTCGGGCGGAGTTTCGCTTGTCGCTGCGGCCGGACAATGCCGAAACCCGTTTGGGCGAAGTGGCAATCGACGCGGCTTGTCTGTCGGCGACCAGGATCGCGCATCTTGACCGACGGGCGCGTCTGCGATCCGAACTCGACGGCATGTCATCCGATCAACTAGCCGATCCGGGTGGCAAGCGCTTCCCGGCAGATCTGGTCGAAGAGCAGATCGAGAACGCCCGGTACGCACCCTATGTGGCGCGGCAAGCCGAGGAGGTGCGGCGCCTAAGGGCGGAGGAGCAGGTCGCGATATCCCCCTCGCTCGAGTTCGCCAGCGTACCTGGTCTGTCCACGGAAATGATCGCGCGCCTGACAATCGCCCGGCCAACCTCGCTGGCGGCGGCCGCGCGCATTCGGGGGATCACCCCCGCCGCGCTGTCCGCGATATTGTTGCACAGCAGACGCGCGGCGTGACCGAGGACGAGGCCATTGGCTGGATGGACAGCCGTTTCGACGCTGGTGCGATGGCCAAGGTCCATCGCTTCGTCGCCATGGTCCTCGACGAGAGCAGCCGTCAGAACCTGGTTTCCAGAACGTCCTTGGAAACGATCTGGACTCGCCACATTGTCGATTCCGCGCAGCTGCTCGCACTTGCTCCCGTTAGCGACGGAAGCTGGCTCGATATCGGTACGGGTGCCGGTTTTCCGGGAATGGTGGTGGGGTTGTTGCGATCACATCGAACCATATTGTCGGAACCCCGCAGGTTGCGAGCGAGCTTCCTTTCCGAATGCATTGCTCGCCTGGGTGTCGAGAATACGATCTGCCTGCGCAACCAGGCGGTCGAGGAGCTGAATGAGCCTGTGGCGATTATCTCTGCCCGAGCGGTGGCACCGGTCGAAAAGCTTTTGCATGCGGCCGCGGGATGTTCCACCATCGGTACGCGGTGGCTGCTGCCAAGGGGTAGGTCCGCTGTTGGTGAGCTGCAGGAATTGCGCAACAGCTGGGCCGGAGTGTTTCACGTGAAACAAAGCGTTACCGATGAAAGTGCTGGCATCCTGGTGCTGGATCAGGTTGTCCGGCGGTGATCTGCATCGCGGTAGCAAACCAGAAGGGTGGAGTGGGTAAGACCACCACTGCGATCAACCTGGCAACCGCACTGGCGGCGACGGGGCTGCGTGTCCTGCTTATCGACCTCGATCCTCAGGGCAATGCGTCAACCGGTCTTGGCCTGACTCAGGCGAGCAGGCTTCGTTCGTCGTACGAAGTCCTGATCGGTACCGCGTCGATCGACGTAGCAGCAGTGGCGACCAAGGTGCCCCGACTCGATATCGTGCCCGCGACCGTCGACCTGTCCGGTGCGGAGATCGAGCTGGTGGACTTCGATCAGCGAACCCATCGGCTCGACGCGGCCATGCAACAGGCGCCAGCGCGGTGGGACGTTGCCCTGATCGATTGTCCTCCCTCGCTGGGATTGCTGACGATCAATGCGATGGTAGCATCGGATCGTCTCCTGGTGCCGCTGCAATGCGAATTCTTCGCGTTGGAGGGTCTGTCCCAACTGCTCAGCACCGTGGAGCGTATTCGGGCGCGCTTCAATCCGGGTCTGTCGATCCTGGGGGTGGCGTTGACAATGTACGACCGCCGTAATCGATTGACCGAGCAGGTTGCGAACGATGTTCGCGCCGTGCTGGGCAAGGTCGTTTTCGAGACGGTCATCCCCCGCAATGTGCGCCTGTCGGAGGCGCCGAGCCATGGCCTGCCTGCGTTGATCTACGATCATCGGTGCAGCGGCTCCGAAGCATATATCGCACTTGCCCGCGAACTCATAGGACGCCTGCCGGCACCGGCGGTGGCGGCGTGACCCGCACTCGCTCCGGTGGGCTGGGACGCGGTCTCAACGCGCTGCTCGGCGACATCGCGCGCGAAGCGCCAATTGGCGGCGGCGATGGCAGTGACTCGGGTATCAAGACGCTACCCGTTGGTTCGCTCACACCGCATCCCGATCAGCCTCGACGTCGGTTCGACGATGCGCAGCTCGACGAACTTGCGGGCTCGATCAAGGCGCGTGGCCTCTTGCAGCCGATCGTCGTCCGCCCGCATGGCCACGGCTATCAGATCGTCGCGGGAGAGCGCCGCTGGCGCGCGGCGCAGCGGGCCCAGTTGCACGATGTTCCGGTCGTCATTCGACAGTTCGACGACGCGGAGACGTTGGAGATCGCACTGGTCGAGAACATCCAGCGCGAGGACCTTAATGCGATCGAAGAGGCGCGCGCCTACCAGCGTCTTGCCAATGACTATGGTCACACGCAGGAAGCGCTGGCGGGCATGGTGCACAAGTCGCGCAGTCACATCGCCAACCTGCTGCGGCTGCTCGACCTGCCGGAACGGGTGCAGGCACGAGTGGTCGATGGATCGCTGTCGATGGGGCATGCGCGTGCGCTGCTCGGCGCCGGCGATGTCGAGGCCCTGGCGGAACAGGTGGTCGCGCGCGGCCTGTCGGTGCGCGACACCGAGCAACTTGCGCGGGCCGCCAAAAAACCAAAGGCCGCAGGCGAGGAGTTCCGACGCGACCACACCGGCACCACGCGCGACGGCGATATCGCTGCGCTGGAACGCCAGCTGGCCGATCTGCTGGGGGTTGCCGTGCGTGTCACTCACGGCCCGAATGGCGGTTCGCTCACGTTGGGCTATTCGACACTCGATCAGCTCGACATGCTCTGCCAGCGGCTGACCGGCGAGCCGATCTAGCGGGCGACCCGCCGGGCCAGTCCTACGGCCGCGTGCTCGGCTAAGGTCGCACCGGCCCCTCCACTGCTCATTGCCGAGAGTTCCGCGGCGCGTACCTGCGTCAGCGCGGTGGCGATCATGGTCGGCGACCAACGGCGCAGGTCACGCGCGGTACGTTGCTCCTCGTCCCGAGAAAAGATCCTGTGTCGCTTCATCAGGCCGTCGAGCGGCTCGCCGCGATCGACCGCACCGCGCATATCCCCCAGCGCAACCAGTCGCCGCTGTACGGCGCGCAGCCATGGCACGGGTGAAGCTCCGTTCTCGTCCAGCGTGGTCAGGCGCATACCGAGTTCAGCTGGCCGGCCGTCGAGCAGCGCATCCACCGCCCCGTTCAGCTCCGCCTCGCTCAGGTCGGCTATGATGGCGTCGACGTCCGCCGGACCGACCTCCTGCGGCCGCTCGGGACTTGCATCGAGGTAGAGCGCCAGCTTGTCGATTTCACGGCCGAGCACCGCGCGGTCGCCGCCACTCGCCCCGACCAACCGTCGCGCCACCCCGGGTGCCGGACGCATTCCGGCAGCGGTAAGGAGCCCGGTCGCGATCTTTTCGGAGTCACTTGCGGACGGGGCATAGCAGGCCACCGAGACGACGTTCGGGTGGGCGAGCGCAAGAGCCAGTACCTTGCTGCCCTTCTTCAGCGCAGGGGCGAGCGCGATGACCGGGCTGCCGCCACGTGAACTATTCAACAGCAGGGACAGGGCTTCCAGTGCTTCCTCACCGACCGGCGCGACCCTGATCACGCGAGCCTCGCCGAACAGCGAGGGCGACAGCGCCTCGTCAGCCAGCCGCCCAACGTCCTTCTTCAACGTCGGGCCGTCGAGGTCGATCCGCTCCGCCTCCGGCATGGTTGCCGCGAGCTGCCGGGCGAGATCGCTCGCGCCCGCCTCGTCCGGCCCGTGGAACAGGTATAACCGCACGTCCTGACGCAGCTTGGGCAGCTGCCCGCTGACGCCCTTCACGGCGTGCTTTTCGCCCGCGCATGAAGAGCGATCCGGCCGACGATCTGATCCGCCACGATCCCGGCCAGCCGCTCGAGTGCGGTGTTCTCCGCCGCGATCGTCGCATATTCGGATCCGACGACGTCGATCCCGGCGTCGGAGCCAGCGGTGGTGTCGATCACAACCGCGCCGGTGCCGACTTCCACCAATTGCCAGCGCGCGCGCAACGTGCGGCGCTCGCGGGCGATGCTATCGTCGCGGCGCACGCCCAGTCCGCTGATCCTGTCGTCCAGCCGCAGATCGAGTCGATATCGCGGTGCGCCCTGAGCGGGGAGGCGATCGCGCAGCGCGTTGACCAACAGCCAGCCGCTCCGCCCCTGAACCGGCGCAACCTCGATGGCCGCGAGCGCGCTGGCGGCCGCGCCCGAGCCGCCCCCTGCGTAAAGCGGTTTCAGCCCACAGCCGCCGAGCGGCAGCAGCGCGCACGCGAGGAGCAGCGCCGCTCTCATGCGACCAGGTTCACCAGGCGGTCGGGGACGACGATGATCTTGCGCGGCTGCTTGCCACCGAGAAAGCTGGTGACCTTGTCCGATGCGAGTGCGGCGGCCTCTGTTTCCTCGCGCGCAAGGCCCTTGGGCAGCGTCAGCGTGTCGCGGAGCTTGCCGTTCACTTGCACGGCGATCGTCACCTCGTCGGCGATGAGCAGCGTCTCGTCCACTTCGGGCCAGGCGGCATCGGCGATCAGCCCGTGTTCGCCGGCGCCTGCCCACGCCTCTTCCGCCAGATGCGGCGCCATGGGTGCCACCAGCAGCATCGTCGCGCGCACAGCCGTGTCGCGCGATGCCGATGGGGCGGCACGCTCGATCGCGTTGACCAACTCGTATAGCTTCGCGACGGCTTTGTTGAACGCCAGCGCCTCGATGTCGGTGGCGACGCCCGCGATGGTTTGGTGCAGCTTGCGATCCAGCGCACCGTCCACGCCCGCGCCACCGGTGTCGCTCACGCACAGTCGCCAAAGCCGCTGCACGAACCGCCAGGCACCCTCAATGCCGGCTTCGGACCAGGGCAGGTCCCGTTCGGGCGGTGAGTCCGACAGCACGAACCAGCGCACCGCATCCGCGCCGTAACGCTCGACGATGGGCAGCGGATCGACCGTATTCCGCTTGGATTTCGACATCTTCTCGACGCGCCCGATGACGACATTCGCGCCGGTCGCAACCTCGACCCCTGATTCGACTTCGGCCGGCGACAGCCAGCGGCCGTCCGCAGCGCGATAGGTCTCGTGCGTCACCATGCCTTGCGTGAACAGCCCCGCGAACGGCTCGGCGATATCGAGTTTGCCGATGTGCTTCAGCGCCCGCGTCCAGAAGCGTGCGTAGAGCAGGTGGAGGATCGCGTGCTCGACCCCACCGATATACTGGCCGACCGGCAGCCAGCGTTCGGCCGCCGCCTTGTCGAATGGCCGGTCGGCGGGCTGGCTGGCGAAACGGATGAAGTACCAGCTGGAGTTGACGAAGGTGTCGAGTGTGTCCGTCTCGCGCACTGCCGCCGCCCCGCAGGTCGGGCAGTCGGCATGCTTCCAGGTCGGATGCCGGTCGAGCGGGTTGCCGGGCACCGCGAAGCTGACATCCTCGGGCAGCACCACCGGCAGCTCCGCGCGTGGCACGGGAACGACGCCGCACGCATTGCAATGGATGATGGGGATCGGCGTACCCCAATAGCGTTGCCGCGATACCCCCCAGTCGCGCAGGCGGTAAATGGTCGTGCCCTCGCCCCAGCCTTCGGCTTCGGCACGCGCGATCACTGCAACCTTGGCGACCTCGACGTCCATACCATCGAGGAATCGGGAGTTCACCAGTCTGCCTGTCCCGCCATAGGCAACATCGCCCCCGAACTCGGGTGTGGTCTCGTCACCCTCCGCAACGACTCGCGTCACGGGCAGGCCGTACTTGCGCGCGAAATCCAGGTCGCGCTGGTCGTGCGCGGGCACGCCGAACAACGCGCCGGTGCCGTATTCCATCAGCACGAAGTTGGCGATGTAGACGGGCAGCGTGATGCTCGGATCGAGCGGGTGTGCGGCGGTCAGCCCGGTGTCGAACCCGAGCTTCTCCTGCTTCTCAAGCTCGGCAGCGGTGGTGCCACCCTGCTTGCATCGGGCGATGAACGCAGCAGCGTCGGGGCTGGTCGCGGCGACCGCCTGCGCTATCGCATGGTCGGCCGCGACTGCGACGAAGCTGGCCCCGAAGATCGTGTCGGGGCGGGTGGTGAAGACGTCGATGCGCTCGCCATTCGCAACGTCGAACCCGAACCGCATCCCCCGCGAGCGCCCGATCCAGTTCTCCTGCATCAAGCGGACCTTGTCGGGCCAGTCCTTCAGCTCGCCCAGCCCATCGACCAGCTCGTCGGCGAAGTCGGTGATCTTCAGGAACCACTGATTTAGCTTGCGCCGCTCGACCTCGGCGCCCGAGCGCCAGCCGCGCCCGTCGATCACCTGCTCGTTGGCGAGCACGGTCATGTCGACCGGGTCCCAATTGACCGCGCTTTCCTTGCGATAGACCAGCCCGCCCTCGTAGAGGTCGAGGAACAGAGCCTGTTCGTGGCCGTAATAATCGGGTTCGCAGGTCGTCAGCTCGCGCGACCAGTCGAGCGCGAAGCCCAGCCGCTTCAACTGCGCCTTCATCGTCGCGATATTGTCGAGCGTCCAGCCGCGGGGGTGAACGCCTTTTTCCATCGCCGCGTTCTCGGCCGGCATGCCGAACGCATCCCACCCCATCGGGTGCAGCACTTCCATGCCGCGCATCCGCCGATAGCGCGCGAGCACGTCGCCCATCGTGTAGTTGCGGACGTGACCCATATGGATGTGCCCCGACGGATAGGGGAACATCTCCAGCACATAGGAGCGCGGCTTCAGGCTCGCATCGTCAGCGGCGAAGGTCCGCCGCTCGTCCCAGGTCTGCTGCCAGCGCGCGTCCGCAGCCAGCGCGTTGAAGCGGGAGGGCTGGCTCATGGATGTCGCGTGATCAGCCGGACACGGCCGCGCGGCGCAGATCGCGGGCGCGGGTCAGGATGACGTCCTCCAGCTTCTGCGTCGTGGCGGCCTGAACCGGCGCCGCGATCCACTGACCTCCCTGATTGACCTGGCGCAGCGCCGCGACGCGCACGGCGTCGGCGCGCAGATCCTGATCGAGGATCGAGACGGTCACCTTCATCCGCTCGGCCGGCGACTGCGGATTGACGTACCAGTCGGTCACCACCACGCCGCCATTGCTGTCGGTCTGCAGCAGCGGCATGAATGACAGCGTGTCGAGCGTCGCGCGCCACAGATAGGCATTGACGCCGATCGTGGTTACCCTCGACGCGGCAAGATCGGCCTTGGGCACGCCACCGCCGGTGCTGCACGCCGCCAACGGCAGCAGGAGCAGGGAAGCACCGAGCAACAGGGGGTTCGCGATGCGCAACGGGCGGGACATGGGGGCGTTTTCCTGACAAAGGTCGCCTTGGCTCTACAGGTCCCCCCCGCGGGTCGCAAGCGCGCTGCCCCCGACCTGCCCGCAATGGCGGCCTGTGCGGATTTTATCACACTTCCAATGATTCAACGTTGCTCGGTGGTGACCGGCCGGGGACACGTTATATGCTCAGTTCATTGGGTCGAGTCCGCTGGAGAGGGACAGTAGAAGTGAAGGCGCCGGGCGTCATGGTCGCGATCGCCGCCGGGGTGCTGGTCACCGCCGGCTTCGCTGTCGCGCCTGCTTCCGATGCAGCTGAGCGGCCGTCATACGGCCGATCGGTGAAGGCGCGAACGGTTGCACAGAGCCGACCGGCACTTGCGTTCACGCCCGCCGCCGCGGATCCGCGACTGGCGGCGGTTTTCGCGCGCGGTGGCCTGGATACCAGCGGCCTGCGCTTTACCCCGGCCGAAACGCGGCGCGACAATCGTGCGGTCACGGTGGCCGTCCGCGCGCGTGCCAATCGAGCCGATCCCGCGCGGCCCACGGCACCGGCCGACCCGGTGGTCGGATTGGCGCCGATCGCCTACAATCTGGGCGTGGCTGTGGGCTGGCGCCGGTTCGGAATCGCCGGCGACGTCAAGCGACTCGACATGGCTGGCCGCCCTGGCGGGCGCGAGGCGGCGGATGTTACCGTCACCTATGCCGGCGATCGTGTGATCGGCCGGGTCAAGGCGGTCGCCGACCGGCCGTTCGCCGCCGTCGCGCCGAGCGTCGACGATCAGCGCAGCTATTCGCTCGACGTCGGCGGGTCATATCGCCTGACGCGCAACGTCGATGTGACCGCTGGCCTGCGCTATCGCACCGAGCGGGATCGACTGGTCCGGCTCGACGACAACCGCCGCGACAGCCAGGCGGTGTACCTGGGGACGGCTTTCCGGTTCTGACGCAGCGCGGCAGTCCGGCCCCGTCCGGCTGACTCGCGCCAGTCCGGCGGGCGACGGGACCCAGCAGTATCTACTTTGCTGGGTGCTCGGGTCGGCCAAGCCGGGCCGTCCGACGGCGCGGCTTTGCCGCGGCGTGCTTTCCTCCGTTACTCCGGCAAGGATCGGGTCCCTCTGGGCGCGCGTGTCGCTGGCGGCACGATGGACCCCGGCTCGCGGCCGGGTGACGAGGCATGCTGCGTGTTCACAACTCGTTCAACGCTCCGCCACCAAGGCGAGTGCATGAAACTTCTCCCGCTCCTGCCCATCGCCGCGCTCGTTGCCGCTGCGCCGACGCCGTCCGCCGACCTCGCCCAGGTGCAACGCCATCTCCAAGCGCTGACGACGATGACCGCCGCGTTCACGCAGACCGATCGTGCCGGCAAGTCGCTGACCGGAACGTTGACGCTGAAGCAGCCTGGCCGGATCCGGTTTCAGTACCAGAAAGGCGTGCCGATCCTGCTCGTCGCGGATGGCGGTGCGCTGACCTATATCGATTATTCGGTGAAGCAGGTGCAACGCTGGCCGGTGAAGAACTCGCCGCTGGGCGTGCTGCTCGATCCCCAGCGCGACATCGGACGATATGCGCGCGTCCTCCCGACCGGCAACGATCGCGTCGTGTCGATCGAGGCGAATGACCCCAAACACCCCGAATATGGCCGCATCACGCTGGTCTTTGCGCGCCAGGACGGCGCGCCGGCGGGGCTGGCGATGCAGGGGTGGGTGGCGCTCGACAGTCAGGGCAATCGCACCACCGTGCGGCTGTCGGGGCAGCGGTTTGGTGAGGCGGTGGGTGACAATGCGTTTCGCTGGAATGACCCGCGCAAAAGTGGGGTGCGAAGGTAAATACCGGATTTACACCGATATTGCTCCCGTTCATGCAGCCGACAGGTTGAGGTGGTAGGGCGAACCGGCGGACGCGGTCGGTCGGGATTTCCCCCCTGTTACCCGATCTGATCGTTTCCCGCCTGCGTGACGAACGCTAGGTCGGCCCTCGCTCCATGCCCCCGGAGCGGGGGCCTTTCTGTGTAGCGTGGCTTGCGCCATGCTGGCGCAAGACTCACGCGAGCACGGCCCGGCTCGCGAAGCGAGCTTCGACCACGCGGCTTTGCCGCGGCGTGCCGCGGACCTCACCCGATGCTTACCTAGCGCACCGTGACTGGACCCTGCCGTCGTGCGGGTGGAGCTTGGATGGATTTCCGCGTGGGGTGACGAACCACATCACCCGCTGCTACGCCCCTCCGCGTGAAGATCGCCTCGTGGAACATCAACTCGGTCCGATTCCGCCTCGACATCGTCGATCGTTTCCTGCGCGAGGCCGAACCCGACATCCTGTGCCTGCAAGAGACGAAAGTGATCGATGCCGACTTCCCCGCAGCGGCGTTTCGGGCGCGCGGGTATGATCATGTCCTGATCCACGGCCAGCGGATGCACCACGGTGTCGCGATCGTCAGCCGGGTGCCGATCAGCGAGGACGATCGCTTCGACTGGCAGGCGAACCGGGAGGCGCGGCACATCGGCGTTCGCCTGCCGAATGGCGTCCGGCTGGAGAATGTCTATGTGCCCGCAGGCGGCGACGTGCCCGACCGCGAGATCAACCCGAAATTCGGCCAGAAGCTCGATTTCGTCGAGCGCATGACGCGCTGGTCGGAGGCGCTGGACTGCCCGACGATCCTCGTCGGCGACTTCAACATCGCGCCGCTGCCCGAGGACGTGTGGAGCCACAAACAGCTGCTCGGCGTCGTCAGCCATACGCCGATCGAGGTCGACGCGCTCGACCGGCTGCAGGCGTCGAACGGCTGGGTGGATCTGGGCCGTCACTTCCACCCCGCGCCTACGCGTTTGCACACCTGGTGGAGTTATCGCGCGCGCGAGTGGTCGTTGTCGGATCGCGGGCGGCGGCTCGACCATCAATGGGCGACCGCCGATGTGGCCGCGACCGCCGTGTCGCACACGGTATTCGAGGATTGTCGCGGCTGGCTGAAACCGTCCGACCATGTGCCGATCATGACCGAGTTCGACTGGTGAGCGACAAGTCGGTCGCGCGCGCGATCGATGCGCTGCGTCGCGGCTGGCCGATCGCGATCGAGGCCATGACGGTGCTGGCGGTCGAGAACGCTACCGATGCCTCGCTGGCGGACTTTGACGCGACCGGCGGCGCGCCCGTGCTGATCTCTGCCGGCCGCGCGGCGACGCTCAAGCTCGTCAACCAGCTCGCCGCCGCCGATCCCGAACAGCCGGTGCTGGTCGACCGCGCGCCCTGGCTGGATCTGAGCGGTGCGGTGGCGCTCGCCGATCCGTCGCGCGATCTGGCCACGCCGCTGAAGGGTCCGTTTCGCACCTTGCGGCCGCCACCGGGTGCCGCCGCCGCGATCCGCCTCGCGCGCCTCGCCGGGCTGCTCCCCGCCTTCTTTATCGGCGGCGCGGGTGCGGAGGCGAGCGTCACCCTCGCCGATCTCGACGGGCACAATGGCGCGCACCGCCTCGTCCTCGCCACGCGCGCGCGCCTGCCCGTCGCCGGCGCGGAGGACGCGGAGGTCGTCGCCTTCCGCACGCCGGACTCGACCGACGAGCACGTCGCGCTGCTGATCGGACAGCCCAACGGCCGGCCGCCGCTGGTGCGCCTGCACAGCGAATGCCTCACTGGTGACGTGTTCGGCAGCCTGAAGTGCGACTGCGGTCCGCAGCTGAGCCACGCGATCGCCGCGATCGCCGCGAGCGGGTGGGGCATCCTCCTGTACCTGCGTCAGGAGGGGCGCGGCATCGGCCTCGTCAACAAGCTGCGCGCCTATCGCCTGCAGGATCAGGGGTTCGATACGGTCGACGCCAACACGCGGCTGGGCTTCGCGGTTGACGCACGCGACTTCGGGGTGGCGGCGCGCATGCTGCACTTGCTGGGACAGGACGCGGTGAGGGTGTTGACCAACAACCCGGCCAAGGTGACGGCGCTGGAAGCGGCCGGAGTTACCGTGGTCGAGCGCGTTCCGCACCACCTGCCCGCCAATCCGCACAACGCGCGCTACCTGGCGACCAAGCGCGACCGTACGGGGCACCAGCTCTAGCGCAGCGCGGCAGCAGGCGACGTCCTGCTGACCCGCGCAAGCTCGCCCGGCGGGCTTCTGCCCGCCCGACGTCACGGCTCTGCCGGGACGCTACAACGCCAATAGTCTCGCCACCTCGTCGAAGCTGCTCGCGATCGCATCCGCGCCGATCGCGCGGAGCCGGTCGGCGTGGGCGACGTCGCAATGCGAACCTGCGCACAGGCCGATGACGTAACCGCCCGACGCCACCGCGCCGGTCGCACCCACCGGCGAGTCCTCGATGATCGCACAGTCGGTGATCGCCACGCCTAGCGCCGCGGCGGCGTGGAGGTACAGATCGGGCGCGGGCTTGCCGCGTGCGACATGCTCGCGGCCCGAATAGATGTGGTCGCCGAACTCGCCGCTCAGGTCGATATGCGCGAGGTGGCGGCGGATCCAGTCGCTCGAACTCGACGAGACAACCGCGCGCGGCAGGGTGGCCGGTAGCGCGCGGACGAACGCGACCGCGCCCGCGACCTCACCGACGCCATCGCGCATCACGCGCTCGTCCTCCGCCTGACGTTCGGTGTGGAAGCTCTCGGGCAGCGGGCCGTCGATGTACCGCTCAAGCGCATCATGAAAGTCGCGCGCGCCCAGCCCCATGAACTCGCGCATGGCGACTTCCGGCGTGGTCGGATGGCCGTTGGCGGTCAGCCAGTCGGCGATCTGCTTGTTGCCGACATACTCGCTCTCGATCAGCACGCCGTCGAAGTCGAACAGGAGGGCCGCGAACCTCATGCGCGCGTGCCGAACAGTGCCGAGCCGATGCGGACGTGCGTCGCGCCCAGCATCGCGGCGGTCTCGAAATCGTCGGACATGCCCATGCTCAGCCCCGCGAGTCCGTGATCGCGGGCCAGCTTCGCGAGCAGCGCGAAATAGGGCGCGGCCTCGACGTCGGCGGGCGGCAGGCACATCAGGCCCGCAACCGGCAACCCCGCCGCGACCGCCTCGCGCAGCAGGTCGGGTAGCGCTGCGACCGCGCAACCGCCCTTCTGCGGCTCGTCGCCGATGTTGACCTGCACGAAGCAGCGCGGGCGACGGTCGAGCCGGTCCATCGCGCGCGCCAGCGCCGCGATCAGCGACGGGCGATCGATCGTGTGGATCGCCTCGAACAGCGCCACGGCTTCATCCGCCTTGTTCGACTGCAGCTGACCGATCAGATGTACGTGCGCATCGGGGTAGCGTTCGCGCAAGGCCGGCCACTTGCCAGCGGCTTCCTGGACTCGGTTCTCGCCGAATGTCAGCTGTCCGGCGGCAAGCAGCGGCTCGATCGCGTCGGGCGCTTGCGTCTTGGACACGGCGATCAGTTCCACCGCGTCAGCCTTGCGACCGGCGAGCGCGGCAGCGCGGGCGAGGCGGGCGCGAACGTCGGCAAGGGCGGCGGGGACGAAGCTCATCCGCGCCGCTATAGCCGCGCGGTGCCTGCCCGCTACCCCTCACTCTGGCTGTTCACCGACGAGCGGCAGGGCGACGCGCTATGGTCGGCGCTGCGCCGCCTGCCGCCGGGCAGCGGGGTGGTGTTCCGGCATTACTCGTTGTCGCCCGCGGAGCGGGTGCGGCTGTTCGTCAAGGTGCGCAGGCGCGCGCAGGCGCGGCGGCTGGTGGTGGTGAGCGCCCATATGCTGCTGCCGGGCGCGGACGGGGTGCACAAGGCGGTGCGCGGCGCTGGCTTGCGGACGTGGCCTGCGCACGATCGGGCCGAGGCGTTGGCGGGGCTGCGGGCGGGGGCGGGGCTGCTGTTCGTCTCGCCGGTCTTCCCGACGCGGTCGCATCCGGGCGCGGCGTCGCTGAGGCCGGCTCAGGCGGCGCGCGTAGCGCGAGGATTGCGCGTGCGGGTGATCGCGCTGGGCGGAATGAATGCGCGGCGCTGGCGAGCGGCGCGGGCGTGCGGGTTTGATGGGTGGGCGGGGATCGATGGGTGGTCGGAGAACAAGGGGCGTCGTGGCAAAGCCACGCCCTGACGTCGAACGGAAGCGATTTGCTTTCCGCCGGCCGAGCTTGCGCGAGGTGCGATTAGCTT